>JACAEB010000212.1 GCA_013389075.1 Alphaproteobacteria bacterium
CAGCGGGGGGCGTGGGGCCGGAGCGGGGGGGGCGGCTGATCCTTGCCCGGACCTATCGCTGTCATCGCGAGCGCCGAACGCGCGTGGCGCTGGATTGCTTCGCTTCGCTCGCAATGACGTTCAAGGGATCAGCGGGCCGAGGCCGCCGCGCGCGGCGGCGCGCTCGACGCCGCCTTCCGCTCCCCCGCTACCGGGCGGTAGAGGCCGCGCGCCTCCGGCACCGGCTCGAAGGCCTCCGTGATGCCGAGCACGGTCTCGGCGGCGCCAAGCACGAGATAGCCGTCCGGTGCCAGCGCCTGGCGCATGCGCTCGAGCACATCGGCCTTGGTCGGACGATCGAAATAGATGAGGACGTTCCGGCAGAAGATGATGTCGAACCGGCCGAGCGGCGTGAAGGGCGTCAGGAGGTTGAAGGCGCGGAACTGCACCATCTGCCGGATCTCCGGCTTGAGGCGCCAGTCATCGCCCGCCTGCTCGAAATACTTGACGAGAAGCTGGATGGGCAGGCCGCGCTGCACCTCGAACTTCGTGTAGACGCCCGCCTTCGCCCGCTCGAGAACGGCCCGCGAGATGTCGGTCGCGATGATCTCCGCCCGCAGCGCGCCGAGCCGGGCGCCCTTCTCGCGCAGCGTCATGGCGAGCGAATAGGGCTCCTGCCCGGTCGAGCTCGCCGCGCACCAGATGCGCACGGACTGGCCCGCCCCCCGTGCGGCGATCAGCGAGGGCAGCATCCGCTCCGCGAACAGATCGAAGGGGGTCTTGTCGCGGAAGAAGAAGGATTCATTGGTCGTCATGGCCTCGGTAACGTCGGCGAGGAGCGCCTCGGGCGCTCCCCGGCGCAGGACCTCGAGCAGGTCGGCGAGCCGCTCGAAGCCGTGCCGCCGGGCGAGCGGGGTGAGCCGGCTCTCGACGAGATAGGCCTTGTCGGCGGACAGCGCGAGGCCAGACCGCAGACGGACGATCTCCGCGAGCGCATCCATATCGGCCGTGTTCATCGCACGCCCCCTCTCATGACGGCCGCGATCTCGGGGCCGATCTGCGGCAGCGGCAGAACCTTGTTCGCAAGCCCCGCCTGGGCCACCGCTCCGGGCATGCCCCAGACGACGCTGCTCGCCTCGTCCTGGGCGATGACCGTTCCGTGGGCCTCGGCGATCGCGCGCGTGCCCCCGCAGCCATCCGCGCCCATCCCCGTCAGCATCACCGCAAGCGTGCGGGCGCCATAGATGGATGCCACGGACTGGAACAGGGGGTCTACGGACGGACGGCAGAAATTGATCCGCGGGCCCTGGTCGAGCGCGATCGAGACGCCCTCGCCCATCCGCACGAGCCGCATGTGGAAATCTCCCGGCGCCACATAGATGTGACCGGGCACGAGCCCCTCGCCCTGCCGCGCCTCGGCGCAGGGATGACCGGTGGCGGAGGCCAGATGTTCGGCGAGAATGGCGGTGAACATGGCGGGCATGTGCTGGGTGATCACCACCGGAACGCTGAGCGCCGCCTTGCAGTCGGCGAGCACCCGGAGGAGCGCGTTCGGCCCGCCCGTGGAGCTGCCGATGCACAGGATGGCCGGCCGCTCCGCCCGCGCGCCCGTCGGGCGCAGTGTGATCGGACCCGTGGCCGCGGCTCTTGGCGCGGGCGCGGGCGAGGTGGCGCGCGGAGCGGGATCGGCCTTGCGCCGCGCTCTGCCCGCGGAGGGGGCAAGGCCGCGCACCTTCGTCACGAGCTCGTCGCGGAAGGCGGTCGCCGCCGCGATGCCCTTGGAGGCCTCGGGCTTGGCGATGCAGTCGGCCGCGCCCATGGACAGCGCCTTGAGCGTGATCGAGGCGTTCCGCCGCGTCAGTGTGGAGGACATGATGACGCGGACGGACGGATCGGCCTGGATGAGCTGCGGCAGCGCGGTGATGCCGTCCATGACCGGCATTTCGATGTCGAGCACGATCACGTCGCAATGCGCGCCCGCGAGCTCCTTCAGCGCCTGCGCGCCGTTGGAGGCGGAGGCGACGACCTCCATGTCGGGCTCGGCGTCGATCCAGCGCTTGGTCAGTCCGCGCAGGACCGCGCTGTCGTCGACGACCATGACCCGGATGGGGCCGGCCGTGGCGGGAGTTGCCGCTGCGGGGGAAACGTCTCTTTGTGCGCTCACGGACTAGACGAGCCCCACTTCGGCCAGCTTCGCCTGCAGGATGTCCCGGTCGAAGGGCTTCATGATGAACTCGCTCGCGCCGGCCTCGAGCGCCTCGGAAATGCGGCCGATATCGCTTTCGGTCGTGCAGAAGACGACGATCGGGCCCTCGCCCCCCGGCTCCTCGCGCCGCAGGCGGCGCAGGAACTCGATGCCGTTGAGATTGGGCATGTTCCAGTCGAGAAGGATCGCCTCCGGCATGGACTGCCGGCAGGCGTCGAGCGCGGTGAGGCCGTCCTCCGCTTCGTGTACGGAGAATCCCAGCTCCTCCAGCATGGAGCGCGCCACCTTGCGGATGACGCGGGAATCGTCAACGACGAGACAGGCCTTTCCCATGAGGGCCTCCTATGCCGCGTCCTCGAGGGACCCGAAGCTGAGCAGGCGGTCAACGTCGAGAACGACCATGAGCCGCCCGTCGAGCCGGTGAATGCCTGCGGAAAACCGCGCCCAGCGGTCGTCGAGATTGACCGGATTGGGATCGATGTCGCCCGCCTCGAGGCGCAGGACCTCGCCGACCTCGTCGACCATGAGGCCATAGACCTCGCCGGCCTTCTCGATGCCGATCGCCATCGGCCGCTCGGGCCGCTCCTCGTCCGCGATCGAGAAGCGGCAGCGGAGATCGATGGCGGTGACGATCCGGCCACGGAGATTGAGAACGCCGCTCACCTCGGGCCGCGCCAGCGGCACGCGCGTCACCGCCGCGGGCGAGAAGACGTCCTGGATGACAGAGACCGGAATGCCGAAGAGCTGGCCGCCGACGGAAACGGTGACGAAATCGGCGGGCTCGTAAGTGTTCGTCTGCATGCGTCTCTCCCTCAGGCAGCGGCACGCTGGCCGGTGAGAAGATCGGCGATGGCGCCGAGGATCTGGTCGCGATCGGACTTGGACACATAGGCGTCGAAGCCCGCCGCGAGGCCGCGGGCGATGTCGTCCGGCTCGCCATGGGCCGAGACCGCGATAAGCGGCACCGTCTCCCAGCCCGGGCCCGCCTTCACGGCGGCGGCGAATCCGAAGCCGTCCGTATCCGGCATTTCAATGTCGCTGAGGATGGCATCGAAGCTCTCGCCCTGCTCCCGCAGCCGGAGGGCCTCGGCGGCATCGCCGACCGAGGTGACGAGATAGCCGGCCGCACGCAGGAGCGGCTCGAGGATGGAGCGGAAGAAGGCGCTGTCGTCGACGAGCAGCACGCGGCGGCCCTGCCCCGTCGCCTTGAGGCGCGCGGAGAACCAGTCGGCATGGATCGAGGTGAGGTAATGGGCGACGTCGAAGATCCGTGTCGCCCGGCCGCGCAGCACGGCCGTGCCGAGCGTGCCCGAGCTGTCGGGCTCGAGCTCGATCGAGAGCCGTTCTTCCACGATGTCCACGATCTCGTCGACGGCGATTCCGGCGACGCGGTCGCCTTCCGCGAAGACGAGCAGCGGCTGGCGCTTGCCCCGTTCGGGCGCGATGTAACCCGAGGGATGGATGACCGGCATGAGGCGGCCGCGATACTGCACCACCGTGCGCCCGCCCGCCGTCTCGAGCTTCTCGCACTCGATCTCCTCGAGGCGCGTGACGAGCGCGAGCGGCACCGCCAGCGGTTCGTCATTGCCGGCCTTGACGATGAGGAAGGCGGTCTTGTCCTGACGGTCGGCGAGGCGGACCACGGTCTCGCCCTCGCCCGCATCCTCCTCGCCCTGCTCGGGCGCGATGGCGTCGGCAAGGCCGTTGGGATCCACGATCATGATCACCGAGCCGTCGCCCATAATGGTGTTGCCCGAGAAGAGCGGTATGTCGCGCAGGATGGAGGCGACGGGCTTGACCACGATCTCCTCGGTGTCGAACACGGCGTCGACGATGATGCCGAACTGGCGCCGGCCGACCTGGGTCACGATGATGAAGGCATCGCGCTGGGCGCTCGCTCCGGCCGCCATGCCGAGGCACTCGGACAGCGAGACGAGCGGCAGGAGCTTGTTGCGCAGCCGCAGCACGGCCGCGTTCTGGATGCGCTCGATCTGATACTCCGACCCCGGAGCGACGCGCACGAGTTCGCGCACCGCGAGCTGTGGCACCGCGAAGCGCGCCTCGCCGGCGGAAACGATCAGCGCCGAGACGATGGCGAGCGTAAGCGGGATCTTGATGAGGAAGGTCGTTCCCTTGCCGGCCTGCGAGCGCAGCTCGATCGTGCCGCCGATCTGCTCGATATTGGTGCGCACGACATCCATGCCGACGCCGCGGCCCGATACGTTGGTCACCTTGGCGGCGGTCGAGAAGCCCGGATGGAAGATGAACTTCTGGAGCTGGGCCTCGCTCATGCTCTCGATGACGCCCTCGGTGGCAAGTCCGCGCGCGAGCGCCTTCTGGCGGATCTTCTCGCAGTCGAGGCCACGCCCGTCGTCGCGCACCTCGATGAGGATGTGCCCGCCCTCGTGATAGGCGCGCAAGGTGATGCGGCCCGTCTCGGCCTTGCCGGCCGCGCGCCGCTCCTCGGGCAGCTCGAGCCCGTGATCGGCCGAGTTGCGCACCATGTGGGTGAGCGGGTCCTTGATCATCTCGAGGACCTGGCGGTCGAGTTCGGTCTCGGCGCCGATCATCTGGAGGTCGATCTTCTTGCCCAGTTCGTGGGCGAGGTCGCGGACGATGCGCGGGAGCTTCGACCAGGCATTGCCGATGGGCTGCATCCGCGTCTTCATCACGGCGTCCTGAAGCTCGCCCGTGACGGCCGAGAGCCTTTGCAGCGGCACCTTGAATTCGCTGTCGTCGAGATGGCGGACCATCTCGAGGAGCTGGTTGCGCGTGAGCACCAGCTCGCTGACCATGGTCATCAGGTTCTCGATGACGTCCACATTCACGCGGATCGACTGGGCGCCGATCGCCTCGCCGCCCTTGGCGGCGGGCGGCGCGCTCTCCTCGCGCGAGGGGCCGCGCGCGGGCGGCTGGCTCTGAGCCGCCACGGGCGCCGCCTCCGGCTCGGGCTCCTGGTCGGGTTCGGGCTCGGGCGCTGCCTCTATCGCGGGTTGAGTGCTCTTGGCTCCGGGCCCCGCGCTCATGTCGCCCTCGGCGGCACGCGCGAGCGCGTCGAGAAGCTGTGCGTCGTCGCCCTCGGGTTCGGTCTGGGTCTGCCCGAGATGGGCGAGGATTTCCTTGATGCGGTCGAGCGAGGCGAGGATCAGCGTGACGCCCTCGCTCGTGACGGCGAGCTCGCCGTCACGCACCTTGCCGAGCACCGTCTCGGAGGCATGCGCCACCGTCTCGAGCCGCGGCAGGCCAAGAAATCCGCACGTTCCCTTGATGGTGTGGACGAGCCGGAAGATCTTGTCGATCAGGGCCCGGTTGTTGGGGTCGCTCTCAAGCGTGACCAGCTCGAGGTCGATCACGTCGAGGCTCTCGGCGGTTTCGGTCAGGAATTCGGTGAGCAGATCGTCCATGCGCGCAATCCTCGGCTGAGGGTCCGACCTCGGGCGGAGACCTCAACCATTGCGCGAAACACTTTAAGGGCTCGTAAAACAGTAAGCGGTCCGTCCCAATCGCAGCGGAGGGGACCTTGCGGCGCCGTCAGCCCCGCCGGCCGGTGAGGACAACCCGGTCCTGAACCGCCTCGGCGACCAGCGTAAGCCCCCGCCGCCGGGCGAGGAGCGCCGCGAGATAGGGCTGCACAGTGCGCGGGTCGAGCAGCGCCTCGTCCTCGACGCCCGCCAGAAGCTGGGCCACCTCCTCGCGGAGCCGCGCGTTCGGCCCCTCGGCGGAGACGATGAGTCCCTCCGGCCCCGCCCCGTCGGCATCGCCCGTATCGCCCGTGATGCGGATGACCCCGCCGCGCGGGGCGGCTTCGGCGGCGATCTGGATGAGGTTGAGGACGAGCTTCACATCGTCCTTGTGGGCGATGCGGGGCGTGAGCTGCCAGTCGAGCGTCACCTTCATCGACTTGAACAGCTCGCGCGCGACGTGCTCGGCGTCGGCGGTGTCGATCGACCCCCCCTGGGCGGATGCCGAACCATAGGCGAGGCGGGCGAACTGGAGCTTGGCGGAGGCCTGGGCGGCGCTCGAGCCGATCAGCCGGAGCGCGCTCTCGCGCAGCTCCCCGTCGTTTTCGTCCTCGAGCACCTCGACCCCGTTGGCGAGCGCGCCGACGGGGCTGATGAGATCATGGCAGATGCGCGATGACAGAAGCGCCGCAAGCTCAAGCTCCATCATGAAGCCTTTCCTCCCCTGTCGGGTTTGATTCACCGGGATTTCCCTCTCTGATACACTGATTGGCGGAAGGCGCAAACGGAGCTGCGCCCCCAATGGCCGGAGGACCCGTCCGCATGCTTCATGCCTTCAGCCCGGGCGACTATGTCCGTCATCCGCAGGCGGAGGACTGGGGCATCGGCCAGGTGCAGACCATCATCGGCCACAGGGTCACCGTGAATTTCGAGCATGCGGGCAAGCAGCTCATCCATGCCGATGTCGTGACGCTCGAACGGATCGACCCCCCGCGCGGCGAACGGCCGTAAACCGCGCGGCAAGCACCCCGAGGGCACCATCTGCGCCGGCCGCTTGACCCCGCCCGCCCGAAGGGCGAGAAAGCGGCGCCTCGCCGCGGCCCCGTGCGCCGCCGCGCCAGATGACGGAGCGTCCATGACCGCACAGGTTCCCGACAGCGGCGAGCATGCCGTGCTCGCCCAGGCCTTCAAGGCGATCGCGCTGAAGGCGGGCGCCGCGATCCTCTCCATCTACGAAGGTGAGCACGCGGTGCGGTCCAAGGACGACGCCTCTCCCGTCACCGATGCGGACGAGGCAGGCGAGCGGATCATCCTCACCGAGCTCGCGCGCGTCGCGCCCGGCATTCCCGTTCTGGCCGAGGAAGCCGCCGCGGCCGGGCACCTGCCCGCGAGCGTCGAGCGCTTCATCCTCGTCGACCCGCTCGACGGCACCAAGGAATTCATCAAGCGCAATGGCGAGTTCACGGTGAACATCGCCCTCGTCGAGAAGGGCGTGCCGCTGGTCGGCTGCGTCTATGCGCCCGCCAAGGGACGGCTCTTCCTCGGCTGGCCGCCGGGCGAGGCCCATGCCTATTCGGTCGATGCCCGCCCCGGCCTCGACACCCCGCCCATCGCGCAGGCGACGCGCATCCGGGCCCGCGCGCCGGGGGCGGACGGGCTCGTCGCCGTGGCGAGCCGGTCGCACCGCGACACCAAGACGGAAGACTATCTCGCCCGCTACACGATCAAGGACATCGCCGCGGCGGGATCCTCGCTGAAGTTCTGCCTCGTCGCCGCGGGCGAGGCGGACATCTATCCCCGCCACGGCAACACGATGGAATGGGACACGGCGGCGGGCGATGCCGTGCTGCGGGCGGCCGGGGGCATGGTCAGCGATCTCGAGGGCCGTCCGCTCGTCTATGGCAAGCGCGACGAGGGCTTCCTCAATCCCCATTTCGTGGCGCGGGGCCTGCCGGGCTGAGCCCTCTTGCCCCTCACCCTGCGCGGCGCAGCGGCTCCTCGGGCGAGACGGTCGGGCCGATGGCCGCGTCGCGGATCGGCCGGGGACGTCCGAACAGGAAGCCCTGCCCATAGGCGATTTCGTGATCGATGATGTCGATCACCGTGCGCTCGGTCTCGATCTTCTCGGCGATCAGCTCGATGCCATAGCGGGCGAGCAGCGTCTTGAGATCCTCGGCCGTGAAGCGCGCCCGCGCCGTCGTCATGCCGGTGAGCAGCATCTCCGCCGAAACCTTCAGATAGCGGAAGCTCCGGTCCCGCAGCGAGCGCGGATCGATGTCGAGCTTGTGGACCTTGTCCATCGAGAAATGGAAGCCAAGGCCCGCAAGCACGGCGAGATTGTCGAGCGCGGGCTTGCTCGCCTCCTCGATCGTGTCCTGGCCGAACTCGAAGATCAGCGACAGCGACAGGTCGCGATTGTGGCGCAGGAACTCGAGAAACTGCGGAAAGAAGGCCTGGTCGGCCAGCGAATGGCTCGAGATGTTGCAGAAGATGGCGGTATCGCGATGCCGCTCGGTCAGCTTGCGGACGACCTGCACGCAGCGGAACAGCAGCAGGTTGTCGATGACCGACATGAGCCCGGCATCTTCCGCGACCGGAAGATACTGGCGCGGCGTGATGAGATCGCCGGAGGGGGTGCGCAGCCGCGTGTAGCCCTCATAGAAGAGGATGCGGCGCTGCGGAAGGGCGACGATGGGCTGGAGGTAGAGGTCGACGCGGTTCTCCTCGAGCGAGGACTGGATGAGGTCGAGAAGCTCGCCCGAGCCGCCCTCGGCGAGATAGGGACCCTCGGCCGCCTCGCCCTCCGTCTCCTCCGGCTCGACCGCGTCGGCCCCTCCGCTCGACATGGCCTTCTCGGCGATGCCGTCGGCGAGCTCCTGGATCAGGGATTCGAGGACGCGCATCTCGGACTTGATCTCGGCCGTCCGTGTGCGGCTCTTCTCCTCGTAGCTGCGGGCGATCTCCTGCATCTCCTCGCGCGCCACGTCGAGCTCGTCCTTGAGCTCGAGATTGGCGGATCTGAGATCGGTGAGCTCGCCCGCCACGGCCTCGCTCTCCATTTCGTGGACCACATACATGTGGAACTGGACAAAGACGAGGAAGAGGACGGCGCCGATGAGCAGGCTCGCCAGACCCTCGAGCCCCGCAAGACCGTGCAGCGTGCTCGCGAGGGCCAGCGCGACCAGACCGTAGATGACGGTGATGATGACGTTCACGCGCTTGGACATGGGGCGTCACTTTCGGCAAGCCGGCCGCTCCTTCGGGGCGAAGCCTCGGGGGAGGGCCCTTTCCAGAAGGTTAAACCGTCGATGGCGCGAAAGGTGGCCCGACCCGCGCGGGGGACGGACGAGACCGTCCCCCGCAAGGTCCGGAGCACCCGATCAGCTCGTGGTCAGCGGCGAGATGCGGATCTCGACCCGCCGGTTCTGGGCGCGGCCCTCGGGCGTCTCGTTCGGAGCGACGGGCGCGCTCTCGCCATAGCCGTGCACGATCAGACGCTGGGGCATCACGCCCTGTCCGACGAGATACTGGCTCACGGAGCCCGCCCGCTGCTGGGACAGCTGCTGGTTGTAGGCATCCGAGCCCGTGCTGTCGGTGTGGCCGAGCACTTCCACGGTGGTCTTGTTGAACTCGTTGAGGACGAGCGAGACGTCGTTGAGCACCGTATAGAAGGAGGCGTTGATGTCGGAGGAGTCGGTGGCGAAGGTGATGTTGCCGGGCATCACCAGCAGAAGCTGGTCGCCGACCCGCCGCACGCCCACGCCCGTGCCGGCGAGGCGCTGGCGCAGGGCCGCTTCCTGACGGTCCATGTACTGGCCGACGGCGCCGCCCGCGAGCGCGCCCACGCCCGCCCCGATCAGCGCGTTGCGGGCGGCCTGGGTGCCGCTCGAGGTGTTGGTGAGGGCGCCCACGATGGCGCCGCCGAGCGCGCCGAGCGCCGCGCCCTTGGTCGTGTTGCTCGTCTTCGTCTCGCCCGAATAGGGATCGGTGGTGGTGCAGGCGGCCAGCCCGATCAGGGCGGCGGCAAGAATGGTGGCAATTCGCTTCATCTCGACACTCCCGGCCATCTCGACCGATCTGAAGGGGATCCGGCCGCCCGGAGACGGCGACGCGCGGCCGGCGGCAGGCATTGCAGGGCCGGCGAAGCCGGCGGCGCAACGGGCATGCCTCATCAACGCACGAGGCAGACTCAGTCCGGCGCCTTGCGCACGCTAGAGGAATCCGGCCGCTGAGGGAAGCACGCGCCGGCAGCGGACACAGGACGGCGCGAAAGACCGAACCATCTTGTTTCGCGCCCGGTTCCGCACTAGGGGTGGGCATCTCAGCCCCCGGGAGGTTCCATGACCACGCCCCTCGCTCCGCCCGCGTCTGCCGATCCGGCCGCGAAGCCGGCGCCGGGGCTGGCGGCCTGCCGTCTTCTCGACGGGCTCGACGCCGCCGCCCTGCGTGACCTCGAGGGGCGGGTCCGATGGCTCTCGGCGCAGCCGGGCGAGATCCTCCTCAGCCGCGACAGCGACAGCCGGGACGTTTTCTTTCTGGTCGCGGGGGCCGTGCGGATCGTGAATTACTCGACCAGCGGACGCGAGGTCGCCTTCGCCCATGCCCAGGCGGGGGACTATTTCGGCGAACTGTCGGCGATCGACGGCCTGCCGCGGTCGGCCACGGTCGTCGCCCTCGAACGCTCGCGCCTCGCCGCGCTCGAGCCGGCGAGCTTCCGCGACCTCCTGATGCGCCAGCCGCAGATCGCCCTCAAGGTTCTCGGCAAGCTCGCGGCCATCGTGCGCATCTGCGACGACAAGATCATGGATCTGGCCACGCTGTCGGCCTATCAGCGCGTCTATACCGAACTGCTGCGGCTCGTGAAGCCCGATCCCGTCCGGGCCGGGTCCTGGATCGTCTACCCGCTCCCCACCCAGGCGCAGATCGCGAGCCAGGCCTCCACCACACGCGAGACCGTGGCGCGCGTCCTCAGCCAGCTCGCGAGCGCCGGTATCGCCGAGCGCAAGTCGAAGACCCTCTATGTGCGCGACAAGGCGCGGCTCGAGATCCTCGCCGACCGCACCGCCTCCGCCCCGCCCGGCCATGCCTGAAAGGCGGGCCTGAAAAAGATCGGGCGGGCCGCGTGATGCGACCCGCCCGACCGCCGAGCCATTGGGGTTGGGGGATTGGGGGGCTGGCTCGGCCTCATTGCTGAGTGATCGCGATATAGGGGCCGCGCGCACCCGCGAAAAGGGGGCGGCGAGGACAAATCGGCGCAGATCAGCCCCGCGCCGCGCCGGCCCCCTCGGCATGGGGCGCGCGGGCCGGGACGCGCTCCACGAGCGGCTCGAGCCCCGGCGCCGAGCGGATGTGGAGATCGCGCTGCGGGAAGGGGATCTCGATGCCCTCGCGCTGGAAGGCGTCCCAGATCGCGAGCAGCACCTTGCCTTTCACATTTATAATGCCGTTTTGCGGATCGTTGATCCAGACGCGCACTTCGAAATCGACCGAGCTGTCGCCGAAGCCCGTGAGATGGCACAGGGGCGGCGGCTCGGCCATGACGCGCGGACTGCCGGCCGCCGCCGCCTCGACGAGCGCGATCGCCCGGTGCGGGTCGGTGCCGTAGGCGACGCCGAAGGGGATCTTCAGCCGCACGAGCTTGTCGCCATGCGACCAGTTCTCGACCCCGTTCACGATGAAGTGTTCGTTCGGCACGAGATGGGAGATGCCGTCGCGCGTCTCGATCGCGGCATAACGCGCCCCATGGAGGTTACCCAGCCGAAGGTGTCGTTCACGGAGACGACGTCGCCGGGCTTGATGGATTTGTCCATGATCAGCGTGAAGCCGGCGACGAGATTGGCGATGGAGCGCTGGAGGCCGAGCCCCACCCCGAGCCCCACCGCCCCCGAGAAGACGGCGAGCGCCGCGAGGTTCACCCCGATCATCTGCAGCGCCGCCACGAAGGCGATCACGGGCAGCAGGACGCGCAGCACATGGACGATGAGCACCTGGAGGGAGGGCGTCAGCTCCTCGAGCGCGTAGATGCGCCGCTCGAGGAAGCGCCCGATGGTCGAGGCGACCCAGAACAGCACGATGAAGGCGATCAGCCCGCGGAGGACATCGAGCGCGGACAGGTCGGCGCCCTCGCCGAGCGGGATCGCCGCCGCGTCGAGCTGGCGCATGATGGGGCCGAGCAGACCCAGAATGTCGAGCGCCGCCAGCGGCCAGGCGATGAAGAAGGCCGCCCGCGACCAGAGCGGGGAGCGGATGACGAGCGTGACGAGACGGATCACCACCCAGGCGGTGAGCAGCGAGACCGCCGCCTCGACGAGCGCGGTCGGGCGGCCGAGCCCCGCCATCACGCCCACCATCACCTGGAGGAAGACGAGCGCGAGGATGGGGCTGATCAGCAGACGGACGGAGGCGACGAGGCGCTTGCCGAGATCGTCCGGAATGCGCGCGAGCGGCAGCCGCGCGATCAGCCGCCCGGCCGGCCGGGCGAGCAGCCCCGCGAGCAGGACCGCGCCCGCGATGAGGGCGAGCGCGATCAGCGTGTCGACGACGAGGACCGTCTCGAGGAGCCAGCGCAGGGCCTCCTCCGCCCGCGCCCTCAGGCTCCCGCCCCCGAACAGCTCCTCGAGCGCCGAGCCGGGCGGCGCGGGTTCGGATGCCGGCCCGGGCACGGGCGCGGGCGCGATTGCCTCCTCGTTCATTGGCGGTTCCCCTCGGGCCGTTGCATCTGCGCCCATCGTCCGCCGGATGCGCGGCGATTCGCAAATGGCGGCCGCCTCACCCCGCGCCGGGGCCGGCGATCGTGGTGGCGAGGGCGACGAGGACGAGCGCCCCGGCGAAGAGGACGGCCTCGGCGGCGAGGCTCGCGCGCAGCTGGCCCCGCGCCTGGACCGGCGCGTCGCGGAGCCGGGCCGTCAGGCTGACCTTGTTGAGAGCACCAAGCCCCAGCGCCGCGCCGGCGAGGACGAGCTTGGCGAGGAGCAGCTGGCCGTAGGCGGTGGCGATCATCGCCCGCACGCCGCCCGCAAGGGCAAGCGCGAGCCCGCCCCCCGCAAAAAAAAGGAGCGGAACGAGCCAGAGCGCAAGCGCGCCGAAGAGCTCGAGCGCCCCCCCTCAGCTCGGTATCGCCCGCGACGGCACGTGGCCAGAGCGTGACCGGCGCCACGACCCAGAAGGCGGCGATCGCCACATGCAGCGCGAGGAGGGGCGGGAGGGGAAAGGCGTGGTCCGTGACGTGCCCGCCGAGCGCGAAGCTCGCGGAAAGCGCGAGGGCGCCGGCAAGGAGAAGAGGCCGGTCCCGCGTCCACGCGCCGAGCGCCGCGAGCCCCGCGCCCGCAAGGAGAAGGACCATCCCCTCCCCGCGTGCCGCCCAGACGAAGCCGAGCATCTGCGGATCGACCGACTGCGGAAGGCCGCCGCCGAGCGCCGCCGCACCGGCGAGGAGGCGCGCCGTCCCCGCAAGGGCGGCAAGCCCCGCGAGCCCGACGATCCAGGGTCGCAGTGCCCCCGCCCTCTCCCCACGGGCGATCCCGAGGGCCACGTGCAGCGACAGTCCCGCCGCGGCGAGACCCGCCGACTGGACGCCGAGCGTCGCCGCGAGGATCAGCAAGGTCAACATGCGGACGGACCGCCTACTCCACGGTGAAGTGGATCTTGCCGGCCATCACGTGCCCGTCTTTGGCGAGGGCGCGCCAGGACAGGATGTAATCGGCGGGCGCGAGCACGGGCAGAGGCACGCGGAAGGAGGCCTTGACCGCCTTGTCCGGCGCAAAGCCTATATCGACCGTCTCTCCAAGACTCGTCTCGATGGTCACCGCCGCGAGCGCCACCTCGTGGATGAAGGTCACCTCGAAGGCCTCGGGCGGCGGCGTATAGCTGGCCCCCTCGACAATGTTCGCGCGCTCCACCATGGCGTGCGCATGCGCGCCCGCCACGGTGAGGATCAGAAAGCTCAGGCCGAGAAACAGGGTCTTCATGGGCTCATGCCTCCGCACCGTGCCGGAGGGGGCGGGTTGACTATACCCCCTACCCCCTATAGGGTATCTGACCATGCGAACCGATGCAAAGCAAGCGGCCCTCAAGCGCCTCGCCCGGATCGAGGGGCAGGTGCGCGGCGTCGCGCGCATGGTGGCGGAGGACCGCTACTGCATCGACGTGGTCCGCCAGTTCCAGGCCATCAGGGCCGCCCTGAACAGTCTCGAGGCGGTGGTGCTCGACGATCACCTCCAGACCTGCGTGGACCATGCCCTGCGCTCCGACGATCTCGCCGAGCGCCGGGCGAAGGTGAGCGAACTCGTGGACATACTGGGCGGTCGCAGGAAATGACTCGGCGGTGGATCCTTGCGGTGGCTGGCCTTGCGCTGTCGGCCTGCACGA
This sequence comes from Alphaproteobacteria bacterium, assembly GCA_013389075.1. Taxonomy (GTDB): domain Bacteria; phylum Pseudomonadota; class Alphaproteobacteria; order JACAEB01; family JACAEB01; genus JACAEB01. The sequence goes on from JACAEB010000212.1 coordinate 14,014, forward strand.
GCGCGCCGCGCGACGCGGGCTTTTCCACCATCTCCGACACGATCACCGACCGCAGCGGCATCACGCCCGCCTTCGTCGGCGAGACGATCCCCGCCGAGGCCGCGCGGAGCCGGGTCGACGCGCTCCTCGCCCGTCCGCTCACGGAGGAAAGCGCGCTCGAGATCGCCTTCCTCAACAACAGAGCCATTGCCGCGCGGCTCTTTGAACTCAAGGCCGCGCGCGGTCGCCTGATTGAAGAGGGGCGGCCGCCCAATCCCTTCATCAGCGGTCTCGTCATCGACGTTCAGGGCGAGCCCGCGACCAATTATGTCGCGAGCCTCGGGGTCGATCTTCTCGATCTCCTGTTCCTGCCGCAAAGGCTGCGCGCGGCGAAGGCCGAGTTCGGCGCCGCCCAGCTCCGCGCCTCGGCGGAGCTCGTCGACTTCATCGCGGACGTGCGCGCAAGCTTCTACGAGGCGATTGCCGCCCGCCAGCTCATGGAGCTGAACGAGCAGGCGGCAAAGGCCACCCGCGCCTCGGCGCTCGCCGCGTCCGCGCTCTTCGAGGCCGGCAACATCGCGGAAATCGATCTGCACCGGGAGGAGCTTCTCGCCGCCGAGACGGAGCTCGAACTGCGGCGGGCCCGGAGCGCCTATCTCTCGCAGCGGGAGCGGCTTGCGGTCGCGCTCGGCCTTGCGGTCAGTGACGAGCCCGTGCTGAGCCTCGACGGCCGGCTCGGCCCCCCGCCTGCCGAGGCGCTCGATACGC
>JACAEB010000093.1 GCA_013389075.1 Alphaproteobacteria bacterium
GCCGACCGCAATTTGCCGATGATCTCCTCAGGCGAATAACGCTTCCTCGCCATTAATATCCTCCTTCTTCGCTCCAGATTGTTGCTTCCAATCCGGCTGCGTTTGAAGGGGCAAGGTCATCCATCCGGCTCACCAGAAGCGGAGCCAGGTGATGCACGACCGATTGCTGGAGGCGGGGAAGGTGGTCTTTTCGAGCCTCAGCTATGACGAGGCGCGCGTTTTGGACATCGTGCAGGAAGCAGGATGTTCAACCGGAAGCTTCTACCGCCGGTTCAAGGACAAGGACTCCTTCTTCCTTGCACTTCAGCGGAGCATCGTCGCCCACCATATCGCGAACATCGACAAATTCTTTGACCGCGCTGCGGAGTCGGATGAATCGGATTTCGACGTCATTCACCGCTATGTCCTGGGCACGTGTCGGGCGATGAGCCGCCAGAGAGGGTTCTGGAGGGCGCTGTTCCAGCGCAGCATGCGGGGCGAAAACGTGCTCGATGAGATGAGCAGGACCGACCTGCACGCGCGCGACCGCCTGATGGGATTCTTGCGGTCACGCGGGACGCCTGATCTTCCCGACCCTGATTTTCAGGTCTATCTGGCCCTTCGGACGATCCATGGCGCCCTGGCGCATCTGATCCTCAATCCGTCCAAGCGGCTGGATCTTGCCGATCCCCGGGTTTTGCGAGGTATGGCCATGATGATGGCAAGCAGCCTCGGTATCGCCGTTCCTGTCGATGACCATCAGCACGCTTCGGCGGACCTCACCTCTCGGAGGCGCCGTCCCGGCGACCGGCCGAAGCCCGCGCCGAAGACGAGACCGCCGGCGCCGGTATCGGGCGCCGCCGCCACACACCAACGTTGAAAGCAACAGCCGCCAAGGCGCCAGCAGAAGGGAGAGACGATGACCGGGAAGATCCGTTGGGGAGCCGCGACCGGAGCCAGGCTCATCAGTCTCTCCATTATCGCTGTTCTGGCGTTGGCGCTGCCAGCAACGTCCGGCGCCGACGAGGCGGAACCGAAGAAGACCCTGTTCCGTGCAAAGTTGGACATCGGCCCAACGCAGGACGTGGTCTGGGAGAGAGGCCCGGAGGCACCACCTGCCGGTGATCGTCCGCCCAACATCATTCTGATACTGGTCGACGATCTGGGCTTCAACGATATCAGCTTGAACGGGGGTGGCGTCGCCAACGGACGTGTTCAGACACCGAACATCGATTCCATTGGCCGGAACGGGATCACCTTCACCGAGGCCTATACGGGGCATCCCAATTGCGCGCCCTCGCGAGCCTCGATCATGACGGGCCGCTATCCAACCCGCTCGGGCTTTGCCTTCACGCCTACGCCGCTCGCCTTTGCACGCAAGCTGGGCACGTTCGAGACCCAGGGGCGCGAACAGATCTACCGTGCCGATCTTGAGTCACAGGTTCCCTCCGTCGAGGAGATGGGCCTGCCAGTCGAGGAAATCACGCTCGCCGAGGTTCTCGGCGAGGCCGGATACCACACCGTCCAGCTTGGAAAGTGGCATTTGGGCGAAGCCGCCGCCTTCCAGCCGAACAACCAGGGGTTCGATGAACATCTGGGCTTTTACGGGGGGGGGATCGCTGTTTCTGCCAAAGGACGATCCCGGCGTCGTCAATTCCGTTCAGGACTACGATCCGATCGATCTTTATCTGTGGGACCAGCTTCAGTTCTTCGTTCGCAACAATAACGGCCCGCCGTTCCGCCCCGATGCGCACATGACGGACTATCTGTCGGATGCCGCTGTTGACGTCATCGAGGCCAACCGCAACCGCCCCTTCTTTCTCTACCTTGCCTACAACGCACCGCACACGCCGCTTCAGGCGCTCAAGGCGGATTACGACGCCCTGTCCGACATCGACGATCACACCCTGCGGGTCTATGGCGCCATGATGCGGCAACTGGACCGCGGAATCGGGCGCGTGCTCGACGCGCTCAAGGCGCAAGGCCTTGAAGAGAACACGATCGTCGTCTTCACCTCGGACAATGGCGGCGCCGACTATATCGGCCTGCCGGACATCAACAAACCCTATCGGGGCTGGAAATCGACGTTCTTCGAAGGCGGCATCCACGCCCCCTACCTCATAAAGTGGCCGAGTGTGATTCCTCCTGGCACAGAGTATCATCGGCCTGTTGTTCATTTCGATCTGTTCACGACCCTAGCCGTGGCAGCGGGTGCCGAAGTGCCGAACGACCGTCAGATCGACGGGGTCGACTTGCTGCCCTTCGCCCTGGGCAAGAAAGGGGATGCCCGCCCTCACGACGTGCTTTTCTGGGGAGCTGGCGGCTATCAGGTCGTCCGCGATCGGGACTGGAAGCTGCAGGTCGAAGACATCCAGCCGAAGACGTGGCTTTTCAACCTCGCGGAAGATCCGTCCGAGCAGAAAAATCTGGCCGATGTCGAAAGTGAGCGTGTCGCGCGCATGAAAGATCTGATCGCCACCCATCGAGCCAAGCTTCCCCCGCCTCTCTGGCCGTCGCTGGTCTCCCGGACGATGCTGATCGATGCGCCATTGACCAGGCCTCAGGGCCCCGGCGACGAATATGTCTACACCTTCAACTGACGCGGAGGCGGCTCCGGCCGTCCCCGCCCGAGCGGGATCGCGTGAGGAGCGGATGGCCGGCGAACGGGACCTGCGAGTGATTGGCGTGGGCGCTTCGCCCTACACGCGGAAGCTCCGCGCGGCGCTTCGCTTCCGGCGTCTTCCGTTCAGATTCGTGATCGCCGGCAGCAAGGAGGCCGAGGCGCTGCCGGAGCGGCCATTGCCCCTCGTTCCCTACCTCGTCGCTCCGGACACGGATGGTGCGCTGACGCTCGTGAAATCGGACACGACGCCGATCCTCACTTTCCTGGACGAGGCCTATCCGGAGCGGCGGTTGCGTCCGGCCGATCATGCCTTGCGTCTTCTCGATCTGCTGATTGAGGACTATGGCGATGAGTGGCTGAGCAAATGCATGTTCCACTATCGATGGTCCAATGCCCCCGACACCCAGCGAGCGGGCGCCTATCTGCCTTTCGCGAGGGCCATGCAGATGACGCCGCAGGAGGGACATAAAGCGGCCGAGATCTTCAGGGCACGTCAGATCTCGCGCATCGGGGTCGTCGGCTCGAACGAGGTGACCGCCCCCGTAATCGAGGCGAGTTGGCGCCGGTTCCTCATCATATTCGACGCTCACATACAGAACACGCCCTACCTCCTCGGGCACCGCCCCGGCGCGGGAGACTTCGCCTGTTTCGGTCAGATGACGATGCTGGTGATCACGGATCCGACGCCCGCCAGTGTCGCTTTCGAGGTGTCGCCGCGGGCCTATGCCTGGACCGAAAGATGCGAGGACCTGAGCGGACTTGAGGCCGGCGATGACGACTGGATCAGCCTCTCCGACGCGCCGCCAACCTTTACGGAGCTTCTTGCGGAGATCGGCCGCGTCCACGTCCCATTCCTGCTCGCCAACGCGGCTGCGGTGACGAGCGGCGCGGGAAAGGTCCGCTGCGAGATCGACGGTCAGCCTTGGGAACAGGAGGCTTTCGTCTATCAGGCAAAATGCCTGCGCTGGTTGCGCGAGGCCTATACGGCGCTTTCATCCGCTGACCGCCGCCGGGTCGACAGGGCCCTTGACGGCACGGGTTGCGAGGCGCTTTTCGGCGCTAGCTGACCGTCCCGTCTAAGCGAATGCGACACGGTTGTCGCGTCGGGTGAGGCGCCGCTTCAGGCGGATGTCGAAGAGCCCTCCTCCGCCGCAATCATCAAGCAGTTGCCTGCATGTGGCCCGGTCGCTCTCGCTCAACTCCCCAAACCAGTCGAGGACCCGTTGCAGAACCCAGAGCCAGTAGGTATTCGCCGATCCCTGCACTTTGAGGCCCCTCAGCTCACGGATGAACTGTCCCACGAGCGGTTCGTCCTCATCATCTGCAATGAAGGCGCCCGCCGGACGCTCTGATGCAGAGGGTGCCCAGGCGTTGAAGGCCTCGGCCGATTGCACGAAGAACTCGCCGCAATCGGCGAGGCTGAGACGCAACAGCTCGAGCGTCGCCGGAGGTATTTCGTCGTCTGGAGCGAATGCGGGCTCAGCGTCCGCGAGTTCCGGCATGGTGAGCTCGGGGGTGTTCATGTGCTCGGTCCATCGGAACACGCGTGGTGCCCTCTGCTTCATCAGCGTGGAGGGATAGGGATCGCGGGCCAGGTGACCGAAGAGCGGCCCCATCAAGACGTGGTCCGCCACGCTGGGCAGCCCGCCGAACAGGTAGGGGTGATCCGTGAACTGTCTTTCCAGGATTGACAGCGTGTCGAAGTAAATGTCCTCCAGAACCGTCCGGACCTGGGGCGAATCCTCGAAATTGCCGCGCTTGCTTTCCATCCGGTCCGCGATGATGCGGCCATAGTGATCGAGGTCGGCATCGGTTCCGCGCGGCTTGAAGGAGCGGCCGAACTCCCGACCCACGAAGCCGTAATTCTCGGGCATGTAGTTCCAGCGATAGTGCCAGGCGGTCCTGCCAAGCGCGGGATCGATGAGGACTTCGAGCAGTCGCGCCGCGCATTGTTGGCGCAGGCCTGGCGGACGTGCGGCAGGGTGGGGATGGCGCGCCTCGAGGCAGTCGAATATCGCGACCGTGTCCTGAACGACGCTGCCGTCGGGCAGTTCGATCTGCGGGATGCGGTGGCTGCCACTCGACTTGCGCACATGTGCGCGAAACCGCGGCTCACCCGGGATGTGCTCGGTGAAGACGATGCCCTTCTTGCGCAGATAGCTCCGGATCTTTGCGGTGTGATACGAAACATAGGATCCGTAGAGCCTGTAAGCTTCTTGACTGCTCATGATGGACGCCCTCCCTTTTCTCCGTCAGGACCAAGATCGTCTGGAGCGGTCGGATGACGGCGCATGACGAGCTTTTGGATCCGTGCTGGAATTTTTTGTGGTACCGCCACCCCGGCTCGAACGGGGGACCTCCAGATCCACAATCTGGCGCTCTAACCAACTGAGCTATGGCGGCCCGGTGCCTCTCGCGGCTCGCGCAAGCTGCCAGAGCGGCCGGGCGGGAGCAAGGGCAAGACCCGCCGCCGCGCGGCGAAGGCTGCGGACGCTAGACGATTTTGCCAGGAATGCAACCCGGGCGGCAAACCCCGTCTCAGCGCCCGCGGGTGAGATCGATCAGGGCGTCGGACCAGGCGCCGGCCCGCCGGCTCATGCCCTCCATGCGCTCGGCGAGGTGACGCCGGAGCACCGCCTGGGCCGCGCCGAGCGATTGCGCTTGCGCCAGGTCGTCGAGCGCATCGAACGTCGCCCGGCTGTCCTCGCTCCACTGATCGAGCCAGAGATGGGCGAGCACCCCCGCCCTCGTCATGGCGGCAAGCCTTGCTTCGGCGGCGGCAAGAAGCGAGTCGGCCTGGCGGCGGCGGACCGAGGCGAGGGAGGTGCCGAAACGGCCGAGCTGGAGGTCGGCGGCGCCAAGGAGCGGGCTTGCCGCGCGTCCCCTCCGCTCGCCGCCCGCGGGAGGCACGAGATGGGGCCTTGCCCGGCTCTTGCGCGGACGCAAGGCGGGGCTCGCCCGATCGGCGGAGAGCCCGCCTCCCTCCCCTTCGACGGCCTCGGCGAGCTCGGCCTGAAGCCGCTGCGCATCACGCGCCGCCGCGATGCCGGCGCGCTCGTCGGCCGAGGGCTCGATGCCGGGATGGGCGCGAACCGGACCGGCCGCCGGCCCGGCAGGATCAGGGTCACGATCCATCATGGCGGACTCCCTTCATGCTGCACTGCAATATCAGGGATTCGCGCCGCCATCGCAAGAGCACGATCGAGGCCCGGCGGAGAGATCAGTTGCAGAAGGCGACGCAGACACGCTCGGCGCTCACCGCCCCGCCACAGGCCGAGAAGCAGCCCCGGTAGGAAGCGGAGCACTGGCTGCGGCAGCTCCCGGAGGACGAGCACATGTAGGACTGGTCGAAATCGCTGAGGGACCGGTCGATGGACTTGCCCGCACGCGAGCGGTCGCGGACATAGCGCTCATAGGCTTCGGCCGCCTCGGCGCGCTGCTCGGCGCGGCAGGTCTCCGCCTCGAGGTCGCAGCTTCGGGCGCAATAGGCCTCGGTCTGCTGGCACTGCATGGCGCAGACGCGGCCCTCGGCCGTGGGCGGCGGCGCGTAGCTGTACTGCGTGTCGTAGATTGGACCGCAGGCAAGAAGCGTCAGAAGGGCAAGAAGCCCGAGCAAACCCCGCGCCCCGCGAGGCCCGCACAGAGGTCCCGTCAGCATCCGCGCCATCACCATCCCCCGCCAATCGTCCCGCTCGGTCCGAGGCTAGATCAGGAACCGCGCAAGGGGAACCACCATCGGCAGCGGCGGCCCGGATCGGCAGTGGCCGGCGATTGCCCGCCCCGGGGCAATCGTGCTCTTGATAGGCTTTCGCATCACGGGCCGGACGAGGGGGAAACGGCCAGAGGGGAAGCTGCCGCGCATGTTCGCAACCGCCCGCCTTTCGGCCGCGTCCCGGGGCCTTCGCCGTCGTGGCCCCGGTCCCCTCTCGGCGCTTCCGGCCCTCCTGCCGGCGCTCCTGATCGCCGCCCCCATTCTCTGGGTCGGCGCGAGCCTCTTTGCCACGAGCCCCAATCTCGGCCATCTCGCCGACACCGTGCTCGCCCGCTATGGCGCGAACACGCTTCTACTTGCGCTCGGCACGACCCTTGGGGTGACGGCGCTCGGCGTGCCGGCGGCCTGGCTCGTCACCATGTGCCGCTTCCCCGGCCGGCGCGTCTTCGAATGGGCGCTCGTGCTGCCGCTCGCGATCCCGGCCTATGTGCTCGCCTATGTGTATACGGACTTTCTCCAGCATTCGGGACCGGTGCAGTCCGCGTTGCGGGAGGTCTTCGACCTTGGTCCGCGTGACTACTGGTTTCCGGAGATCCGATCGCTGCCGGGCGCGATCCTGATCTTCTCCTTCGTTCTCTACCCTTACGTCTACCTCCTCGCCCGCAGCGCCTTTCTCGCCCAGTCCGCCTGCGCGATCGAGGTGAGCCGGACGCTGGGCTCAAGTCCGGTCGACAGCTTCTGGCGTGTGTCGCTCCCGCTCGCCCGTCCGGCCATTGCGGCGGGGGTGGCGCTCGCGCTGATGGAGACTCTGGCCGATTTCGGCACGGTCGCCCATTTCGGCGTGCAGACCTTCACGACCGGGATCGACCGGGCCTGGCGCTCGCTCGGCGACCGAGCCCTTGCGGGGCAGCTGTCGGCGATGCTGCTCCTCCTGGCGCTGACGGTGCTCGTCCTCGAACGGCGCAGCCGGGGCGCCGCGCGCGTGCATCACACGACCAACCGGTACCAGAGCCTGCCGGGCTACCGCCTGCGGGGCGCGCGGGCGGGCCTTGCGACCCTTGCCTGTCTCATCCCCGTCTTCGTCGGCTTCCTCTTGCCGGCGGGGCTCCTGCTCTACCTCAGCCTCGCCTTTGGACACGATCTCTTCGGCGCGCGCTCGCTGACGCTGATGCGCAACAGCGTCACGCTTGCCGGCCTCACGGCGGTCCTCGCCGTGTCGCTGGCGCTCGCCATGGCCTATGCCGCCCGCCTCACCGCCAGCCCGCTCGCCCGCGCCGCCAACCGTGTCGCTAGCATGGGATATGCCGTACCCGGATCGATCATCGCGGTGGGCGTCCTCGTCCCGCTTGCCAGCCTCGACAATGCCGTGGACGGGGTCATGCGCTCGACGTTCGGCGTGTCGACGGGTCTGCTCCTGACGGGAAGCATCATCGCCCTCACCTATGCCTATCTCGTGCGCTTCATGGCGGTGGCGCTCGGCAGCGTGGAGGCGGGGCTCGAAAAGGTGACCCCGTCAATGGACGGGGCCGCGCGCAGCCTCGGCGCCAACTTCCTCGGGACGCTCACGCGCGTTCACGTGCCGATGCTGAGCGGCACGCTGCTCACGGCCGGCCTCATCGTCTTCGTGGATGTCGTGAAGGAGCTGCCGGCCACGCTGATCATGCGGCCGTTCAATTTCGACACGCTCGCCGTGCAGGCCTATCGCCTCGCCTCGGACGAGCGCCTCACCGAGGCCTCGACCGCCTCGCTCGTGATCGTGCTGGTGGGGCTCGGACCGGTGATCCTCCTCTCGCGGAGCATCATGAGTTCACGGCCCGGCTCGGGCAGGCGCGTCGGGCCCGAAACCCCGCCGCTCCTCGCCGCGGCGCCGGACCCGACGGGGCCCGTCGAACGGCCCGCCGGACCCTGACGCTCAGGAGACCCCTTTCTCAGCGATAGCCGACGCGGTCATAGATCCGCTGCGCCTCGGCCTGGTTCTCGCCGAGCTTCGTCAAGGGAAGATCGTCGGCCTTGAAGGTGCCGAGCGCCGCGAGCTCGGGCACCATGTCCGATCCCTCGACCAGCGGGAATTCGGAATTGCCGGCCGCGAAATAGGCCTGCGCGCTGGGCGAGGCGAGATATTCGAGGAATTTGACCGCATTCTCCCGGTTTGGCGCGTGGACCGTCACGCCCGCACCGGAAATGTTGAGATGGGCGCCCCAGCTGTCCTGATTGGGAAAGAGGACGCCGATCTTCGAGGTGTCCTCGGGATTCCTGAGGCCCGGAACGTCCAGACGGAAGGCGCGCACGAAATAATAGTGATTGGCGAGCGCCACGCCGCATTCGCCCGACGCGATGCCCTTGAGCTGATCGGTGTCGCCGCCCGCCGGCTCGCGGGCTCGGTTGTCCCAAAGTCCGGCCGCCCAGCGCTCGGCTTCCTCCGCACCCAGATGCTCGATCATCGCGCCCATCAGCGAGAGCATGTAGATGTTGCCGCTCGACCGCGTGCACACGAGGCCCTTGTTCTTCGGGTCCGCGAGCTCCTCATAGGTGTCGACATTTTCGGGGGCCACGCGCGCCTTGTCGTAGAAGATGATCCTCGCCCGGGCGGAAAATCCGTACCAGTCACCCTCCGGGTGCCGGAACGTCTCCGGGATCTTCTCCTTCAGAAGCGCGCTGTCGACGGGCGAGAGGAGCCCCTCCTGCCCGGCGGCCCACAGCATGCCCGCATCGGCGGTGATGAAGAGATCGGCGGGGCTGTTCTGCCCCTCCGCCTTGATCCGGGCGATCAGGGCGCTCGCCGAATCCTCGATGCGGTTGACCTTGATGCCCGTCTTCTCCGTGAACTCCGTATAGAGACGTTCATCGGTGTCGTAATGGCGGGAGGTGTAGAGATTGACCACCTCGTCCGCGCGGGCGGGATGGGCGAAGGCGGCAAGCAGGGCCGCGCCCGCGGCGACGCCCCAGATGGCCGCGCCCCAACGGGCGCTCGCGCGCAGACGCGGATGGCGAGCAAACATGACCTTCCCTCCCAAACAAACCATGGCGGCAGCGGTCGCCGGAACGACGGGGCCTGCAGTCGGCCCGCCGACAATGTATGCTAGTAAGAATGAATATCAAGACCTATCCCGCGCCCGCCAGCCTCTGCCCCTGCGGCAAGACTGCGCAGCCCCACGCCCGACCCCTTGCATCCATGGTTAACGCAGGACCTCCGACCCGCTATCATGCTGGCGTCGACATTGACCTCTCCCGGGGAGCTCCGAGCCGCATGAAACGCGTCCTCATCGCCGTCATCGTCGTCCTCATCGCCCTCGTCGGCGTCGCCTTGATCGCCCCCTCCTTCATCCCGGCCGAGACCTATCGGGAGCCGATCCGCAAGGCGGTTCAGGACGCGACGGGCCGGGACCTGACCCTCGGCGGGGAGCTCAGCCTCTCCCTTCTGCCGACGCCGCGCGTGACGGCGCGGGACGTCGCGCTCGCCAACGCTCCCGGCGCCACCAGTCCGCAGATGGCGAGCATGCGCGAACTCCGGGTGGCCGTGGGCCTCCTGCCGCTCCTGTCGGGCCGGGTGGAGGTGGACGAGTTCGTCCTCGTCGAGCCCGAGATCAACCTCGAAGTCCTGCCGGACGGAAAGCCGAACTGGGTCTTCGAGACCGCGGCCCCGTCACGCGCGCCCGACGCGCCGGCCCCCTCGGCGGGCGGCGGGGGAACCCCGCGCGAAATCTCGCTCGGCGACATCCGGATCGAGGACGGGGCTGCGCGCTACCTCAACCGCCAGTCGGGGGCCGACTACGCCCTGTCGGACATCGACCTCACCGTGTCCATGCCGTCCCTCTCCGGTCCCTTCGCCGCCGAGGGCGGCCTCGTCTATGAGGGCGAACGGGTGGAACTGACGGCCGATCTCGGCAATCCGCGCGCCTTCCTCGATGGCGCCGAGACCGATGTGGCCCTTGCCGTCCGCTCGGTCCTCGCAGCGGCGAGCTTCGATGGCAGCGCGAAGGCGAGCGCCCCGAACTCGGCCCTGCCCTTCGCGGGGACGGGAAAGGCGAGCGTCGACGTGAAATCCGTCCGTGAGCTGATGGCCTGGCTCGCCGAGCCGCTGCAGGGCGCCGAGGAGGGTTTCGGACCCTTCAAGGTCGATGGCGAGGTCAGCGTCGACGGCAATCGCCTCGATTTCGCCGATGCCGCGCTCGCCTTCGACGAGACCACCGGAACCGGGCACCTGACCATCGCGCTCGACGGCCAGCGGCCGAAACTCACGGGCGCGCTCGCGATCGACAGCCTCGATGCCACGCCCTATGCGGGGGGCGGCGGCTCGGGTGGCGGGGCGGGCGGATCGTCCGGCGGCGCCGGAGGCACGGAGGGCTGGAGCGAGGCGCCGATGGATTTCGGCGCCCTCAAGGCCATCGACGCCGATATCGACCTTTCGGCCGACGCGCTGCGCTATGGCGACATCAAGATCGGGCAGAGCGATCTCAAGCTGCGCCTCGTGAACGGACGGCTCGAGGCCGATCTGTCCAAGCTCGCCCTCTATGAGGGGCTCGGCACCGCGACCCTCCTCCTCGATGCGAGCGGGCCGATGCCCACGCTCCGGAGCCGGTTCGACATCGGCAACATCGTCGCCCGCCCGCTGCTGACGGATGCCATCGGCTTCGACCGGCTCGAGGGCCTGGGCAAGACGCTGACGGTCGAGTTCACGACGCGCGGGCGCTCGCAGCGCGAGATGATCGCGGCGCTGAACGGCACGGGCTCGCTCGCCTTTCTGGACGGCGCCATCTACGGGCTCAACATCGCCCAGCTCGTGCGCAGCGTGAAGACGGCGATCACCGAGATGCGCTTCGACCAGAGCCAGCAGAAGACCGACTTCGCCGAGCTCGCCGGCAGCTTCGTCATCCGCGACGGCATCCTGCAGAATGACGACATGCGCCTTCTCAACCCGCTCCTGCGCGTGGAAGGACAGGGCGTCGTGGACCTCGTCAAGCGGGAGATCCGCTACCGGATCAACCCCGTCGCCGTGAGCACGCTCGAGGGCCAGGGCGGCAAGACCGACGTGACCGGACTGTCCGTCCCCATCCTCATCACAGGCAGCTTCGAGGAGGTGAAAATCCAGCCTGACGTCGCCGATGTGGGCCGGCGGCTTCTCGAGGGCGCGCTGAGCGGCAACCAGCCGACGGCCGAGGGCGAAGAGGCGCCGAGCGTCGGCGACCGGCTGCTTCAGGGCCTCATCGGGGGCGGCAAGGGGCCGCCTGCTCCGGAGGCGGCTCCCTCGGGCGCGACTCCGCCGGCGGAGTCGGGAACCGCGGCGCCGCAGGCCCCGGCCACGGC
>JACAEB010000177.1 GCA_013389075.1 Alphaproteobacteria bacterium
CCTGAGCGGGCGAGGCGTGACGCCCCCGTCCGCCGGTGCTAGTCTCGCGCGGGTTGGGATGCCCGGTCGTTGACCCGGGCGCGGCGCATGACCGGACGCGAGGCGAGCAAGACCCGCGCGTCATGTGCAAGAGGGGCGGGGGAGGGGATGACCAAGCTCACCGAAGTGCGCCTGACGGAGGGCAGCGGCGATCTCGTGATCGAGCTGCGTTCGCTAAAGGCGCTTCCGATCGAGGGCGTCATGACCACGCTCGGCCAGGCCATCGTGCCGCCCGAGGCGCGGGTCGATCCCTCCGTCATCCGCTGGCGCGTCCGGGCCGCCGAGGCGCGCTACATCCTCTACGGGATCATCACCCCGGCCGCCCGCCTTCTCCTCGCGCCCCGCTACGAGCGGCGCTTCCTGCGCAATGGCGAGCTGATGTCGAGCCGGGCCGGCAATCCCGAGACCGTCCTCACCCGGAAGGTCAACGATGGCGAGTGGGTCGGCGAGCCCGAACTCGTCAGCATCAAGTGCATCTGAGGGAGGCGGCCATGCGCTCTGCGACGGATGGGCTTGCCGCGGCGGGCCTTGGGCTGCTTCTCCTCCTCCTCGCGCCCCTCCTCCTGTCCCCGGGCGGCGCACGCGCGGCGGACGACCCCACGGGCGAGGATGCGCTCCTGCGCCACTTCCTCTCGGCCGACCGCTTCGATCTCGACCTCTTCGCGCCGAGCGGGCCGGCCATCGTCACCATGGGCGCCTCGCCGCGCCAGGCGAGCGAGCCCGGCGCCATCCAGGATTTCGCCATCGACCTCGGCACGGTGAACGACGGGACGGGCACCCATCTCGCCGCGGCCGTCTCGGCGCTGCCCTACTGGTGGGGCGGGCGGGCGCTGACGCTCGACGAATACCGCACGCAGACGAGCCCCTTCGCGCGGATCCTTGCGCGCACCCAGGGCAGCATCGGCCTGTCGACGGCCGGGGCCGATCCCTTCGACGCGCTCAGGCTCGGACTCGGGCTCCAGACCCAGCTCCTCGATGCCCAGGACCACCGCATGGACGCCGCCATGGCGGCGTGCCTGCACTCTGCCTGGGACACCCATCGCAGGAGCGCCCACGAGCGCGCCGCGCAGGCGCTCGCCGCCGCCATAACCGAGGCCGAGGCGGCCGGCCGGCCGATCGGCGACATCGATCTTGGCGCCCTTCAGCTCGCGGAGCTTTCGAAGGGGGCCCCGACGGCCTGGCTCGCCGCGCGCGAAAGCTGCCAGGAGGAGGGCCTGCGCCGGCTCCTCGCGCGGCCCTCCTGGCTCGTCGGTCTCGGGGCCTCGGCGCGGTCCGAGGAGGACGCGTGGGGCTCGCTCGCCTATGACGGCCTGTCGGGCTGGACGAGCCTGCGCCTGCCCCTCGCCGGGAAGGGCCGCTATGCGGGCTTTGCCTTCCTGCGCGGCGATCTCGACCGCGTCTTCGACTTCGACGATGGCGGCACGGCGGAGGGCGATGCGCTGACCGGCGGGCTCGGGCTCGGCTACCAGACGCCCGCCTTCCGGCTCGACCTTTCGGCCGCGCACACCCATCGCCGCTACGAGGGGTCGGGCGAGGAGGATTTCCAGCGCTATGGCGCGAGCCTCGATCTGCGCCTCTTCGAGGGGTTCTGGCTCGAACTCTCGGGCGGAACGACGGTGTCCTCCGAGACGACGGACGGCGTTTATGGCGGGGTGTCCGTGAAGGTGAGCTGGGGCGACTACCTGCCCTTCCTCGGCGGGGCGCCCTTCTGAGATCCTCCGTCCCCGCTTAATCCGCCGTTTACCATAAGACGTGCAAGGTCGCTCCAAAGGACCCGCAAACGGTCGGAGCGCGCGATGAAGGGCGTCATTCTCGCAGGCGGTATGGGCACACGCATCGCCGAGGAAACGGTGACGCGCCCCAAGCCGCTCGTCGAAATCGGCGGCAGGCCCATCCTGTGGCACATCATGAAGATCTACTCCCACTACGGGATCAACGACTTCGTGATCTGCCTCGGATACAAGGGCTATCAGGTGAAGGAATATTTCGCGAACTACTACCTTCACCATTCGGACGTCACCTTCGACTTCGCCCGCAATGACGTCGACATTCACCAGAACAGCTGCGAACCCTGGCGCGTGACGCTGGTCGACACGGGCGAGGCCACCATGACGGGCGGCCGCCTGCGGCGGATCCGCGACTATGTGGAGGGCGAGGATTCCTTCTGCATGACCTATGGCGACGCCGTCTCCGACATCGACATCGCCGCGCTCATCCGTCAGCATACGGAAGGAAACCAGCTCGCCACGATCACCGCCGTCCGCCCGCCTGCCCGCTTCGGCCATCTCGGCATAGAGAGCGGGATCGTGACCAAGTTCCGCGAGAAGCCCGTGGGGGACGGGTCCTGGATCAATGGCGGCTTCTTCGTTCTGCGGCCGGAGGTGATCGACTACATCGAGGGCGATGCCACCGACTGGGAACGCACGACCCTCCAGACCCTCGCCGCCGAGAGCCAGCTCGCCGCCTTCCGGCATTCCGGCTTCTGGCAGTGCATGGACACGCTGCGCGACCGGAACCTGCTCGAGCAGATCTGGGCGGATGGAGCGCCCTGGAAGGTCTGGCAATGAGCGTGCGCGCAAAGCTCAATCATCTTGCCGAACTCAACGAGGATTTCGCCGCCGAGGTCGCGGCCGAAGCGGATGGCGGGGCGCGGCTCAAGGCCCGCATCCTGCACCTCGTGGAGCGCTATGCGGCGCTCGCCCACGCGCCACAGCCCTTCGTACCCGGACAATCGCCCGTTCCGGTCAGCGGCAAGGTCTATGGCGCGCCCGAGCTCCGTCTCCTCACCGAGAGCGCCCTCGAATTCTGGCTCACGACCGGCCGATTCAACGACAGCTTCGAGCGCGAACTCGCCCGGCGCCTGAAGGCGCGGCGGGTGTTGAGCGTCAATTCGGGGTCCTCGGCCAATCTCCTCGCCGTCACGGCGCTCACCACCGATCTTGCCGGTGACCGTCCCCTTCGCCCGGGCGACGAGATCATCACCTGCGCCACCGGCTTTCCGACCACGGTCAATCCCATCCTCCAGAACGGCCTCGTGCCCGTCTTCGTCGATGTGGAGATCCCGACCTACAATATCGACGTGCGGCAGCTCGAAGCGGCGCTCAGCCCACGGACACGCGGCATCGTGCTTGCTCATGCGCTGGGCAATCCCTTCGATCTCGCCTCCATCACCGCCTTCGCGCGGGCGCATGATCTCTTCCTCGTCGAGGATTGCTGCGACGCTCTTGGCGCCACCTATGGCGGCCAGCCCGTGGGCAGCTTCGGCGATGTCGGCACGTTGAGCTTCTATCCCGCGCACCACATCACGACGGGTGAGGGCGGGGCGGTGTTCACCCGCAACGCCCGTCTCGGCCGGGCGCTCGAATCCTTGCGCGACTGGGGACGGGACTGCTGGTGCCCTCCGGGCTCGGACAATACGTGCAAGAACAGGTTCGGCTGGCAGCTCGGCAGTCTGCCGGAGGGCTATGACCACAAATACACCTACGCTCATCTCGGCTACAATCTGAAGATGACCGATCTGCAGGCGGCGGTGGGCGTCGCCCAGCTCGACCGGCTCGATGATTTCATCGCGGCGCGGGCGGAGAATTTCGCCCATCTCCACGAGGGGCTGCGCGAACTGGAGGACGTGTTCGTCCTGCCGGAGGCGACGGCGAACTCTGTCCCCTCCTGGTTCGGATTCGCGCTCACGCTGCGCGAGGGCGCGGGGCTCGCGCGCGAGCCCCTTCTCGCCCGCCTCAACGAAGAAAGGATCGGCACGCGCCTCCTCTTCGGCGGCAATCTCGTGCGCCAGCCCTATATGGAGGGCCGGGCCTTCCGGCAGGTGGGCGCGCTCGCCGGGGCCGACCGCGTGATGCGCGACACCTTCTGGATCGGCCTCTATCCAGGGCTCACGACGGCGCATCTCGACCACACGCTCGCCGTCCTGCGCGATCATGTCATCCGTACACGCCGGCCGCAGCGCCCCTCGCTGGCCCGGCGGGTGGAGACGGTCCGCCCACAGCCCATGTTCGAGATCCTCTCGCAGGCGCGCGCGCTCGAGGCGGCCGGCGAGGACATCGTCCATCTCGAGATCGGCGACACCGCCGGCTTCCGGAACGATCGCTTCCTCGCGCTCCTGCGCGAGCACACGCGAGCGGACGCCATGGGCTACGCGCCATCGGCCGGGCTGCCCGAGCTGCGCGCGGCGATCGCCGCCGTGCATGCCGGAGAGACCGGAACCTGGCTGAGCCCCGAGAGCGTCGTGGTCTCGCCGGCCAACGCGCTCATCAGCCAGGTGTTCGAGGCGGTGGCCGATTCCGGCACGCGCGTCCTCGTGCCCGACCCAGGCTTTCCCACCTATCGCCTTGCAGCGACGAGGCTCGGCCTCGAACCCGTGCCCTATCGTCTGTCCTCGGAGCGTGGCTGGAACCCCGATCCGGAGAAGCTGCTGCGCCTCGTGCGCGACACCGAGGATCTGCGCGCCATCGTCCTCAACTCGCCCTCCAATCCGCTCGGCGTGACCCTCGACCCCGACATCGTGGAGGCGGTCCTGTCGGCGGCGGAGGGACGCGGCATCTGGGCCATTCTCGACGAGACCTACAAGAACCTCGTCTATGAGGGATACCATCGGCCGGCCCGACCCGGTCCCAACATCGTCCGTCTTACCTCCTATTCGAAGGACGCGGCGGTGCCGGGCCTCAGGCTCGGCAGCCTGCTCGCACCCGAGCCGCTCGCCCGCGCGGTGAGCGATCAGCTCAGCCTCGTCTGGTCCTGCCTGCCCGTGCCGCCCCAGCGCGCCCTTGCCGCCTATCTGGCGGAGGGACAGCCCTTCCACGCGGAAATCCGTACCGAGATGAAGGCGCGGATCGCGGCGGCGGAGGCGGTCCTCGGCGGCATTCCCGGGCTCGGCTGGTGCCGGCCTCATGCCGCCTTCTATCTCTTTGCCGACATTTCCGCCTTCGAGGCGGATGCCGACGCCTTTGCCGCACGTCTCCTGACCGAGGCGCGCGTGGCCGTCTGCCCGGGAACGGGCTTCGGCGCTGAAGGGGCGGGCCATGTCCGCCTCAGTCTCGCAGGGACGCGGGCGGCGCTCGACAAGGGTCTTGCCCGCATCGCCGGCCATCTCTCTGCCTGCGGACGGGTGGCCAATGGCTGACATACTCGTCGTCACCGGCGCCTCGCGCGGCATCGGCCGGCATATCGCCTGCCGCGCGGCGGAGGCGGGGTTCGAGGTCATCGGCCTTGCCCGGACGCCGTCGGAGGCGCCCTTCGAGATCCGCGCCTGCGACGTGGGTGACGCGGAGGCGCTTCAGTCGGCGCTCGCCGATCTGCGGCGCGAGCCGCGGCTCTGGGGCCTCGTCAATGCCGCCGGCATGGCGCGGATGAACCTTCTCGCCACCATGGAGGCCCGGTCTGCGGAGACGATCGTCCGTACCAATCTCATGGGGACCATCCATTGCTGCCGGCTTCTCGCGCGCAGCCTCATCCGGCGCGGGGAGGGACGCATCGTGAACTTCTCCTCCATCGCCGTGCCGCTGGCGCTGAAGGGGGAGACCGTCTATGCGGCCGCCAAGGCCGGCATAGAGAGCTTCTCGCGCACGCTTGCCCGCGAGCTCGGCGAGTTCGCGGTGACGGTGAACACCATCGCGCCCGGTCCGGTCGACACCGATCTCATCGCCAAGGTTCCGGCCGAGAGCATCTCCAGGATCATGGAAGGCCAGCTTCTTCCGTACAAGGCGGAGCCGGAGGACATCTGGCAGGTCACGGCCTTCCTCCTGTCGCGGCAGGCGCGGATGGTGACGGGCGATGTCTTCCACATCGGGGGCGCGTGAGACATGGGCCTCCTCGATACGCTCCGGACACGGCGGGACGGGCGAACACCCATCATCATCGCCGAGGGCGCGCGTCTTTGCCTCGACGATCTCGCCGGCGACACGCCGGCCGACCTCGCGGATGTCGCGCCCGGCGATGTGGTGGCGCTGATCGGCGACTATGACGCGCCGACGCTCGGGCGGCTCCTTCACCTGATCGACCGGGGCGCCATCGTCGTGCCGTTGACGGAGGATACGGCGTCGATCCGGGACGAGCTCCTCGAGAGTGCCCATGCCGACCTCGTTCTCTCGCGGTCCGGGCTGCGCCGTATCGGGCCGCGGCGCGCACATCCGCTGCTTGACCGCCTGCGCGCGGAGGGAGGGGCAGGGCTCGTCTTCTTCTCGTCCGGCACGACGGGACGGCCCAAGGCGATCCTGCACGATGCCGGCCGTGTCCTCAGAAAATTCGCCCAGCCACGCCCGGCCTGGCGTACGCTGAGCTTTCTGCTCTTCGATCATTTCGGCGGCTTCAACACGCTCTTTCACACGCTTTTCAATGGCGGCGTGATCGTCCGCCCGCGCGACCGCAGCGCCGATGCCGTGGTGCGGGCGGTCGCCGATCATCGGGTCGAACTTCTGCCGACGACGCCCACCTTTCTCCGCATGCTGCTCCTTTCGGGTCTTGCCGGATCGTCCGGCCTGTGCGGGCTGCGGCTCGTCACCTACGGGACCGAGCGCATGGACCAGGGAACCCTCTCGCTTCTGTGCGAGATGATGCCGCATACGGAGTTCCGTCAGACCTACGGCGTATCCGAGCTCGGCGTTTTCTCCGTACGCTCGCGGGCACGCGACAGCCTCTTCATCCAGGTCGGTGGGCCCGGCATCGAGACGCGAGTGAACGCGCGGGACTGTCTCGAGATCCGCTCCGAGGGGCGCATGCTCGGCTATCTCAACGCGCCCGCGCCCTTCGACGCGGACGGATGGTACGACACGAGCGATCATGTCGAGCGCGACGGCGACTGGCTGCGCATCGTCGGGCGCTCGAGCGATCTCATCTCCGTAGGCGGAGAAAAGATCTTCCCCGAGGAGATCGAGCGCCGGCTGCTCGCTCATCCCGCCGTCGCGCAGGTCAAGGCGATGGGCAGGCCCAATCCGGTCACGGGCGAGCATATAGAGGTGATCGTCGAGCCGCGGGCGGGCGCCGAGCTGAGCCGGGAGGAGCTGCGTCACTACTGCCGCGAGATGCTGCCCCGGGCCATGCAGCCCCACAGGATCCGCATCGGCGCCGTCGCCATCGGCCACAGGTTCAAGCGGCTCTGACGCCGCCCCGGGGGCGCGCTCAGCCGGTCCTTGCCCGCAGCTCGGATTGCGACTGGACGCCCGCGCTCGTCGTGACCGCCCGCGACATGTGGGTGAGCTCGAGGCCGCGCAAGCGGGTCGATTCGATGAGGTCGATGAAGCGGTCGAACCTGTAATCGATCGAGCCCTCGCGGCGGATGAAGGCATGGGCGGCCCGCGCCGTCCGGGCGAGGCCCTCGGGGTTTTCCATCAGTATACTGAGCGAACGCGCGATTCCGCCCTCCGACCAGTCGTAGAAGGCGACCGTCCCGGTTTCGCCGAAGAGCTCCGAATAGTCCGCATTGCGCTCGATGAAGGGCACGGCTCCGGAGTACATGGCATTGAGGACGCGCGAGTGCAGCCCGCGCGTGTCGAAGTTCAGGGAAAGGACGAGCTTGGCATTGCGCATGCGTGCGAGGGTCCGCTCATGGATCGCCTCGGTGACGATGCGCGCGTGCCCCTTCGCCGCCACGCGCCGCGCCAGCGCCTCGGGCACCTCGCCGTCGATGAGGGCGGGGAAATCCGCCAGAGCCTCGACGATCTGGTGCCGCCGCCAGAGCTGGACATGATAGATCACGAGACGGATGAGATCGCAGAGCGTCGGCATCTGGAAGTAAAGTCCGTGTGCCTCGAACACCGACTGGACCGTCTCGGCGATTGGCCGGGTCAGCTCCGTGCGCGCGGCCTCGATCGCCGCGTTCACCTGCCGGCGCAGACCCGCCGGCAGATTGGCGATCACTTCCTCCACCTCTTCGAGGCTGCGCGAGTTCCAGTTCACGTTGAAGGGCGCGTAGAGCCAGATCTCGCGATCCTCGTAGCGGTCCATGTCGACGCCCGCTTCGTCCGCCTGCCGCCGCGAGACGCCGCAGCCTTGCGTCCAGCTCGTAAGCTGGTCGCGCGAGAAATGCGCGCGCCAGAACCCGAAATCCGAGATGGTGGAATTCATCACGATGAGTTCCGGATCATTGTACGGAACGAAGCGGCGCATCATCACCGGGTGGTCGATGTTCCAGTAGATGAGGGGGATCTTGAAGCGCTTGGCCGCAGTGAAGAGCGTCATGCCGCCGAGCGAAATCCCCGTGACCGCATGCCAGCCCACGCAGATCATGGCGCAGGGAGTCACCGAGAGGGCGGCCTTGAGATCCTCGCCGATGCGCGGGGAGTCCATGGTCACGGTGACCGGCTGATAGCCGTTCCCGGCGAGAAAGTCCACGAGCCCGTCCGCGACGCCGATGTCGCGCTGCGAATAGCCGAAGATCACGATGCGGTCGCTCATGGGGCGCTCTCCTCCGCTCCGGCGTGCCCTGAGAAACGTCGCGGGCAGCATGGCGGGCAGCGCTGAACATCCCGTTAACCCTAAGCGCTTTCTCCCGTCCGCATGCGGGCTTTACGCGTCCTTAAGCATAGCGGCGCCAGTGTACGCGGATCATCCGGAGGAGGCCGGACGGACCGACGGGAGCGCGAGGCGAATGAACGGGGCGGATCTGATTGCTCGGTTTCTGGCGCACAAGGGCCTTTCGCAGGCCTATGTGCTGACGGGCGGCGCCTGCGCCTTCATCATCGACGCCATCGCGCGGCGGCCCGAACTCGAGATCGTCTGCTTCCAGCACGAGCAGGCGGCCGCCATGGCCGCCGACGCGGTTTGGCGCGTGGCGCGCCGGCCCGGCGTGACCGTGGCCACGAGTGGACCGGGCGCGACCAATCTGCTCACGGGCATCGCCTGCTCCTATTTCGATTCCATCCCCGCTCTCCATATCACGGGTCAGGTGAACCAGCGCGAGAGCGCGGCGGCGGCTGGCGCGCGCGTGCGCCAGCTCGGCTTTCAGGAGACGGACATCGTGGCGATGGCCGCGCCCGTCACCAAGCGCGCGGTCAAGGTGACCTCGGTCGCGGAGCTGCGGCGCGAGCTCGTGGCCTGCTACGCGCTCGCGCTGTCGGGGCGGATGGGACCTGTCCTGATCGACGTGCCGATGGACGTGCAGCAGGCCCCGGCCGAACCGTGGACGGAGGAAGAGCTGGCCCCGCACACGGAGCGCCGGGCGCCCATCGAGGACCCGGCGCTCTTCGGCGTCTTCGAAGGCGCCAGCCGCCCGCTCGTGCTTCTCGGGGCGGGCGTGGGCCTCGCCGGCGTCGAGGCGCAGGTGTCGGACTGGCTCGCGCGCACGGGCCTTCCCTTCGTCGCGAGCTGGAACGCGCTCACCTCCTTCGATCATTCCATGCCGAATTTTCTCGGCCAGGTCGGGGTCTACGGCAATCGCGGCGCCAATTACGTTCTCCAGAACTGCGATCGCCTTCTGGTGCTCGGCAGCCGGCTCGACAACCGTCAGCGCTCGGGAGACCCCTCCCGATACGCGCCCGGCGCGCGGGTGCATGTCGTCGACATCGACCCCGAGGAGCTGCGCAAGTTCGGCGCACAGGGTTACGGGACGACGACGGCCGATCTCGCGGGGCTTCCGGCCGCGCTGCCGCGGATCCGCGTGGCGCCGATCGATCCGGTCTGGACGCATTACACGGAGGGTCTCAAGCGCCGCTTTCATGGCCAGGACCTCTCGGCGCGCGCGCGGGCCAATGATGCGCCGTCACCCTATGCGGTCGTGCAGCGGCTGAACGGGGCGATGGCGCGCAATGCCGTCGTGGTGGCCGATTGCGGCGCCAATCTGTGCTGGGTCTATCAGGTGTTCCACCGCACGGCCCAGACTCTCTTCACGGCGGGCGGACATTCCCCCATGGGCTATTCGCTACCCGCCGCGATCGGCGCGGCCCTGACGGCGAGGGACCGGGAGATCTGGTGCTTCATCGGCGATGGGGGCATGCAGATCAATCTGCAGGAACTGCAGACCATACGTCACCTCGGCCTGCCGATCCGGATCGTGATCCTCAACAATGCCGGCTATGGCATCATCCGTCAGTTTCAGGACAGTTACATGGAGGGCAGGCACGCCGCGAGCGACGAGGGCGTCCAGCCGCCGGATTTCGGGCGCCTGTCCGCCGCCTATGGTCTCGACCACGCGCGGGTCGACCGGCTCGACCAGCTCTCCGACGCCTTTCTCGCGCGCCTGCGCGCAGCCCCCAGGGCGGTCGTCGTCGACGTCCGCCTCGCCGCGAACACGCTGATCGAGCCCAAGCTCGAGATGGGGCGGCCGATCAACGATCAGTTCCCCTACGTATCCGACGAGGCCTATGCCGCCGCCAATCCCTTCGTGCCGCTGCCACGCGTGAGGGCAGCCGGAAGATGACGACGTCCCGACAGGAGAACCGCGCCATGACCCATCCGACAGCGGATCGATCCGCCGAGGCCGATCCCTTCCCGGTCGAGAGGATCACCGATTTCATCCTGAGCGAGCTGCGGGCCTTTCAGCGCGACGCGCTGATCGCGCCCGAGGCCGCGCTCGGCGCCGAGACGCGCCTCATCGGACCGCAGGCGGTGCTGAAGAGCCGGACCATGCTCGAGCTGCTGCTCGCGGTCGAGGACCATCTCGACGAGGTCTACGGACAGACTTTCGACTGGAGCTCCGACAATGCGCTCTCGCTCGAGCGCAGCCCCTGGCGTTCGGTCCGCACGCTGGCCGAGCACGCCGCAGCCGCGGCGGCCGGCGGAGGTCGCTGAATGTCCGCGAGCGTCCTTCCGGCCCAGCCCTTCGCGTTCGACGGTGTCGTCGGCGCCTGGTCACCCACGGCCTATGACGACCAGATCGTGGGCGGGTTGACGGGCTCGGTCTCGATCAGCGCGCCGGGCGGTCCGGGGTCGGGGCTCGCGCTGCGCGCCTGGCTCGCCGAGCGGAGCGTCGCCTATTGCAAGGCCGTGGTCGAGCCCGAGAACCTCGACGTCAAGCGCTGCCTGCACGAGGCGGGATTCTATGTCGTGAACAGCACGGCGGAGGCGCTGTTCCGACATACGCAGGCGGAGGATTTTTCCGTTCCGGCCGGCCTCTCGATCGAGACCGAGCCCGATGCCGCGCGCAGGTCGGCCATCGTGGCGCTGGGCGACCGGGTCATGCGCCATGGCCGCTTCCACGAGGACGCCAACATGCGTGCGCTCGTCGAGCGGCGCCAGCACGTGATCATGGCCAAGCAGATGGCCGACCCCGCCTGTCTCTTCCAGGCGGGGCTCGACGCCCGGGGCGAGCTGTGCGGTTACACGATCTATCGCCTGCGCGGGCGCGAGATCGAGCTGATCGCCATGGGCATCGACACCGAGCGCGGCGTGACGGGCCTTGGCTACTGGTCCGCGAGTCTGAGGACCATCTGCGCCGCGCACGCGCCCCGCCGGATCCGGGCGCGCTTCACGCTCACGAACATCGGTGTCCTGAACATCTATGTCCGCCTTCAGGCGCTCATCCATGCGCCGAAGGACGAATTTGCATGGATCCCCCGCTCTCTGCCGGCCGCCGAGGCCCGGCGCCGCATCGCCTGACACAGGAGACCTTCATGGCGACCCCGTCCGAAATGATCCTCACTGCCGGTCCCTCGATCACCGAGCACGAGATCGCATATGTGACCGACGCCGTCACCCATGGCTGGAACCGCGAGTGGAATGGCTATCTCAAGCGCTTCGAGGCGGCCTTCGCGGCCTATATCGGCGTGCGCCACGCCTTCGCCACCTCGAGCTGCACGGGGGCCATGCACATGGCGCTCAAGGCGCTCGGCATCGGTCCGGGCGATGAGGTGATCGTGCCCGAAACCACCTGGATCGCCACGGCCGCCTCCGTCACCTATGTCGGCGCGACGCCGGTCCTGTGCGATGTCGCCGAGGGCTCCTGGTGCCTCGATCCCGCGGCGTTCGAGGCGATGATCACGGAGCGGACGAAGGCGGTCATGCCCGTGCATCTCTATGGCCATCCGGCCGCCATGCCGCAGATCGTCGAGATCGCCCGCCGGCACGGCCTCTTCGTCATCGAGGACGCGGCGCCCGCCGTCGGGGCGGAGGTCGCCGGCCGCCGCGCGGGAAGCTTCGGCGATCTCGCCGCCTTCAGCTTCCAGGGCGCGAAGGTCATGGTGACCGGCGAGGGCGGCATGCTCGTGACGAACTCGGACGATCTCGCCGAGCGCCTCACCCGCATCGGCGATCAGGGACGGGATCCGAAGAAGCCCCTCTGGAACACGGAGATCGGCCTCAAGTACAAGATGTCCAACATCCAGGCCGCGCTCGGTCTTGCGCAGCTCGAGCGGATCGAGATCCTCGTCGAGCGCAAGCGCGAGATCAATGCGCGCTACGCGGCCAATCTCGGCGATCTCAATTCCATCGCCGTGTCGGGCGAGCTTCCCGGCTGCCGCTCGATCCACTGGATGAGCTCGATCGAGGTGAAGGGGGCCGATGCCGCGCGGCGCGACGCCATCATGGCGGCGCTCAGGACACGGAACGTCGACAGCCGGCCCGTCTTCTACCCGCTCTCGTCCATGCCGCCCTTCGAGCGGCGGGCGGAGAACCCGGTCGCCTACCGGATCGGCCATTCGGCCATCAACCTTCCGTCCGGTCACAATCTGACCGACGACCAGATCGACCATGTGAGCGAGTCCGTCCGCGCGGTGCTGGGCTGAGTCTACTGCGGGGCCGTCGGCGGCCGCAGCTGGTCCATCATGCGGATGAGGTTGCTCTTCCCGCGGATGCCGACCTTGGCATAAATGGCCTTGAGCTGGGTCTGGACCGTCTGGATGGACGCGCCTCTTCGTGCGACAATCTGGTCGGCGGTGAGGCCGGAGGCGAGCAGCTCGGCGACATCCGCTTCGGATTGGGTGAGGCCGAGGGCGATCAGCGCCGCGCGGTCGATCGGCCCGGCATTCTGCATCGTCCGTATGACGAGGAAATAGAGCCGGCGATACTTGCGGTATAGGATGTTGCCCGGCAGCGACAGCGTCAGCGGCGTGAGCGTCGCGGCATGGCGGTTCGCGAGGTCCTGTCCTTCGGTGAGGACGACAGTCCGCGGCTTGTTCGGGTCGTTGCCCAGACTTGCGATCGCGTCGGCCATGACTTCGGCATTGGACCGCCCGAGGATAACAAGCCGCTCGCCTTGAGCGACCATTAGCCTTCGCTCCTCGAGCAGCCTCTGTCCAGCCCGGTTGACGTTGAGGATGGTCATCTCCTCGTCGAGGATGTAGCAGGGAAAGATCAGGGAGCGGAAGATAGTCCGGAAGATCACGCGTGCCCCGTCCTTGAAGGCCAGCCGCCGATAGGCCTGTGCCGCGCGTGTGCCGTGGGGCGCGATGGCCTCCATGACGGCAAGACAGGCGGCGCGTTCGTCCGCTCCGAGGCGGTGATCGAAATACAGCAGAACGCCCGAGGCGTGATCGGACAGCGCGGCCGGCTCGAACTGCGGGACAAAGAGCAGGGAGCCCCTGTGCAGCGCCTCGTGAAAAGCGCGGACTTCGTCCGGCGTGGTCGAGGGCAGATCCTGCTCGGGCGCCAGAACCGTGCTCTGCCCGATACAGGCATGTCCGGTCACAAGCGGAATGAGGGGATCTGCGTGCAGACCGGTCGCCAGATATCTCTCTGCGACCTCTTCCGGAACGCGGGCGGGATCCGCGATGAAGGCGTCGACCGCCATGATGCGCCCGTCGCGATGGGTGCGCACGATGCCGCCCGCCGCCGCGCCCACGAGGCGGCGACAGCCATCGACGGCCGGCGCCCAGGCGGCGGGATCGGTGCCGCACTGGGCGATGAGCCCGATCACGTCGATCAGCTCCCTTGCCGCCGGCTGCGTCAGGAGGTCGGTGAGAGCGCGTGCGGCCGAACGGGTCTGCATGCTGTGCGCCTTGCCATTGCCGGCCGCGCGCCCCCTGTCCGCTTGCGTGCGCGGCCGGTCGGGAGCGGGCCGATCTATCGGCATCGAAACTGTCTCTTTCCGGGCCGTTTATTTTACCTTGCACAGGGGGGCCGCGCCAGAATTCGACTCTACCCAGAACTGGGTATGCGCGTCGGCGCATCGCCCCCCTAGGCTCTGCCTCCCGGGATCCGGACGGTCCCGCAATCGGAAACAATCAGGAGGACATGCCTTGACCATTCGACGACTGATGACCGCGACGGGAATCGCCACCATATTCGGCTTCGCCGCGGCAACCGCAACCCTTGCCGGGACCACCTATTCCGATTCCATCGTTTCGGGAGGGGTCACACGGACCTTTCTCTATTTCGAGCCCTCGAGCCTTGGGACCACGGCTCGTCCCCTTGTCATCGCGCTGCATGGCAGCAACGGGTCCGCGAGCGGGATGCAGGACAATGTGACCGAATTCCGGTTCGATGAGCTTGCCGAGACCGACAAATGGCTCGTCGCCTATCCGGATGGCACCGAAGTCGACGGCAAGGGCCGCTGGAACGACTGCCGGATCACTTCCAACAATCCGACGACAGATGATGTCCTGTTCATCAGCGATCTCATCGACTATTTCGAAGCGAACTACAATATCGACTCCGACCGCATCTACGTGGCCGGGCACTCGAACGGATCGATGATGGCGCATCGCCTTGCGCTCGAGCTCTCCGACCGGATTGCGGCCATCGCGGGCACGACCGGTGGCCTTGCCGAGGATACGACCGGCAACAATGAATGCGGCGGCGCGGTGAACCCGACACCGGTGATCTACGAGGCCGGGACGGACGATCCCGTCATTCCCTACGCAGGCGGCACGGTGAGTGGCGCGGATCTGCGCGCGCAGGAAGACACCGTCGCCTTCTGGGTCGGCGCCAACGGCACGAGCACGACACCGACTACGACCTCCATTCCCGATACGGTGACCACGGATAACACGACGATCACGAAATATGCCTATTCCGGAGGAACGGAGGGAAGCGAGGTCATCTACTACAAGGCGACGGGCGGTGGTCATGCCTGGCCGGGGCCGACGCAGTTCGGCGCGTTGAAGATCATCAACAATGGCTACAAGCCGCAGGACATCGTCTTCGCGGACGAGGCGTGGGCGTTCTTCTCGAACCATACGCTCGGGTCGACGGGCGGTGGCGGCGGCCCGCTTCTGTCCGACAATTTCGAAGACGGCAATCTCACGGGCTGGACCACCTCCGGCACAGTGGTCACCCACAGCGGGGCGGCCTATGAAGGCTCGCTGGGCGCGCGCCTTTCGCAGACGGCCTCGATGACGGCGAGCATTGCTCTCGGCGGCGCGGGTGCGGTGGATTTCTCCTTCGCCTACAAGACTGCCAATCTCGATGCGGGTGAAAGCCTCAAGGCCGAATACAGGCTCGATGCCGGAAGCTGGACCACACTCGGATCGGCCTCGACGACGAGCTGGAACACGGTCAGCTACCCGATCACGACGAGCGGGGCATCGACGCTCGACATCCGCTTCTCGCTCAATGCAAGCGGCTCGACCGAGCGGGGGTTCATCGACGCAGTGCTGGTGGAGTGATCTCTCGCGGCGGTCCGGCGCGCGCTCCGCGCGCCGGGCCCTTTGGTGGGTCCGCTGGGATTCGAACCCAGGACAACTCGATTAAAAGTCGAGTGCTCTACCTACTGAGCTACGGACCCGGCCTGACGGCTCATCGCGCCTTCGCGCGCGGTGACCGGCTGTCTAGCAGCATCCCGGCGGCAAGGGCAACCGCGTAAGCCGGAGGCGGAGCGGCAAGGGCAACCGCGTCCGCCGGAGGCGGAGCGGCAAGGCCAACCGCGTCAGCCCGGGGCGGGGCGGGCCGGGGCGGAGAGATGCACCAGACGCACCTCGAAGGGGCCTTCGCCCGCCGGTGTGGGCAGACGAAGTCGGACGTCCTTGCCCTGCCGCCGGGCGAGAAGCTGCTCGACGGTCAGCTCGTGCACCGTCGGCGGTCCGCCCCCTCGCGGGGTCGCCTCGAGGCGCAGGAGATCGCCCGAATGAAGACCGAGCGCCTCGACCTCCAGCGGCGGCGCCGTGCCCAGACGGATCTCGAGCCGGACGCCGTCCGAGAGCGGGGTCCAGCGGCCGGCCGCCACTTCGGGCGGAGGTGGAGGGCGGCCCGCCCGCCGCGCCTCGGCAAGGCCCCGCCGCCAGCCCAGATGAAGCGCGCTCTAGACGACGCCCGTGATCGCCGTGGCGGCGAGGCGCTCGGCCATGGGGAAGCGGGCGCGCGCGAAGCGGGCGTGCCGGCGCGCCATGCCCCGGCGGATGGTGCGCAGAATGGCGGGCAGGGTCATGGAGGTCCGGAAATAATGGGCGCTCCAGTCGGACAGCGCGAAGGCGTTCTGGGCCGCCGCCCGGCCATAGCGGAAGAAGCGCCCGCAGGTTTCCGGCAAGGAGGCATCGACCGTGTGGCCGGTCCACCAGTCGCGGGCGATGCGGGCTCGATAGCCGGCGCGGGTGAGCCGCGCGGTCAGGTTGAGGTCCTCGCCGGTCGTGTAGGCGGGATCGAACCCGCCCACCGCCGCGAGGGCGCTCGCCCGCACGGCGCAGGCGGCCGTGACCGCGCAATGCAGATCGCCCTGCACCGTCACCGGATTGGGGTGATAGCCGGCACAGGCGAGCACGCGCGACAGGAAGCCCGGCGGGTGGTCGAGCACGGGATAGGTCCGCCCGCCGATGAGGTCGAGCGCGGCGGGTCCCCCGTCGTGCCGGGCGACGAGCGAGGCGATGCGGTCGAGCCAGCCCGGCGGGGGACGGCAGTCGTCGTCGGTGAAGACGATCCAGCCGGTGTCGCAGGCGGCGGCCCCCGCGTTCCGGGCGCCGCCCCGGCCGATATTCCGCGGCAGCACGAGATAGCGCAGATGGGGCGAGGCATGGGCGGCGATCACCCGGTCATAGGCGGGCGAGGGCGAGCCGTCATTGACGATGACGAGGCTTTTCCGCTCGCCGAGCTGCGGCACGAGCCGCTCGAGCAGCGCCGACAGGTCCCCGGCCCGCCCATAGGTCGGCACGACGACGGTGAGGCTCGGGGCGGCGGGAGGTGAACCTGACATTGCGAAGGGGTCGCGCTAAGCTCGATGCGGTGGTGCGTGGCAAGGAAAGTCTTTAGAAAGCTGTGACTGCCAAAGTCGGACGGGTGGGAGGCGGAACCGGGGAGGGGACCGCTTCCGCCCCGGATCATCCATCCTACTGGAGCGGGCGGGATCGGAGAAACGCTGCCCTGGCGGCGGTCTGCGGTCGGCCATTGGGAGACGAGAATGCGTGGGGGGCTCCTGTCGCTGAGCGCCGTGCTCGCCGGTCTGGCGGGCCTGTCCGGCTGCGCGCAGCTGCCCCCGGCCGAGACGCCCGGCATGGTGCTCGAGGCGATCGACGAGGGCGCGGCGGCGCGCCCTTCCATGCGCCCGCCCCATGAGGCGCCCGACATCTCGCGCTCGCTCGGCCTGCCGGTGGAGGAAGTCCGCTACGCCTCGGAGTCCCTCGCGGCCGCCGACGGGGCGGACGAGATCCGCCGGGCGCTTCCCGACAGCGCCGAGCCCTTGCGCCTCGATTTCGAGAACGCCCCGCTCGCCGAGGTGGCGCGCGCCATATTGGGCGATCTGCTCCAGCTCAACTACGCGCTCTATCCGGGGGTGGGCGGCACGGTCACCATTCATGCGGACGTGCGGGCGGACCGGCTCCTCGGCACGCTCGAGCGCATCCTGTCGATGAACGATGCGGCCCTGCGCTGGGCCGATGGCGCCTATCACGTGCTCCCGGCGGCGGAGGCAGGACGGCTCGGCTTCCGGTCCATCGAGGGCGAGCGCGTGTCGGTGATCCCGCTCGATTTCCTCGATGTCGGGACGGCGAGCGAGCTGATCCAGCCGCTTCTGCGCTCGGCCACGCTGGTGCGGGCGGATGCGCGCTACAATTTCCTTGTCCTGACGGGATCGAGCGAGGAGATCGCCTCCGTCCGCGAGACGCTCGCGCGCTTCGACGTGAGCTGGCTCGCCCAGCGCTCCTTCGCGCTCGTCACGCTCTCCCATGCCGAGCCCGAGGAGCTGGTCGAGGATCTGGGCCAGATCCTCTCGGCCGGGGCGGGCGAGGGCGAGGGCGCGGGCGCGGGCGGGGCCGTGCATCTCTTCGCCCTGCCGCGGCTGCGCGGCGTGCTCGCCGTCGCGCCCGGCGCCGAGGCGATCCGCGAGACGCGGGCCTGGATTCACCGGCTCGATCAGCCCACGCTCGGCCGCGTGGTGCGCCTGCACGTCTATCCCGTGGTGAGCTCGCGCGCCGATCGCCTCGTCGAGACCCTCGCCGCCGCGCTCGGGGCGGAGACGGCGGAGACCGGGACGCTCGACGATCTGATGGATACGGAGGAAGGCCAGCTCAGCGACGTCACGCTCAGCGGGGGAACCGAAAGCGGCGACGCGGCCGGGGAGACGGCCCTCGGCGTGCTCGAAAGTGGGGGCGCGCCGCCCGGGCTCGAGCCCCGGCAGGGGCAGGGCCGCGCCTTCACCTATGGCGGCATGCGCGTCGTCGCCGATCCCGCCCGCGAGTCCATCGTGGTCTTCGGCTCGCAGAAGGATTACGCGACGCTCGAGCCGCTCCTGCGCCAGCTCGACGTGCCCCCCCGCCAGGTGCTGATCGAGGCGACCGTGGCCGAAGTGGTGCTGACCGACGAGCTGCGCTACGGCGTCGAATGGTTCTTCCGCAAGCGGATCGGCGATATCGACGTCGGCTCCGAGCTCGACTTCACGACGAGCAGCGGCAGCGCCCTCGCCCAGACCGGGCTCACCCTCTCGGTCGCCAACGGCGCAGGCAGCATCGAGGCGGTGCTCCAGCTGCTCGATCAGGACTCCGACGTGCGCGTGCTCGCGACCCCGCACATCTTCGTCACCGAGCGCGAGACGGCGCAGATCCTCGTGGGTGACCAGGTACCCGTCCTTACACAGACGATCGACGTCATCGGCGATGGCGACGACCGCTCGGTGAACTCGGTCGAGTATCGCGACACGGGCGTCATCCTGCGCGTGTCGCCCCGCATCGGGCGCGACGGGCTCGTCTCGCTCGCCCTCACCCAGGAGGTGAGCCAGGTGCGGCCCAACTCGATCACCGATCTCCAGTCGCCGACCTTCACGCGCCGGCTGCTCGAGACCAAGGTGTCCGTGCCCTCCGGCCGGACGCTGTTCATCGGCGGGCTCATCCAGAATGCGAGCAGCGCCTCCAATGGCGGGGTGCCGCTCCTCAAGGATGCCCCGCTCATCGGATCGCTGTTCTCGAACACGACCGATCAGCGCGCCCGGACCGAGCTGATCGTGCTTCTGCGGCCCGTCGTGCTCGACGATCCGAACAATCCCGAGCTCATCAACGAAGAGCTGCGCCAGAAGATCCGCCTTCTGAGGGCACAGCTCGCCAGCTGAGCAAAGGCGCGCGCATGCAGGCTCCGCTCTCCCCGAGGTCCGATCCCGCCGTGCTCCGGGCGAAGGCGCCCGATCCGTCCGCGGTGATCGGCTGGCTGGGCCGGCAGACGGGGCTCGACATCGCCGCCGCCGAGGCGGTGCGCGCCCGCGCCGAGGGACAGGGCCAGGCGGCCTTTCCCCAGCTCCTGCGGGCGGGGCTCGTGAGCGAGGCCGATCTCGCCCGCGCCTTCGCCGAGCTCACCGGACTGCCCCTCGTCTCCGCCGACCGCCTCGTCCCGCGCGAGGGGCTCGCGACCGCGCTGCCGCTGCGCTTCATGAAGGATGCGAAGGTCCTTCCGCTCGACGATGACGGACGGGTGCTGACGATCGCGCTCGCCGATCCGTCGGAGGAGTGGATCCCGACCGCCGTGGCGCTGAAGACGGGGCGGATCCTCGCCTGCGTGCTCGCGAGCCCGGGCGCCATCGAGGCGGCGGTCGAGCGCCATTTCGGCGCGGGGCGCTCCAAGCTGTCCGAGATGACCGAGGGGCTCGCGATCGGCGAGGGCGAGGACGCCGAGAGCGCTCTGTCCGACAGCGATGCCCCGGTCGCCCGCATGGTGCGGCACATTCTCGAGCGGGCGGTGGCGGAAGGGGCGTCGGACATCCACATCGAGCCGGCCGAACGCCGGCTCATCCTGCGCTACCGGGTGGACGGGGCCCTGCGCGAGGAGGAGGCCCCGCCGCTCTCCTCGGCGGCGGCGATCGTCTCGCGCATCAAGGTGCTGTCCGGGCTCGACATTGCCGAGCGGCGCCTGCCGCAGGACGGGCGCGCGAGCGCGCGCGTGGCCGGACGGCAGTTCGACCTCAGGGTCGCGACGGTGCCGACCGTACACGGAGAAGGCGTCGTGATCCGCCTCCTCGCCAAGTCGGCGGGCCGCTTCGACCTCGGGGCGCTCGGCCTCGAGCCCGAGGCAGAGGCGCACCTTGCCCGCGAGGCGCGCCGCCCGCACGGTCTCCTTCTCGTGACGGGTCCGACCGGGGCGGGGAAGACCACGACGCTCTACGCGCTCATCAGTACCATGAACGTTCTCGACCGGAAGATCGTCACCATCGAGGATCCCGTCGAGTACCGGATCGAGGGGCTGAACCAGATCCAGGTCAAGCCCGATATAGGGCTCACCTTTCCGGCCGCCCTGCGCTCGGTCCTGCGTCAGGACCCGGACGTCATCATGGTGGGCGAGATGCGCGATGCGGCCACCGCCCAGATCGCCATCCAGTCGGCGCTCACGGGCCATCTCGTGCTCACCACGCTGCACACCAACACCGCCATCGGTGCGGTGACGCGGCTGCGCGATCTCGGCGTGCCGGACTATCTCGTCGCCGGAACGCTCAACGTGGCGCTCGCCCAGCGGCTCGTCCGCAGGCTCTGCGAGAGCTGCGCCGCGCCCGACCCCGAACCGGCGGCGACGCTCGCGGCCCTCGGCGAGGCCGGCATTCCGGCCGATCCGGCGCGCCTGCGCGTTCCGGCCGGATGCGCCTCCTGCGGAGGATCAGGCTTTGCCGGGCGCATCGCCCTCATCGAGATCCTGCAGGCGGGCGCCTGGCTCGCCCCGCTCCTCGCGGGAGGGGCGGACGAGCACCGGATCCTCACCGCCGCGAGCGGGCAGGGGTTCCGGCCGCTCAAGATCGACGGGCTCGTCAAGGTGGCCCGCGGCCTCACGACGCTGGGCGAGGTCTTCCGCGTGACCGAGGCGGGGCCATGACCCGCTTCTCCTACAGGGCCGTGACGCCGACCGGGGCCATCGAGCGCGGGCGCCTCGACGCCGAGACGCGCGAGGCGCTGCTCGACCGTCTGCGGGCGGAAGGAAAGACGCCGCTCTCCGTGCGCCGCGCGGGCGCGCTTGGCGGCCTCTCGCCCGGAGCGGGCCGGCTTCCCGAAAGCGCCTGGCTCGATCTCGTCCGGCCGCTCGCCCTCCTGCTCCGGTCGGGGACCCCGCTCGCCGAGTCGCTGCGCATGACCGCCTCGCTCTCGCGCCGGGCCGGCGTGCGGGCGGCGGCGCTGAGACTGCGCGCCCGCATCGAGGAGGGACGCAGCCTCGCCGCAGCGCTCGAGGCCGAGCCCGGCGTGCCGCCGCATCTGCCGGCACTCGCGCGGGCGGGCGAGCATGCCGGCACGCTCGCCGAGGTCCTCAGCCGGCTCGCCGGGCGGATGAAGAGCGCGCTCGCCATGCGCCGGCAGATCGGCTCGGCCATGGCCTATCCCATCGTGCTCGTCTTCGTGGCCATTGGTGCGCTGACGGTTCTCCTCGGCGTCGTCGTGCCGCGCTTCGAGACGGTCTTCGCCGCGCAGGGAGAGGCGCTCCCGGCGGCGACGCGCTTCGTCATGGCCGCCTCGCGCTTCGTGGTGAGCGATGGCTGGACCATCGCCGTGGCGCTGCTGCTCGCCTGGCTCGGCCTGAGGCTCTATGCGGGCCGCCCCGCGGGCCGGCGCCGTCTCGCCGAGGCGCTGCTGCGCATGCCCATGCTGGGCGATCTCGTCATCGCGAGCGCGTTCACCGGCTTTGCGCGCACGCTCGGGGGGCTCATCGAGGCGGGCGTCCCGCTCGGCCAGGCCTTCACCATCGCGCGCGCCGTCGTCGGCAACGAGGTGCTCCGCTCCGAGTTCGATGCGGCCTCGGCGCGGGCGCAGGGCGGCGAGGGGCTCGCGCGCGCGCTCGAGGCCGAGACGCGCTTTCCGCTCGTGCCCTTGCGCGTCATCCTCGTTTCGGAAGAATCCGGGGCCCTCGCGGGGGGGCTCATCGAGGCCGCGGAGATGGCCTCCGAAGAGCTCGACCGCACGGTGAAGACGGCGGTCTCGCTCGTCGAGCCCGCGCTCATCCTTCTTCTCGGCCTCATCGTGGGCGGGATCGTGGTCTCGCTCTTCTCTGGTATTCTCGCCATGAACGCACTTGCCTTCGACTAGGGAGAACGGGACCATGACGGACACGGGGCGGCATCAACGGGGCCGGACGGGACGGCGGCACGGCGAGGCGGGCTTCAGCCTGCTCGAACTCCTCGTCGTGCTCGTCATCATGGTGCTGCTCGCCTCGCTGGTGGGGCCGCGCGTCCTGTCCTATCTCGGCTCCTCCAAGCGCGAGACGGCCCAGGTCCAGATCAAGAGCCTCGGCGCCGCGCTCGACCTCTATTTCCTCGATGCCGGCCGCTATCCCTCGACGGAGGACGGGCTCGGCGCCCTCGTGGTCCGGCCCGAGGGCGTCAGCCGCTGGAACGGGCCCTACCTCTCGTCCGAGGCGGTGCCGCCCGATCCGTGGGGCAATCCCTACGCCTATGAGCGCGAAGGGTCGGGCTATGTGCTGCGCAGCCTCGGCGCCGACGGCGAGGCGGACGGCGAGGGCGCGGACGCCGACATCGTGATGCGGGGGGGATGATCCGTGCACCGCGCGCATGGCCGGGCGGCCGGCTTCACCCTCCTCGAGCTGCTCGTGGTCATGAGCCTCCTCGAGCTGGTCGCGCTCTTCGCCGTGCCCCGCTTCCAGGCGGGGATGCCGCGGGCCGAGGTGACCGCCAAGGCGCAGAGCCTCGCCGTCCTCCTGCGACGGGCGCGGGCCGAGGCGCTCCGGACCGGGCGGCCGGTCGATGTGCGCTACGAGCCCGAGGCGAGGCGCTTCGTCCGCTCGGACGGGCAGGGGGCCTACACCCTGCCGCCGGAGCCGACCCTCGCGCTCAGCACGGTGCGCCTTGCGGTGCCCCTCCCCCCTCAGACGCTGCGCTTCTTCGGCGATGGCAGCGCCAATGGCGGGGTCCTGCGCCTCGAACAGGGCACGGCCGGCGCCGAGGTGAGGGTCGACTGGATGACGGGCTCCGTGGACGGACCATGAGCGTGCGCCCCCGCAGCGCCGGCGCCGAGGCCGGCTTCTCGCTCGTGGAAGTGGTCGTCGCCCTGACCATTCTCGCGCTGCTCGTCACCGCCTGGTTCGACTATGACGGGCGGACGCGGCTCGTCGCCCGAGCCGCCGACGCGCGGGCCGAGGCGGCGCTGCTCGCCGCCTCCGATCTGGCCGCCGCCGGCCATGACTGGCGCCTGTCGCCGGGCACGGAGGAGATCGTGGCCGGCC
The DNA here is from genome assembly GCA_013389075.1 of Alphaproteobacteria bacterium. GTDB lineage: Bacteria > Pseudomonadota > Alphaproteobacteria > JACAEB01 > JACAEB01 > JACAEB01. Next base: position 23,479 of record JACAEB010000177.1, read on the forward strand.
GCTTCACCCTCCTGCGCGAGGTCAGCGCCGTCCCGGACCGGCCGGGCCTTTATTCCGTACGCCTCCTGATCCGCTGGCCCGAGCGGTCGGGGGAAGGTCTCTTCACGGTGGAGAGCCTGAGGCTCGACCCCGCCCGTCTCGGGGGACGCCAGTGAGCCCGGGCCCGACGCCGCACCGGCGCGAGGGGGGCTTCACGCTCGCCGAGACGCTGGTGGCGCTCGTGATCCTCGCCACCGCCATGCTCCTTCTCGCCGGAGCGCTCGACCAGCTCCGGCGCGCAGAGCTCAACCCCGACGCCCGCTCGGGGGCGGGCGGGGAGGTCGGGGCCGCGGTGATGCTGCTCCGCCGCCTCACCGGCACCGCGCTTCCCTCGGACGGCTGGCACGGGCCCTTCCCGATCGAGGGCGAGCGTCGGCGTCTCGTCTTCGCCGCCCCGGGCCCGGCGCGGTCGTCCGCCGACGGATTGTTCCGCTTCGAGCTCTCGCTCGTGACGCTGAAGGAGGACAAGGTCCTCGCGCTGAGCTATGCCCCCCTTGTCGAGGGTTACGGCCGGGGCGGGCAGGTGGTGCTGGTGCGCGGCCTGCAGGATCTCCGGTTCGACTATGGGGCGGCGGACGGCTGGACGTCGCGATGGACCGACGAGGTCCGCCCGCCCGCGGCGATCGCGCTGACGCTCGTGCCGAGCGGCGGCCCGCAGGTGCGGCACGTCCTTCCCGTGCGCGTGAGCGCGTCCACGATCGACCACGAGGCCGAACGCCGATGAGCGCGCGCGCCTTGCGGTCCCGCCCCTCCCGCCCCGCGTCCCCCGGCGCCGGCGAGGCGGGCTTTGCCCTGCCGCTCGTTCTCTTCTTCGGAGCGCTCCTTGCGCTTCTCCTTCTGCCGCAGGCCGACTCCCGGCGGGCGGCGCTCGACGAGGCGGCGGCGCTGATGGACCGTGTCCGGACGGATGCCGCTCTCGAGGGCGCGATCCACCGCGAGATCGCCGACCTCCTCGCGACCGGCGCCGAGGACCGCCTCGTGGCCGGCACCTGGGCGGAGGAGACCGTTGGCGAGACGCGCGTTCGGGTGCGCTCGATCGACCTGTCGGGACGGGTCGATCTCAACCGCGCGCCCGCCCCGCTCCTTGCCCGTCTCCTCGAGGGGGTGGACGGACGGCCCGGCGCCGCCGCGCGCGCCCGCGCCC
>JACAEB010000194.1 GCA_013389075.1 Alphaproteobacteria bacterium
GGTGGCGGCGGCGGGGGGTGGTAGGTCGGCTGGCGCGGCCCTGTGGACGTCTTCAGGCAGGCGCCCGAAAAAGTGCCTCCCTCGTCCGCGCCGGGATCGGGGATAGAGGGCGACTTTTTCCAGGAAGTACCCCAAAAGCTCTTTCCCCATCAACAGCTTACGGTGAATAATTTCCCGCGTGCGTGGTCGGCGGGCCGGTCACACGGCGAGTCTACCGCCGTCCGGACGGATGGGGATAAAGAGCTCGGGGCGGGTGGAGCTCGGTTGCGGGAAGGACACGTTCCCGTCCCCGCCCACACCGGTCATCCCCCGGCTCGTCCGGGGGATCCACGCCAGCCACACACCGGGCGGCAGGGCGGTGCGCCCGGTCCTTCGCGGCGCTCAGCCCGCGCGGGTCGCGCGGATATGGGCGGTGAGCGCCGCCTCGTCGAGGGCGGCGGTTTCGCGGCGGGCGCGCTCGGTGGCCGCGCGGGCGAGATGCTCTTCCCACAGAAGTTCGATGGTCTTGAGCTCCCGGAAGCCTTCGGCCACGCGGTCGCGCTGGGCCTCGATCTCGGCGTCGAGATCCTGCGCGCGCCGGCGCAGCCCGGCCTGATGGGCGAGGCGGGCACCGATCCAGACGGAAAAGCCCTGCGCCTCGGCAAGGCCGAGATGGATGCGCGCGGACTCGACCTCCATCTCGATATCGATCTCGTCCGCCTGCGTCAGCAGTGCGCCGCGCTCGGCCTCGAGGCGGACGAGCTCGGCCCTCAGCTCGTCGAGCTGGAACCTGTGGATGCGGATGAGGCTTTCGAGGCTCTTCATCTAGGAGGACCCTCAGCGGGCAACGCGCGCGAGGATCTCGGCGAGCATGGCATAGCCGCTCGCAAGATCGCTCGGATCGTCCTTGCCTTGCGTGAGGAAGGCCTCGAGATCGCCCCAGGCGCGGATGGCGCGGTCGACCTCGGGGTCCGTCCCCTGACGATAGGCGCCGACGCGGATCAGCTCTTCCATGTTGGTGTAGGTCGCCATCAGCGCGCGCGCCTCGCGCACCAGTGCGGTCTCCGCCTCCGTGTTGCAGGCCGGCATGGTCCGCGAGACGGATTTGAGGATGTTGATGGCCGGATACCGCCCGCGCTCGGCGATGGCGCGCTCCATCACCACATGGCCGTCGAGGATGCCGCGCACAGCGTCTGCGATGGGTTCGTTGTGATCGTCTCCGTCCACGAGGACGGTGAAGAGACCCGTGATGGTGCCCCCGCCCTTCCGGCCCGGCCCCGCGCGTTCGAGCAGGCGCGGCAGTTCGGAAAAGACCGTGGGCGTGTAGCCCTTGGTGGTGGGCGGCTCGCCGGCGGCAAGGCCGATCTCGCGCTGGGCCATGGCAAAGCGGGTGAGACTGTCCATCATCAGAAGGACGCGCGCCCCGCCATCGCGGAAATATTCGGCGAGCGTCATGGCGAGATAGGCGGCCTGGCGCCGCTTGAGCGCGGGTTCGTCGGAGGTGGCGACGACGACGATGGAGCGCGCGAGCCCCTCCGCCCCCAGATCGTCCTCGAGAAACTCCTTCACCTCCCGCCCGCGCTCGCCGATCAGCGCGATGACGTTGACGTCCGACTGGGTCCAGCGGGCGAGCATGGACATGAGCACCGACTTGCCGACGCCCGATCCTGCGAAAATGCCGAGGCGCTGGCCGACGCAGCAGCTGAGGAAGGTGTTGAGCGCGCGCACGCCGAGATCGATCTTGGCGCCCACCCGGCCGCGCTCGTGCGCGGGCAGGGCCGGCGCCTTGACAGGCATGGCCTCCGAGCCGCGCCGCAGCGGCGGACCGCCATCGAGCGGCCGGCCCATGGCATCGACGATGCGGCCGAGCCAGCTCCGGTCGGGAAAGGCGACATTGCCCCCGCTCACGAGGGTCACGGGCGCCCCCATCTGCACCCCGTCGAGAAGACCGTAGGGCAGACAGACGGCGCGCCCGTCGCGGAAACCCACCACCTCGCAGATGGTCGGCTCGGCCTCCCCGCGCGGGATGGCAAGACGGGCGCCCACGGACAGAAGCGGGGTGAGACCCGCTATGTCGACGTTGAGGCCCTGCACGCCGGCGACACGCCCGGTGTAGCGCGCGGCATCGAGAGCCTGAATGGAGGCGGACAAAGTCTGCATGGCCTGTTTACGGCTCGCCTTAATGCGCGGTCGGAAAGTGGTATGCCGACTTTCGGCCCCACAGGATTAAGCCGAAGTGAAGAGCCGTCCGCCGGAGGGGGCGGAAAAGGGCGCAAGCGGGGCCTTGCGGGAGGGCAAATCAGTCGTCAGATTGATTTTCCAGCCGGAATGCGCCGCGCGCGCGACCGTCCTGCCCCGCCCGAATCGGTAAAGCGACTCGGAATGGCGGGGTGATTCCGTCCCGTGGCGTTAACCTTTCTTAAAACCTTAGCGGCGTAACGTGTCGTCAGCCAATTAACCAAGGGACCATCAAGGCCGCCACAGACCAGGGCGCACGCGTTGCGACAGAGGGGTTGAGAATGCGAGTTCTGCTGATCGAAGACGATAGCTCCACGGCGCAGAGCATCGAGCTGATGCTGCGGTCCGAGGGCTTCAACGTCTACACGACGGACCTCGGCGAGGAAGGTGTCGACCTGTCCAAGCACTATGATTACGACATCATCGTGCTGGACCTCAATCTGCCGGACATGAGCGGGTTCGAGGTGCTGAAGACGCTGCGCCTCGCCAAGATCGGCACGCCGATCCTCATCCTGTCGGGCCTTGCCGGCATCGAGAACAAGGTGCGGGGCCTTGGCTTCGGCGCCGACGACTACATGACCAAGCCCTTCCACAAGGACGAACTCGTGGCCCGCATCCACGCCATCGTCCGCCGCTCCAAGGGCCATTCGCAGTCGGTCATCCAGACAGGCAAGCTCACCGTCAATCTCGACACCAAGACGGTCGAGGTCGACAATGCCCGCGTCCATCTGACCGGCAAGGAATATCAGATGCTGGAGCTTCTCTCGCTCCGCAAGGGCACGACGCTGACCAAGGAGATGTTCCTCAACCATCTCTATGGCGGCATGGACGAGCCCGAGCTCAAGATCATCGACGTGTTCATCTGCAAGCTGCGCAAGAAGCTCGCCGCGGCGACGGATGGCGAGAACTACATCGAGACCGTGTGGGGTCGCGGCTATGTGCTGCGCGACCCGGCCGAGAATACCGCGGCGGCCTGAGGGGCAGGCCGCAAGGGGAAAGCGGGGCTGAAGGCGGGCGTCCCATCGGGGCGCCCGCTTCGTTTTCCGGGTGCGCGGCCCGTGAGCGTCCTTTCGAGCGAAGCGAAGCAATCCAGCGCCACGCGCGTTCGGCGCTCGCGATGACAGCGATAGGTCCGGGCAAGGATCAGCCGCCCCCCCCCGCTCAGGCCCCTCGCCCCCAGCTGTCATTGCGAGCGAAGCGAAGCAATCCAGGCGCCGGGCCCGGAC
>JACAEB010000160.1 GCA_013389075.1 Alphaproteobacteria bacterium
GCCGGGCCGGCGAGGAGGGCGAGGCACAGCCCGCCCGCGGCCCCCGCCAACGCGGCGGATGTGGCCGGACGCACTGCCCAGACCCTGCCCCAGCTCCTGCACCGCCGCACGTCGGATCGTCCCTCATCCCCGCACACGGGCCCGCCCCTTGCGGCACCCGGCCCGTCTTCCTGTCGATGCCGGCGGGTGCCCCGTGAGCGAGCGTGACCCCCGACCGGCCGCCCGGGGTATGGCCCCGAGTCATCCATCTTCTGAATGGAGAAGCATATTCGCCCCCAGCGCAACCGCAAGGCCGGTCGGAAACCAGGCGGCGAGAACCACCGGCACGACCCCCGACTGTCCCAGCGCGGCGGCGAAATCGGTCAGGAAGAAGATCAGGAAGGCGGTCAGGAGGCCGAGCACGGTCAGCTGGACACGGCCGCCCTGGCGCGTGAAGCGGATCGAGAAATTCGCCGCGACGAGCACCATCGCCCCGAGGAGGACCGGCAGCGCGATGAGCGACTGGAAGTACTGCCGGTGCCGCAGCGCCGAAAATCCCGCCGCTTCCGCGAGCTCTATGAAGCGCGGGAGCTGCCAGAAGGAATAGGTTTCGGGCGAGGCGAAGCTCTCGCGTATCTGCTCCCTGGTGATGGTGGTCGGCAGGACATAGCTCTCCTCGAGGACGGGATCCTCGTCGGCGACGGTGATGCGCGCGCTCTTGAGCTCCCAGTTCGGCTCGACCAGCGTGGCCGAGGCCGCGTCGATGCGCTCGAGCAGGCCGCCCGACGGCGAGAGGCGGAAGATGATCACCTCCTCGAGCTCGAGTGCCTGGTCGCTCACCTTCAGCGCATGGACGATGGTGCGGGCGATCTCCTTGCCCGGAACATCCGGGTCGTGATCGGTCTGCATGAGCCACAGGCCCGTCTTGGCGACCGCGAGGAGGCTGCGCTCGCCGCGAATGTACTTGGCCTCGAGCGTCGTGTAGCGCGCGGTGAGCGCCGCCGAGACCGGATTGACGACGGTGACGATGAGGATGCCGCCGCCGACCGCGATGGCGAGGGCGGGGCCCAGGAACTGCCAGACGGACAGGCCCGCGGCCCGCGCGACGACGAGCTCGCTCGTGCGCGTCATGCGGAAGAAGGTCCACATGGCGCCGAAGAAGACCGCGAACGGAATGATCTTCTGCGCCAGGCTCGGCATCTTGAGGATGCTCATGCCCACGAGCATCGACCAGGTGAGGCCGTTCTGGTCGAGATGCTGGCGGAGCATCTCGATGACGTCGACGAGGAAGACGAGGGCTAGGAGCCCGCCGAGGACGAGGCCAACTGCGATCAGGAATTCCTGACCGAGATAGCGGGCGATCGTCCAGGGCATCAGCTGCTTCATCGCGCGCGCCCGCGCGGCAGGTGGCGGCGCAGCCGGTCGAGCAGGCCCGCGGGCAGCAAGGGCCCCCGCCGCCCCGAATTGTCCCGGTGGATGAGGTACAGCGTCAGCCCGCTCGCGGAGACCGGCACCGCATACTGAAGAGCGAAGAGCGAGGGCAGCTCCGCCGTGAGGGTCACGAGCCCCACGCTCACGGCGACGAGCCCGAGCGTGAGGCAGGCGGCTCCCACCATCCGCCCGATCGGCCGGCGCCGCGAATAGGGGCCGCAGGCGACGGCGGCGAAGGCGATGAGCGCGAAGCTGAGCGCGTAGAGGGGCGTTGCGAGCCGCGAATGGCCCTCGGCCGCGAGCTTGGTGACGTTGCGCGCGTCCCAGCTGCGCGAGAGGTCGGGCCAGAACAGCTCGTGCAGGTAGCGCTCGGAAAACTCGCGGCTCTTGTCCGAACGCGTGCTGATGAATCCCGAGAGGTCGAGCGAGTACTGATCGAACTTGATCCGGTTGAGCGCGCCCGAGGCGGGGTCGATCCACTGGAGATTGCCGTTCTCCATGATGAGCCGCGGCCCCGCATCGGTCGACCGCAGGAGGCCGCGCTCGGCGATGTAGGTCGTCGGCGCGGCGGCGTTGCGGTTGTCATGGGCGAAGATCATCTTGAGATCCCCGCCGGGCGGGGCCTCGCCGATGAAGGTCGTCAGCCCCGGGACGGGGGTCGAGAACTGCCCCTCCTTGAGGAGCGCGGTCGCGTGCTCGCCGCGGATCTCGTAGATCCGGTCCTTGAAGGCGCGGTAGCCGGCCGGCATGGCCCAGAGGTTGATGGCGTAGATGACGAGGATCACCAGAGCAGCGAGCGCGGCCGGCGCGAGCAGCAGGCGGAACTGGCCCACGCCCGCCGCCCAGATCACCGGGAGCTCCCCGTCCGACTGGAGGCGGTGCAGCACGTAGAGAACGCCGAGGAACACCGCCACCGACAGGATCGGAGGCATGGAGCGGGGCAGGACCATGAGGCTCAGCCACAGGAAGGTGAGCGCGGACTGGCCGCGGCTGAGCACGAGCTCCAGCATGTCGAGCGAGATCAGTAGCCAGAACATCGCCGTGAGCACGCCCGCGAAGATGAGGAGGAACACCGTCATCTCGCGCAGGAGGTAGCCCGTCAGCTCGGCCGGTACCGCGGCGCGCCGCCGTGGCGGGGCGGGCGATCGGGGGGCGCGCGGCGGGCTCGCCGGTCGGGGCGTGGCGGAATAGGAAACCAATCTGGCGGCTCGGCGGGGCTGTTGAACGCGATCGCCATTCCTGCGATCAAGGATCTTCGAATCCACGGGCGGAACGGGTGTCGTCCGAGTCGGAAGCGACAAGCGCGCCGACACTACCCGCCCCTGCGCCCCGGTGCCAAGCAGGCCGGGGTCCGCACGACGATCCTCGGGAGGAAAACGCCATGCTCAAGGTCAGCTTCGGCAAGCCCACGCGGCCGCGGGGCAGTGCCCTCGTCGTCTTCGCCTTCGCCGGCGGCAAGCTCCTGCCGGCGGCCACCGCGCTCGACAGGGAGACGGGCGGGGCCCTCACCCGCGCGGCGAAGGGCGGGCGCTGGAACGGCAAGACCGGCGAGGTCCTGCCGCTCATCGGGCTCGATCTCGGGGAGGTCTCCCGTGTCCTCGTCGTGGGTCTTGGCGACTCTGACGGGCTCGACCGTGCGGGGCTCGAAAAGGCGGGCTCGGCGATCGCGCGCACGCTCCTGCCGACCGGCGTCGCCACCGCCGCGATCCATCTCGACGCGCTCGGCGCCAAGGCGCCGCCCCCCGCCGAGGCCGCGGCGGCGATCGCCTTCGGGGCCGCCATGCGCGCCTACAGCTTCGACACCTACCGCACCCGCCGCAAGCCGGAGGAGACCCCCGCCCTCGCGAGCCTCGCCATCGGGGTCGAGGATGCGGCCGGCGCCCGCAAGGCCTGGGAGGGTCTCGTGCCGCTCGTCGAGGGCATCTTCTTCACGCGCGACCTCGTGAGCGAGCCGGCGAACATTCTCTACCCGGAGGAATTCGTGAACCGCCTCCGCCCGCTGACGAAGCTCGGCCTCACGCTCGAGGTGCTGGGCGAGAAGGAGATGCGCCGGCTCGGCATGGGCGCGCTTCTGGGTGTCGCGCAAGGCAGCGTGCGCGAGCCCAGGCTCGCCGTCCTCGTCTGGAACGGCGGAGCCTCGGGCGAGGCGCCCCTCGCCGTGGTGGGCAAGGGCGTCTGCTTCGACACGGGCGGCATCTCGCTCAAGCCCCCGGCGGGCATGGAAGACATGAAATGGGACATGGGCGGGGCCGGGGTCGTCGCCGGGCTCATGCGCACCCTCGCGGCGCGCAAGGCGCGGGCCAATGTCGTCGGCGTGCTCGGCCTCGTCGAGAACATGCCCGACGGCAATGCCCAGCGTCCGGGCGATGTCGTCACCGCCATGGACGGGCAGACCATCGAGGTCATCAATACGGATGCGGAGGGCCGGCTCGTCCTCGCCGACGCCGTCACCTATGTGCAGCAGACCTACAAGCCCCGCGCCATCGTCGATCTCGCGACGCTCACGGGCGCGATCATCATCTCGCTCGGCCATGAATATGCCGGGCTCTTCTCCAATGACGACGGGCTCGCCGAGGCGCTGCTCGCCGCCGGCAAGGCCGAAGGCGAGGGCATCTGGCGCATGCCCATGGGCGAGGTCTTCGACCGCAAGCTCACCTCGCAGATCGCCGACATGAAGAATGTCGGTCCCCGCGAGGGCGGGTCGATCACGGCGGCGCAGTTCATCAAGCGCTTCATCAAGGACGGGACCCCGTGGGCCCATCTCGACATCGCCGGCACGGTCTGGATCAACGAGGCGCGCACGCTGCACGAGAAGGGCGCGACGGGCTATGGCGTGCGGCTCCTCAACCGTCTCGTCGCGGACGGCTATGAGGGCGGCCCGGCGTCCGCGCCCGGACGCTCCGGAGGCGGACGGAAGGCGGCTGCGGCCCGGAAGACGCCCGCCGCCGCCCGCCGCCGCAAGCGGGGCTGAGCGGGACGGGGCCGGCCATGGCCGAGCTCTGGGTCTATCATCTCGAACGGGCGGGCCTCGAGGAGGTCCTGCCCGAACTCCTCGAGAAGACTCGGGCACGGGGCTGGCGCGCCGTCGTCCGGGTGGGCAGCCCCGAGCGTCTCGCCGCGCTCGACAGCCATCTGTGGACCTACAGGGACACGAGCTTCCTGCCCCATGGCGGCCCGGGACAGGGCGATCCCGCCCGCCAGCCCGTTTATCTCACCACGGAGGAAGACGTTCCCAATGGCGCGGAGGTCCTTTTCCTCACCGATGGGGTCGAGGTCCCGCAGACCGGGCTCGAGGCGTTCGCGCGCGTGATCCTGATCTTCGACGGCCGCGACGAGGCCGCCCTCTCCGCCGCCCGCGCCGCCTGGCGCCGCGCCCGCGAGGGGGGGATCAGCGTCAGCTACTGGAAGCAGGGGGCGAAGGGCTGGGAAAAAGCGGGGTAGGCGGAGCATCCCCGCCCCCCCCCCATCGTCAATGCGAGCGCAGCGAGGCAATCAGGGCCACAGGGCGGGACGTCTCGCCTGCCGCCCCGATCGCCACGGGCTTTGCCTGCGCGATGGCATGGGGCGGGCGCTCACGCGCCCTCCACCTCCGCCCGCGCCGTCTCATAGGCTTCGAGGGCCTCGAGCCAGGCCGCTTCGGCCGCCGCGATCTCCTTTTCCACCTGGCCGCGCTCGCGGGTAAGCTGGAGCGCACGCTCCGCGTTGCGCTCGAAGAGGCCGGGCTCCCCGAGGGCGGCGTCGATCGCCGCGCGGCGGTCGGTGAGGGCATGGCAGCGCTTCTCCGCCGCCTCGGCGGCCTTGCGCAAGGGGGCGATCTCGCGCCGGCGTTCGGCGGCCTCGCGCCGTGCGGTGGCCCGCGCCTCCGCGCTCGCCTGTGGTCCGCTCGCGGGCCGCTCCCGGCCCGGGCCCGGCCGCGGGGCGCCGCGCTCGGATTCGAGGACGAGGCGGCGGTAATCGTCCACATCGCCCTCGAACGGCGTCACCGTTCCGTCCGCCACGAGCCAGAGCCGGTCGATGCTGGTCTCGATCAGATGGACGTCGTGGCTGATGAGAATGACCGCGCCCTGATACTCCGCGAGCGCCGTGATCAGCGCGCTGCGCGCATCGATGTCGAGATGGTTGGTCGGCTCGTCGAGAATGAGCATGTGCGGACCGTGGAAGGTCGCGACCGCGAGGAGGAGACGGGCCTTCTCCCCGCCCGAGAGCTTGCCCACGGCGAGATCCGCATGGGCGTGACCAAAGCCCGCCGCGGCGCAGCGCGAGCGCCGCTGGGCGATGGTGGCCTCGGGCATCAGCGCCTCGAAATAGTCGTACGGCGTGCGGGCGGCGTCGAGCTCGTCGAGCTGGTGCTGCGCGATATAGGCGATGTCGACCTTCTTGTGCTTGCGCAGCGCGCCGGCCTGGAGCGGCAGCCGCCCCGAGAGGAGCTTGGCGAGCGTCGACTTGCCGTTGCCGTTCTTGCCCAGAAGGGCGATCCGGTCGTCGGAATCGATGCGCAGGTTCAGCCCCGAGAGGATGCGCGTCTCGCCATAGCCCGTCGCCGCATCCTCGAGCCGGATCAGGGGCGAGGCGAGCGGGCGCGGATCGGGGAAGGTGAAGGGCACCATGCGCTCTTCCACGATGTCGGGAATGGGCGCGAGCTTGGCGATCGCCTTGAGCCGCGACTGCGCCTGCCGCGCCTTGGAGGCCTTGGCGCGGAAGCGGTCGACGAAGGCCTGGAGGTGTCGCCGCTGCTCGTCCTGGCGGGCCTTGAGCTGGAGCTGCTGCTCGATGCGCTGGGCCCGCAGGCGCTCGAAGCGGTCGAAATTCCCCGGATAGGGAAAGAGGCGCTTCTCGGTGAGATGGACGATCATGTCCGGCACCGCGTTGAGGATCTCGCGGTCATGGCTGATGAGAACCACCGTATGCGGATAGGTGCGCAGATAGTCCGTGAGCCACAGCGTGCCCTCGAGGTCGAGATAGTTCGAGGGCTCGTCGAGGAGAAGGACGTCCGGGGCGGAGAACAGCACCCCCGCAAGCGCGACGCGCATGCGCCAGCCGCCCGAGAAATCGGCGCAGGGCCGCGCCTGCTCCTCCGCCGAGAAGCCGAGCCCGGCGAGGATGCGCCCCGCCCGCGCGGGCGCCGAATGGGCGTCGATGTCGGTGAGGCGCGTGTGGATGTCGGCGATGCGGTGCGGGTCGCTCGCCGTCTCGGCCTCGGCGAGCAGCGCCGCGCGCTCGGTGTCGGCCGCGAGGACCGTCTCGAGCAGGCTCTCGGGCCCGGCGGGGGCCTCCTGGGCGACATGGCCGAGGCGGGCGTTGCGCTGAAGCGAGATGGTGCCGTCATCGGGCGCGAGCGCGCCGCGGATGAGCGCGAACAGCGTCGACTTGCCCGCGCCGTTGCGGCCGACGAGTCCCACCTTCTGGCCGGCGGGCACGGCAAGGGTCGCGCGCGCGAGAAGCGCGCGCCCCTCGACGCGATAGGTTAGCTCGTTGATGTGCAGCATGGTGGCGCTCTCTTAGCGCAGGGCGAGCGGGGCGGGGAAGGGGCGCCTTGGCAAGCGCCGGGCCCCCCGCTATAACCCGCCGCGACCAAGCCCCGGGGGACGGCCCCGGATCGAGGGCCACGAGGGAAAGGACCGCACATGCCTGTCGAGCGCACCCTGTCGATCATCAAGCCGGATGCGACCGCGCGCAATCTCACCGGTCGGATCATCGCCAAGCTCGAGGGCGCGGGCCTGCGGGTGGTGGCGCAAAAGCGTGTCCGCCTGTCGCGCGAGGTGGCCGAGGGCTTCTATGCCGTGCACCGCGCCCGGCCCTTCTTCAACGATCTCGTCAGCTTCATGATCTCCGGCCCCGTCGTGGTGCAGGTCCTCGAGGGCGATAACGCCATCGCGCGCAATCGCGAGGTGATGGGCGCGACCGATCCCGCCAAGGCGGCACCGGGCACCATCCGCGCCGAGTTCGCCGAGAACATCGAGCGCAATTCGGTGCACGGCTCCGACGCGCCCGAAACGGCGGCGCAGGAGATCGCCTATTTCTTCGCCGGCACCGAGATCGTCGGCTGAGCCGCGGGCCCGTCCCTGTTGTCAGCGGCGGGCGCCTGAACGACACTGGACAGCGGCCGGCCGCCCGAGGGCGGCGGGCGCGTCTGTCCGATGAGTGCCGCCCGGCGCGAAGGTAGGGGGCGGTCCCGCGTTCGGGGTCCTGGCGATGAGCGAGAGTGATCACGAGGAGTGGCCGGCGGAGGAGCCCGGGGCCGGGAGCGGCCCCGACGCCTTCGCCCGTCCCGATCTCATTCCCGGCTACACCTCCTTCTTCGGGGCGATGCTGTCCCTCATTCCCTTTCCCTCGGATGCGGCCTTCACGGTCGTGGTGCTCGGGGTCGGGGGCGGCTTTCTCGCCGGCTGCGTGAAGCAGTTCTTTCCGAACACGCTGCTCTTCCTCGCCGATCCCGACCAGGACCGTCTCGACATCGTGCGCGCGCGGCTGAAGGGCCACAGCCGCATCTCGACCTTCAATGTCGATCCGACGCAGAACCCGCTCCCCACGGGCGCGGACATCGTGCTGATGGGGCTCGGCGGCCTGCCGCTCACCGACCCCTGGCTCCATCCGCTCTACGCCTCGGTGGCGGCGGGGCTGAAGCCGGGCGGGCGTGTCATCGTCGTTGACCGCTTCGAGGGAGGAACGCCCGCCCTCGACGAGCGGACGCTGCAATGGTGGATCACCACCTTGCGCGACGGCGACTACAACGCGCCGGCGGGGCTCGCCGAGGGGATGGCCGAGGGCAGGGCAGCGCCCATCGCCGCCCAGTTCGAGGCGATGGCCCAGGCGGGGCTGACGGATCTCGACGTGTGGTACAAGGAGCACTTCTTCGCGGTGCTGTGCGCAGACCGTCCCTGAGGGACCCTCACCCCAAGGCCGGGAGAGCGAGAAGGAAGACGCTGCGCCGCTCCGCTCTTCCTTCGCCTCTCCCCTCTTGGCGGCTTGTCCGCCAAGAGCGTCGAAGCTGGGAGAGGCCGAAAATCCGCCCCCGGATTATGGGGTGAGGGTCTTCAGCGGTCGTCCGCGTCCGGAAGGGTGCTCATCACCACCGGCTGGAACCGGTCGACGCCGATCGCGTCGAAATAGCTGTCCACGGCGGCGGTGAGCAGATCCTGCTGCGTGCGGCCGGTTTCGGAGACCGCGAGCTTGAGGCGCAGGAAGCGTTCCTGTTCGAGCCGGGCCGAGATCTTGATCCGGGGCGGGACGGACCGGCGGCGCTCCTGTTCGGGGCTCACCTGGTCGTGGCGCCGGTCAGGCCCCGAATAGGTGGCGGTCTCGATCCAGAGCGGCCGGAAGACCTGGCTGCGCGAGCGCTCGTGCTCTTCCTGCAGATAGTCGTGCACGGAGCGCCGCTCATAGGTGATGGACGAGAAGGGCTGGCCCGGCCAGCCGCCCTCATGGGTCTCCGCATTGCCGTGATCGCGGTCGATCCGCTTCATGGTGACGGTCACGCGGTGCATGTCGCCGCCGGGCGCGGTGCGGATGACGAGGCGCGTGGCGCTGCCGCCGGCCCGCCGGGTCACGCCCTCATGGTCGAAATCGAGATCGTCCGGATGGTGCGCCGGCATGCCGTCATAGGCGCCGCCCGTCCAGGAGGGGCGGGTGACCTGCTCGGGCGAACGCAGCTCGTGCGCCGGCGCGTGAGGGTCCGTGGCGGCGGGCGCGGGATGGGGGTGGGCGAGGGCATGGGCGAAGCTGCCCCCGCCGATCACCTCGCGCACACGCGCATGCCCGCGCTGGACGAGCCCGGCGCTGAGAGTTCCAAAACCGTCCGAGGGCATGGCGTGCCTCCTCTTCCGTCGCGGGGGCTCAGGCGTTGGCCCGGCGTCCGAAGGCGGGCTGGGTGCCGCCC
>JACAEB010000213.1 GCA_013389075.1 Alphaproteobacteria bacterium
CCTGCGGCACCGGCGCGGGCAGACAGGGCCCGCTCGCCGCTGCCGTCAGAAGCGGGTGCCCGCGCTGAAGCGGAACACTTCCGTCTTGTCGTAGTCCTCCTTCAGGAAGGCTTCGGCGAAATCGAGCCGGACCGGTCCGAAGGGCGATTCCCAGAAGATGCTCACCCCGGCCGACACGCGCATGGAGAAATCGTCGGCGATGGTGGAGGTGAGCGGCGTGTCCGCGCCGTCGATCATGCCGTCATTGTTCGAGTCGATCGGCAGGAGGTAGTTGGTCTGGTCGACGAGGCCGACAGCACCGAAATCGGTGAAGATGCTGCCCGTGATCCCGAATTCCTCGGGCAGGCCGAGCGGGAAACTCAGCTCGGCCGTGCCGATCGCATAGGCCTTCCCGCCCACGGCATCCTCGGTGACGATGTCGTGCGGGCCCACGCCCCCCGTCGCGAAGCCGCGGAAGGACGAGCCGCCCTTGAAGAAGCGGTCGTTCAGCCGGACGTCCTTGTCGCCCCAGCCGACGATGTAGCCCGCATCGCTCTGCAGGCTGAAGACGACGTCATCCCAGAGCCCGCGATACCAGCCAAGGCCGAGCTCGCTCTGGATGTAGCGGACGCTGCCGCCGATCCCCGCGAAGGTTTCCGACCAGGTCGCATCCCAGCCGCGCGTCGGCTCGATCGGGTCGTCGCGCATGTCGATGCGATAGGTGAAGCCGGCGAGGGAGGTCGTCCTCTTGCCGATCTGGTCGCGAATGGCGAGCGAGGCACCGGAGTCGACATTGGTGATGTCGTCGACCCGCAGCGAATAGTTCAGAGACAGGCGGGAGAATTCCGTCAGCGGAAAACCGAGGCGGTAACCGCCGCCATAGCTGTCCGTGTCGAACGAGGATTCGTCCTGGTAGTCGGTCCGGACCTTGAAGAGGTCGACACCCGCCGCGAGCTGGCGCCCGAGGAAATACGGCTCGGTGAACGAGATGTCGAAGGTCTCGCGGCGATCCGACAGGCTGACGCGGAAGCGCAGGAACTGGCCCCGGCCGAGAAGATTCCGCTCGGTGATCGAGAGGTCCGCGATGAAGGCGTCGGCCGAGGAGAAGCCGGCGCCGATCGACAGTTCGCCCGTCGGTTGTTCTTCCACCTCGACATTGAGCACCGTCCGGTCCGGCGCCGAGCCCGGCTCTTCGGTGACCTCGACCTCCTTGAAGAAGCCGAGCCCGCGGATGCGCGAACGCGACCGGTCGATCAGCACACGGTTGAAGGCGTCGCCCTCGACGATCCGGAACTCGCGCCGGATCACCCGGTCGAGCGTGCGCATGTTGCCGACGATGTTGATACGCTCGACATAGACGCGCGGACCCTCGTCCACCTGGAAGGTGATGCCGATGGTCTGCGCCTCGCGGTCGCGCCGCACGCGGGGGCGCACATCCACGAAGGCGTAGCCCGCGGCCCCTGCCGCATAGGTGAGATTGTCGATCGTCTTTTCGATCTGCTCGGCGTCATAGATCTCGCCGGGCTGGAGCGTGACGAGCTGCTTGAGCTGCTCGGTATCGAGCGCATCGAACTCGGTCGTCACGTCGATGTCGGCGATCCGGTACTGCTCGCCCTCCTCGACGGTGAAGGTGACGAAAAAGTCCTCGCGGTCCGGCGTCAGCTCGGCGACGGCCGAGACGACGCGGAAATCCGCATAGCCGCGCTTGAGGTAGTACTGGCGCAGCAGCTCCTTGTCGTAGGAGACACGGTCCGGGTCGAAATTGTCGTCCGAGGACAGGAACTTCCACCAGCGGCTCTCGGTCGTCCGGATGGCGCCACGGAGCTTGCCGTCGGAGAACACCTCGTTGCCGATGAAATTGATGCGGCTGATGCCGGTGACGGGCCCTTCGTTGATCTCGAAGATGAGGTCGACGCGGTTCTGCGGCAGCTCGACGAGCTTGGGCTCCACGGTGGCGGCGAAGCGCCCCGACCGGCGGTAGAGCTCGACGAGGCGCTGGGTGTCGGCCTGCACCTTCGCCTTGGTGAGGACGGTCCGCGGCGAGAGCTTGACCTCCTCGAGGAGCTTCTCGTTGTCGAGCCGCTTGTTCCCCTCGAAGGCGACCCGGTTGATGATCGGGTTCTCGACCACCGCCACCACGAGGTCCTCGCCCGAGCGGCGGAGCGTGACGTCCGCGAAGAGGCCGGTTGCGAACAGGGTCTTCAGCGTGCGGTCGAGTTCGGCGGGATCGAAGGCATCGCCCGGCCGGACGGTCATGTAGGACTGCACCGTCTCGGGCTCGATCCGTTGGTTGCCCTCGACCACGACCTGCCGGATGACGCCGCCGCCCTGGGCGAGCTGCAGGGTGGCCTCGTCGACCTGGGCGCGCGCCGGCGCCGCCAGGGCGATCCCGGCGACCGCCGCGACGGCCAGCGAGAGTGCGGCCACTCCGGCCGAGCCAAGGCCGGCCCGGCGTGTGCGTCCTGCCCGGACGGCCTCTTCAGCGGATGATCCCATCGGCTCCCTTGCGCTCGACGACCTCATCGGGCTCCAGATCCCCATCATGCCGACTACCCACTCTTGTGCGCGAACCTGACCGGGCGTCCGGCCGTCAGGGCCTGCCCGATCTTCGGTCCGCAGCGATCCGACCCGCTCCATGGCCCGTTCGGGCTCAAGGCGCGCGTCGCCCCCACATCGTCCGTGCCATCCCGCCCCGCGGGCCCGGTCGACCTCGCGCCGCCCCGCACCGCGGTTCGGCCCGACCCCGCCGGGTCTTGCTGATCCGTCCCCTTCTGCGGGAACCGGACCGGTCTCTTGTACCCGGTCGCGCGCAATTCACAAAGACGGTTCCGACAGGATGGGGTGAAAATCCGCACGGGCGCGGACCGGGCCCCGAATCTCCCGGAGAGTCCAAGTGTGCGCTAAGACCCGAAGATCCTCAAATTGCTGATGTCGTTGATCGTCACGAAGACCATCAGCCCCAGAATGAGCACCATGCCCATGCGGAAGGCCATCTCCTGGATCCGCTCGTGCAGGGGCCGGCCGGCCACGGCCTCATAGGCGTAGAAGAGCAGGTGCCCGCCATCGAGAACCGGGATCGGCAGCAGGTTGATGAGGCCGATGCTGATCGACAGCGCCGCGATGAGCTGGATGAGGTTGAGAAGGCCCGCGCTCGCGGCCACCTCACCCGAGATCTGGGCGATGCGGACCGGCCCCCCGAGCTGATCGGCCGGAAGACGGCCCTGCAGGATGCCGCCGACGAACTGCCCCGTCATGGCGACCGTTTCCACCGTCTTGCCGACCGCCCCGCCCAGCGCCTCCAGCGGACCGTAGGTGATCCGGATGAGGTCCTCGGGATGTTCGCTCGGATCTGTCGAGCGGATGCCGAGCTGGCCGCCCTTCTGGGTGAGGCCCGTCGTCTCGTCCTTCATCTCGGTGAGCGCGGGCGTCACGGTGAGCGTCCGCCGCTCGCCGTCGCGTTCGACGACCACCTCGAGCGGCCGGCTCGCGGCGACGACGACCGTGGTCTGCAGATCCCGGAAATCGCGGATCGGCCGGCCATCCACCGAGAGGATCAGATCCCCCGGCTCGAAACCGGCGCGTTCGGCCACCGAACGGGGCAGCACGTCGCCCACGCGGGCCGCGTTCCGCAGCTCGCCGAAAGCGGCGAGCATGGCCCAGAAGATCACGATGGCGAGGAGGAAATTGGCGAGCGGTCCGGCCGCCACGATCAGCGCCCGCTGATAGAGCGGCTTGAAATGGAAGCAGTTCCGGTAGTCCGGATCGGCCTTCATCCGCTCCAGATGCTCGGCATCGGGGACGCTGGCCGGGTTCTCGTCCCCATGGAACTTCACATAGCCCCCGAGCGGCAGCCAGGCAATGCGCCAGCGTGTGCCGAGCCGGTCGTTCCAGCCGAAGATCTCCTTGCCGAAGCCGACCGAGAAGGAGTCGATCCGGACGCGGAACAGGCGGGCCATCCAGTAATGGCCGAGCTCATGGATGACGACGATGACCGAAAGGACGAAGAGAAACGGAACGATGTATTTCACCAGGCCGCCGCCGAGCGCTCCGATAAGCTCAATCATGTTTCACCGCGTTCGTGTGGGATCCATCAGGAAAGGGGGCATCCGGGCTGCGATGCGCGTCCTGCCCGGGCCGGGAGGCTCTCGCACGGTGCGTGCCACCCGGCGCGGGACCTTCCGGCCAGCTTAGGGCCAACGTCCGCGCGGGCCAAGCGTCCCGGCCAGGCCCGCTCAGAGCGAGCCCTCCGCCATCGCTTCCCGCGCCGCCGTCCGTGCCTCGGAATCCAGCGCGAACACCGCCTCGAGACTGTCCGCCGGCGCGGGGTGGCGGGGACTGATACGCTCGAGCACGCGCTCCACGGTGCGGACGATATCGAGAAAGCCGATCCGCCGGGCAAGGAAGGCCTCGACGGCCACCTCGTTGGCCGCATTGAGAAGAGTGGGTCCGTTCTGCCCCTCTTCAAGGGCGGCTCGCGCCAGCGCGAGAGCCGGAAACCGCTCGTGGTCGGGCGGGGCGAAGCTGAGGGTCGCCACAGCCTGCAGATCGAGCCGCGAGGCCGCCGTCGGCATGCGGTGCGGCCAGGCGAGGGCATAGGCGACGGGCGTGCGCATGTCCGGGGTGCCGAGCTGGGCCAGCACCGAGCCGTCGGTGAACTCGACCAGCGAATGGACGATCGACTGGGGATGGATCACCACATCGAGACACTCCGTCCCCATGCCGAACAGGTGATGGGCCTCGATGAGCTCGAGACCCTTGTTCATCATGGTGGCCGAATCCACCGATATCTTGGCGCCCATGTCCCAGTTCGGGTGGGCGATCGCCATGGCCGGGGTGGCCGCGCCCATCTCGGCGAGGCTCGCGGTGCGGAAGGGTCCGCCCGAGGCGGTGAGGATCAGCCGGGCGACCTCCTCGGACCGCGCGCCGGCCAGGATCTGGAAGATGGCGTTGTGCTCGCTGTCCACCGGAACGAGCGCCGCATGGGAGCGGGCGAGCTCGGCCAGGAAGATCGGCCCGGCGCAGACGAGGCATTCCTTGTTGGCGAAGGCGACGATCCGTCCCCGGCGCACGGCCTCGAGCGTCGGGGCAAGGCCGGCCGCGCCCACGATGGCGGCCATGACCCAGTCCGCGGGCCGGCCGGCGGCCTCGACGAGCGCCCGTGGTCCGGCCGCCGCCTCGACGCCCGAACCGGCAAGACCCTCCTTGAGCCGCCCGTAGAGCGCGGGCTCGCCTATGACGGCGAGCGCGGGCCGGAAGGCGCGCGCGAGGTCGATCAGACTGTCCACCCGGCTCTGCGCGGTCAGCACCTCGATGGGCAGGGCCCCCGGGACGCGGCGCCGCCGCTCCGCGACGAGAGCGAGGGTCGAGCTTCCGACCGAGCCCGTGGCACCGAGTATGACGAGGCGCCGCGCATCGAGTTCCGGCCAGGGACCGGCCGGATCGGCGACGGGAGCGAAGGCGGCGGTCATCGGGGAGAACTCATGGAGTCACGTCGATCACGGGCGGCCCGGGCGGCGCCCGTCAGCCACCATGGAGAAGGAGAAGTCCGACCGCAAGCAGCCCCGCCGCCGCAAGGCTGTCGAGCCGGTCGAGGAGCCCGCCATGGCCGGGAATGAGATGCCCGCTGTCCTTGACGCCGAAATGGCGCTTGAGAGCCGATTCGGCGATGTCGCCCCAGAGCGCCGTGAAGGCGAGGGCTCCGGCGACGCCGGCAAGGCCCGCTGGCGGCAGTTCCGGCCGGCCCGCAAGGCCGAGCGCCGCGAGGCCCGCGAGCGCCCCGGCGAGCGTCCCGCCGAGAAGACCCGCCCAGGTCTTGTTCGGCGAGATGGCGGGCAGGAGCTGCGGTCCGCCGATCACCCGGCCGGCGAGCCAGGCGAAGCTGTCGGCCGCCCAGACGAGCGCGAAGAGAGAGAGGACGTACCCCTGCCCCGCCTCGGGCACGGCACGCATCCACTGGAGCGCGAGCGCCGGCGCGCCCAGGCAGAGGACGCCGGCCGCCATCCAGATCCGTGCCGGCCCGCGCGCCCCCGGGAGGGTCAGGACGAGCCCCGCCCCGGCCAGAAGACCCCCCGCCGCAAGCCCGAAGAGACCCGCCATGCCGAAGACGAGTGCGGGCAGGAGGGCAAGAGCCGGTCTCAGCGGATGGGCGCGGCCGTGCCGGCCCTCGAGGAGGCGGCCGAACTCGGCCGCCATGCCCAGCGCGATCAGCGCGACGAGGCCGGAGAAGACGAGCCCGCCGGCGAGCGCGGCGCCGATCGCCACGGGGATGAGCACGAGGGCGGAGACCACCCTCGCCCCGAGCCCTGCGTGCGGGATCTCAGGCGCTTGCGGCTCCGACCGATCCGAAGCGCCGGTCCCGGCGCTCATAGGTGGCGATGGCGGACTGGAACTGCTCCCTGTCGAAGTCGGGCCAGTAGGAGTCGAGGAAGACGAGCTCGGCATAGGCGCTCTGCCAGATGAGGAAGTTCGAGAGCCTCTGCTCTCCGCTCGTGCGGATCACGAGGTCGGGATCGGGCAGGCCCGCCGTCTGCAGCCGCTCGGCGATCGCCGCCCGCGTGATGTCGCCGGGAGCCTTCCGACCCGCCGCCACGTCCTCGGCGAGCGAACGCGCCGCCCGGACGATCTCGTCCTGACCGCCATAGTTGAAGGCGATCACGAGAGTTGCAACGCCATTGTGCGCCGTGCGCTGCTCGGCTTCCTCGATCAGCTCGACGATGTCGGCCGGCAGTCCGTCGCGCTCGCCGATGATCCGGATGCGGATGCCGCGCTGCTCGAGGTTGGCGAGGTCGGTGCGGACGAAGGCCCGCAGGAGGCCGAAGAGGTCGTTGATCTCGTCGGCCGGCCGCTTCCAGTTCTCCGAGGAGAAGCCGTAGAGCGTCAGGACCTCGATGCCGAACTCCTCCGCCGCCCGGACGGCCCGGCGCGCGGCCTCGACACCCTCCTTGTGACCGGCGGCGCGCGGCAGGCGCCGCTGCGCGGCCCAGCGGCCGTTTCCATCCATGATGATGGCGACATGGCGCGGGCGGCGCCCCTCGGAAGGGGCGAGAGACTTCGCCGCGTCGAGCGCTGCTTCTCTGGCCATAGACTGCTTCCCCGCTTTGCGGCCGGTCCCGCAGGAGCCGGTCTTGCGATCCCGTCGCCCATCCGGCCCGCGCTTTGCGGCGGGAGCTGGGCTTGGTTCGGGCGGCAATAGGCCGGTCCGAAGACGGGCTCAAGGGCTCCGGCCCGATTTGCGCGCGACCGGGCGATCAAACCTGCCCGTCCTGGCAGCCCGTCACATCCGGCCCGCACACGGGTCGAGGCAGAGCCAGTATGGACGGCGCCCCTTGAGAAAGCGTATGCGCCCGCCCCGGGGGGGTCAGACCTGCATGATCTCCGCTTCCTTGGTCTTGAGCGCCTCGTCGATCTGGTTCACATGACGGTCGGTCAGGGCCTGCATCTCGTCGGTCAGGCGCTTGAGCTCGTCCTCGCTCAGCTCCCCGTCCTTCTCGAGCTTGCGCAGCTTCTCGATCCCGTCCCGGCGGATGTTGCGCACCGCGACGCGGGCACTCTCCGCATATTTGGCGGCGATCTTGGTCAGCTCCTGCCGACGCTCCTCGTTGAGCTCGGGGATGCTGAGGCGGATGGTCGTGCCGTCCGTGGACGGATTGAGCCCGAGGCCCGAGCTGCGGATGGCCTTTTCGACCGCGCTCACGAGGCCCTTGTCCCAGACCCCGACGGTGATCATGCGTGACTCCGGCACCGAGATGGTGGCGACCTGGTTGAGCGGCATGGTCGAGCCATAGGCCTCCACGGTGACCGGCTCGACGAGGCTCGCCGAGGCCCGTCCCGTCCTGAGGCCCGAAAACTCCTGACGCAGGGTCTGCACAGCCCCGTCCATCCGCTTCGAATAGGATTTGAGGTCGAAATCGTCAGGCTCGCTCATGTCGCATCTTCCGTTGACGTCGTTTGGGTTCGCGCCGGACCGACGGCCCGGCCTCGCGGCTCACGAAATGGTGGTGCATCGCCCGCGCCCGCTCAGCACGTCGGCGAACGCTCCGGTCTCGTGAATGGAGAAGACGATGATGGGGATGGCGTTCTCGCGCGCCAGCGTGATCGCCGAGAGGTCCATCACCTTCAGGTCCCGCGCGAGCACCTCGTGATAGCTCAGCTGCTCGAAGCGCTCCGCGGTCGGATCCTTCTTGGGGTCGGCGGTATAGACGCCGTCCACCTGCGTGCCCTTGAGGAGGGCGTCGCAGCCCATTTCGATGGCGCGCAGCGCGGCGGCTGTATCGGTCGTGAAGAACGGATTGCCCGTGCCGGCGGCAAAGATCACCACCCGCCCCTTCTCCATGTGCCGGATGGCCCGGCGGCGGATGAAGGGCTCGCAGATCGAGGTCATCGGAATGGCCGACTGCACGCGGGTCGTGACGCCGATGCGCTCGAGCGCGTTCTGGAGGGCGAGCCCGTTCATCACGGTCGCGAGCATGCCCATATAGTCGGCCGTCGCCCGTTCCATGCCGCTCGCAGCCCCGGACAGGCCGCGGAAGATGTTGCCGCCGCCAATGACGAGGCAGACCTCGATGCCGATGTCGGTGACGGCCCGGATCTCGCGGGCGATCCGGTCCACGGTCTCGATGTCAATGCCGTAGGATTCGCGGCCCATCAGGGCCTCGCCGGACACCTTCAGCAGCACCCGCCGTCGCTTCGTGCCGGTGGCCACCGCCTGCGCTGCCTCGCTCGTCTCCGGCATGATGTCCACTCGCAGATGACGTCCAGGGCGTCGCGGAAGGCTCGTCCTTGCGGAGGAGCCTCCACTGCCCGAGGCACGAAGGCCACGCACGCCCGGACCCGGCCCGGCGCGGGTCGCAGCTAAGCGCCGTTCGCTTCCGTATGCAAGTGCGGCGCGCGCCCCCTGCGCTCAGGGCGGACGCCCCCGCAGGGACGATTCGCGCCCTCAGCTCGAGCGGGCGGCCGCCTGCACCTCGGCCGCGAAATCCTGCTCTTCCTTCTCGATGCCCTCGCCGAGCGTGAAGCGGGCGAAGCCCGTCACGGTGATCGGCGCGCCGAGCGTCTTGGCCTCCTCGGCCAGCAGGGACTCGACCGACTGGTCGGGCTTCATGACGAAGGGCTGCTTGAGGAGAGCGACTTCCTCGTAGAACTTCCGCATGCGGCCTTCCGCCATCTTCTCGATGATGGCCTCGGGCTTGCCGCTCTGGCGGGCCTGCTCGATGAGGACGGCCCGCTCGCGCTCGGCCACATCGGCCGGCACGCCCTTCTCGTCCACCGAGAGCGGGCTCGAGGCGGCGATGTGCATGGCGATCCTGCGGCCGAGCTCCTCGAGCGCGGCGGGGTCGGCGGCCGACTGGAGGCCGACGATGACGCCGATGCGCCCGAGCCCCGGCGCGGCCTGGGTGTGCACATAGCCCGCGACGGCGCCTTGCGACACCTTGATGCCCGCGCTGCGCCGGAGGGCCATGTTCTCGCCGATGCGCGCGACGAGGTCGGTCACATGCGCCTCGGCCGACTTGCCGCTGGACGGAACGCGCGCCACCCGGAGCGCCTCGATCTCTCCGTTCACGGAGAGGGCGACCTGGGCGAGCTCGGCCACGCTGGCCTGGAAGTCGGGATTGCGGGCGACGAAATCGGTCTCGGAATTGACCTCGACCATAGCCCCCGCCGTCCCGGCGATGGCGATGCCCACAAGGCCCTCGGCGGCGGTGCGGCCCGCCTTCTTGGCGGCCTTGGCGAGACCCTTCTTGCGCAGCCAGTCGACCGCGGCCTCGATGTCCCCGCCCGTCTCGGTGAGGGCGGACTTGCAGTCCATCATGCCCGCGCCGGTCTTCTCGCGCAGGTCCTTGACCATGGTTGCGCTGATCGTGCTCATGCTCGAAAGCTCCCTGTCTCGCCTGGAACGGGCCGCTCGGGCTCAGGCCTGGGCGACGCCCGACGCGGTCTCGCCCTCGCCTGCCTGCTCCGGCCCGGCCGCCGGATCCGCGTCGCCGAGCAGCTCCTCGGCCGGTGCCTCGGACGCCCCGAGATCGGCGCCCATGGCCGCCTGGCCTTCGGAGAGGCCGTCGATCACCGCCCGCGCCACGAGATCGCAGTAGAGCGACACCGCCCGCGAGGCATCGTCATTGCCCGGAACGGGATAGGTGATCCCGTCCGGATCGGAATTGGTGTCCACGATCGCGGCGATGGGGATGTTCAGCTTGCGCGCTTCCTGCAGCGCGATCGACTCCTTGTTGGTGTCGATCACGAAGAGAAGATCGGGCACGCCGCCCATTTCCTTGATGCCGCCGAGCGACTGCTCGAGCTTGTCGCGCTCGCGCTGCAGCTGGAGCCGTTCCTTCTTGGTGAAGCCCTGCCCTTCGCCCGCGAGGGTCTCCTCGAGCGTGCGCAGGCGGCGGATCGAGTTCTGGATGGTCTTCCAGTTCGTCAGCGTACCGCCGAGCCAGCGATTGTTGATGTAGTACTGCGCGCAGCGCTTGGCGCCGTCGGCGATCGGGCCCTGGGCCTGCCGCTTGGTCCCAACGAAGAGGATGCGCCCGCCATTGGCCGCGACATTGCGGATGGCAAGGAGCGCCTGGTGCATCATCGGCACGGTCTGGGCGAGGTCGATGATGTGGACCTGGTTGCGGTCGCCGAAGATGAAGGGCTTCATCTTCGGGTTCCAGCGCATGGTCTGGTGGCCGAAATGGACGCCCGCTTCGAGGAGCTGGCGCATCGTGAATTCGGGAAATGCCATCTTTCTCTGTCCTATCCGGTTGCGCCTCCATGGGTGGAACCGGGGGAATTTCCCGCGGCACCGGACTGGCGGTCAGACCCCGCTCGGGGTCAACGCGCCTCACCCATGTGCGAACATTGGTTGCGATCACTGGTCGAGGTGGATATGCGCATGCCTCCATCAGGAGGACGCGCGCGCCTTATAGGAGGTTCCGCGCGGCCGGGCAAGCGCGCCGCTCCGTCACCAGAGGCTCCAACGCATCATCAGACCTCCTCGAGCTCGCTCACGCCCCGCACCTGCTTGAGCGCCTGACGCACCTGCCCGTCGATCAGCCAGCCGCCCGGAAGCTCGAGATCGACCTCGCGCAGCGGGCTGTTGAGAACGAGCGTCAGCGTCACCCGCCCCTTGCCGCGCCGGTCACCGAGCCGCCCGCGCACCTCGTCGATCGACGCGCCCTCGTCGAGATAGACGCGCAGGCCCGCCGCCGCCTCGGCCGCCGCCCGGTCGATCGGCTGGACGCCCTGCGCGCGAAAGCGCACCTCCTCGCCGCTCCAGTCGGGCTCCACGGTGAGCACAACGTTCTGCCCCGGCTCGAGCTCCTCGCGGTGGGCCATCAGCACCTCGGAGAACACCATCACCTCGAAGAGGCTCGTGGCGTCGGACAAGGTGACGAAGGCATAGGGCGCATCGCGCGCCGACTTCTTCTCCTTCTTGTCGACGACGGTGCCAGCGAGGCGCACGCTGCCGCCGAGCCGGCTGCCCCCGTCGAGAAGCTCGGCGAAGGTGAGCACGCGCAGCCGGCGCAGCGTGACCGCGTAATCGTCGAGCGGGTGGCCGGAGAGATAGAAGCCGAGCACGCCAAGCTCCTGGGCGAGACGCTCGAGCGGGGGCCAGTCCTCCGCCTCGGGCAGACGCGGCCGGGTGTCCGAGCGCGCGTCCTCGGCCCCGAAGAGACTCACCTGGCCGGTCTGCCGGTCGCTGGCCGCCGACTGGGCGAGCGCGATGAGGAAATCGGCGTTCTCCGCGATCCGCCGGCGATTGGCATCGAGGCTGTCGAAGGCGCCGGCGCGGGCCAGGTTCTCGAGCGTGCGCTTTGTGACCGCCCGCGGATCGATCCGGCGCGCGAAATCGATCATGTCGGCGAAGGGCCCCCGGGCAGCGCGCTCGGCGATGACGCTTTCCATGGCGCCGACACCGACATTCTTGATCGCGCCGAGCCCGTAGAGAATGCGCGGCGGCCCGTCCCCGTCCCGCGCCACCGAAAACTCCACCTCGGAGCGGTTGATGTCGGGGCCCGCGACCCCGATCCCCATGCGGACGGCCTCCTGCCGGAAGATGGCGAGGCGATCGTGCCGCTCCATGTCGAGCGTCATGGAGGCGCACAGGAACTCGGCCGGCGCATTGGCCTTGAGATAGGCCGTCTGGTAGGCGACCTGCGCATAGGCGGCGGCGTGGCCCTTGTTGAAGCCGTAGCCGGCGAACTTCGCGGCCTGATCGAAGATCTGCCCGGCCGTGTTCGCGTCGATGCCGTTGCGCCCCGCCCCTTCGACGAAGCGCTCGCGATGCCGGTCCATCTCGGCGGCGATCTTCTTGCCCATGGCGCGCCGCAGGAGATCGGCCTCGCCGAGGGAATAGCCCGCGAGCTCGCGGGCGATGCGCATCACGTCCTCCTGATAGGTCATCACCCCGAAGGTCTCCTCGAGGATGGGCTCGAGCATGGGGTGCAGATAGTCGGGCGCCTCTCGCCCGTGCTTACAGGCGATGTATTTCGGGATGGAATCCATCGGGCCCGGACGATAGAGCGCCACCAGCGCGATCAGATCCTCGATGCGGTCGGGCTTCATCTTGCGCAGGAGATCGCGCATGCCGGGGCTTTCGAGCTGGAACACGCCGATCGACTCCCCGCGCGCCAGCATCTCGTAGGCCTTCGTGTCGTCGAAGGACACGCTCTCGCTCGATATCGCCCGACCCTGCGCCCGCGCGAGCGCCTCCGTCTTGGCGATCACCGTCAGCGTCTTGAGCCCGAGGAAGTCGAACTTCACGAGCCCCACCTTCTCCGCGTTCCGATAGTCGAACTGCGTCACCTGCATGTCCGCCTTGGGATCGCGGAAGAGCGGGATCAGCTCGTCGAGCGGCCGGTCGCCGATGACGAGGCCGGCGGCATGGGTGGAGGCGTGGCGGTAGAGCCCCTCGAGCTTCTCGGCGATCGCCATGAGGCTCGCCACCTCCGGCTCGGCATCGATCATCTGCCGGAGCCGCTCCTCGCCGGCGATGGCGTCGCGCAGCTTCACCGGCTTGCCCGGCGGGTTCGGGATCATCTTGCAGATGCGGTCGACCTGCCCGTAGGGCATCTGGAGGACGCGGCCCACATCGCGCACCACGGCGCGGGCCTGGAGCGTTCCGAAGGTGATGATCTGCGCCACCGCCCCGGCCCCGTACTTGTCCTGCACATATCGGATGACCTCTTCCCGCCGGTCCTGGCAGAAGTCGATGTCGAAATCGGGCATCGACACGCGCTCGGGATTGAGGAAGCGCTCGAAGACGAGATTGAACCGCAAGGGATCGAGGCTCGTGATCTCCATCGCCCAGGCGACGATCGAGGTCGCCCCCGAGCCGCGCACCCCCACCGGAATGCCCCGCGCCCGGGCCCATTTCATGAAGTCGGACACGATGAGGAAATAGCCCGGGAACTTCATGCCGTTGATGACGCCGAGCTCGTAGTCGAGCCGGTCCCAATAGGCCTGCGCGTCCCGCGCCAGCGGCACCTCGGCAAGGCGCCGCGTCAGCCCCTCGCGGGCCTGGACCTCGAGCTCCTCGGCCTCCGACCGCCCCTCGCCCACCGCAAAGGCCGGCAGGATCGGCGCCCGCCCCTTGAGGCGGAAGGCGCAGCGCCGGGCGATCCGCGCGGTCGTCTCCACCGCCTCCGGCAGGTCGGAGAAGAGCGCCGCCATCTCCTCGCCGGACTTGAGATAGTGCTCCGGCGTCGCGCGGCGGCGGTCCTTGCTCATGACGAAGCTGCCCTCCGAGATGCACAGGAGCGCATCGTGCGCCTCATGCATGTCGGGGGTCAGGAACAGGCAGTCATTGGTGGCGACGATCGGCAGGCCGCGCGCATAGGCAAGATCGAGCAGCGGTCCCTCCGCCCGGCGCTCGGCCGCAAGGCCATGGCGCTGCAGCTCCACGTAGAGCCGGTCGCCGAAGAGATCGGACAGGCGCGCGGCGAGGGCCTCGGCCCGCTCGGGGTGGCCGTCGAGCACGAGACGGTTGAGAGGACCCTCCGGCCCGCCGGTGAGACAGATGAGATCCTCCGCATGCGTCGCGAGAAGGCGCAGATCGACATGCGGCGGCTCGCCGGGCCTCGTGTCGAGATAGGCCCGGCTCGAGAGCTTCATGAGGTTGGCCCAGCCGGCCTCGGACCGCGCGAGGAGCGCCAGCGTCGGCAGACGCTGCAGCCGCCCCTCTCCCGGCCGCCGCCGTCCCTCCTCGGGGAGGCAACCCGACACGGCGAGCGTGCAGCCGAGAATGGGCTGGACACCGGCCCCGGCCATGCGGTCGGAAAATTCGTAGGCGCCGAACAGATTGCCGCTGTCGGTCATGGCGAGCGCAGGCATTTCCATGCGCGCGGCCGCCTCGGCCAGTTCCTTGATCCGTATCGCGCTCTCGAGGAGCGAGAAGGCGGTGCGCACCCGCAGATGAACAAAGGGTCCGTCCACCCCATCCCTCCTCGCCAGGAACCGCGTTCAGCCGAGCTGGACCACCTCGATCAGCCGCGCCCACATGGCGACCATCAGCGTGAACGAGATCAGGGCTCCCGCGCTCAGCACATCTTCCGTAACAGGATTCATCGCTCCGTTCCCCTCTCTTGCGCCCGGAGGCATGCCCCGGACCACGTCTTCCATATGAACCCTATTTGTTCTCTTTTCATTCCCTCTGTCAACCCTGATTTCCGGGGTACGGGCGGCGGCGGAGGCAGGGGGAAAGGGTCGGGGGCGGCATCAGGCATCACGCCATGGCCGGCACCCGTTCGGACCGCAGGCAGGGACGTCTCCCGCGCGCGCCGCGATCAGGCCGCGGCAGCGACGACGCGGTTGCGGCCGTCGCGCTTGGCCGTGTAGAGCGCCTCGTCGGCGCGCTTGAGGAGCTTCTCGGCCGTGTCGCCCGTGCCCTCGCAGGCGGTCACGCCGATGGAGACGGTGACATCGAGCCGGCCCGAGGGCGTGCTCACCTCGAAGGGGCGCATCTCAACATCCTTGCGCAGCCGTTCGGCGATGGCATAGGCGAAGGAAAGATCCGTGTCCGGCATGGCCACCACGAACTCCTCGCCGCCATAGCGGCAGGCCAGATCGATGCCGCGCGTGTTCATGGCGATGCGCCGGCCGAATTCGGCCAGCACCTGGTCGCCCACATCGTGCCCGTGCGTGTCGTTGATCCGCTTGAAATAGTCGATGTCGAGGATGAAGAAGGAGAGCGGCTTGCCGTGCTCGACCGAGTTCTCGACCAGCGTCTTGAGGTGGTTCACGAGATAGCGACGGTTGTAGAGCCCGGTGAGCTGATCGGTGATCGCCATTTCGAGGCTCAGCTGAAGGTTCTGCTTGAGCCGGTCCGAATAGCGCTTGCGGCGCAGCTGGGTGCGCACGCGCGCGGTGAGCTCGTTCTTGTCGATGGGGCGGATGAGATAGTCGTTCACGCCCATGTCGAGCGCGCGGGCGAGGCGGCGCGTGTCCCCGTCCTGCACGAGGCCCAGAAGCGGCAGGGTACGGATCTTCTCGTTCGAACGGATCTGGGAGCACAGGCGCAGGCCGTCGCCCGATTCCATCGAAAGGCTGACGATGGCGAGGTCGAAATCGGTGCCCTTCACGCGCATGAAGGCGTGCTCGAGGTCGCCCTCGATCTCGACCGAATGGGTCTGGTTCAGCGCCGCCGCGATGGAGCGGGCCGATTGCGGGCGATCCTCGACGATGAGGATGTGGCCCACGAGCTGTTCCTCGGTGACCGAAAGGATGGCGGGGTCTTCCATGATCCCGAGCGACTGGCCCGTGATCTGCCGCATGCGGAGCTCTTCGGTCATCATCTTGAGGCGAACGAGGCTCTTCACGCGCGCCATCAGCGCCATCTCGTCGACGGGCTTTGTCAGGAAATCGTCCGCCCCCGCCTCGAGCCCCTGCACGCGGTCGGAGGTCTGGTCGAGCGCGGTCACCATCACGACGGGGATGTGGGCGGTCTCGGGCGACTGCTTCAGCCGCCGGCACACCTCGAAACCGTCCATTCCGGGCATCATCACGTCGAGAAGGATGATGTCCGGCTTCTCCACCGGCACCATCCTCAGGGCGTCCTCGCCCCTGTAGGCGGAGACGACCTCGAAATATTCGGCCGTGAGCTGAGCTTCGAGCAGCTTGACGTTCGCCGGAACGTCGTCGACCACCATGACGCGTGCGGACATATTCCCTCGCCCCGGCTCAGTCGAGGAAGCGGCGGATGGTGTCGAGGAAGTGGACGACCGAGATGGGCTTGGCGATATAGGCCTCGCAGCCGCCCTCGCGGATCTTCTCCTCGTCGCCCTTCATGGCGAAGGCGGTCACCGCCACCACCGGGATGGATTTGAGGCTCTCGTCTTCCTTGAGCCATTTGGTGATCTCGAGGCCCGAGACCTCGGGAAGCTGGATGTCCATCAGGATCAGGTCGGGGCGGTGCTCGCGCGCGATCGTCAGGGCTTCGAGCCCGTCGCGCGTCTGCAGGGTCTCGTAGCCATGCGCATCCAGAAGGTCGTGAAAGAGCTTCATGTTCAGATCGTTGTCTTCGACGATCAGAACCTTCTTTGCGGCGGCGGTCATCCCTTGGCCTTTCGGTCGGCCGGTCGCCCGGGGGCGGCGGCACTGCTAGAATTGGCCCACATTAGAAGGGAAAGTTCTTAACCAACCTCTTAACAGGGGCGATCGGACGGATCCGGCATGAAGCGCGTGCGCATCGGCGTCGACATGGGCGGCACGAAGATCGAGGCCGCGGCGCTGGGCGCGGGCGGCGCCGTGCTCCACCGCGAGCGGATCCCCACCCCGCGCGGCGACTATGAGGGCACGGTGCGGGCCATAACCGGGCTCGTCACGGGGCTCGAATCACGGCTCGGCGCGCGCGGCAGCGTCGGGGTCGGCATTCCGGGCTCGGTCGATCCCACGACCGGCCTCGTGCAGAACGCCAATTCCACCTGGCTCATCGGCAGGGCCTTCGACATCGATCTCGCCAGGGCCCTCGGCCGGCCGGTGCGTCTGGCCAACGACGCCAACTGCTTTGCCCTCTCCGAGGCCGTGGATGGCGCGGGCGCCGAGGATCGCGTCGTCTTCGGCGCCATTCTGGGCACGGGATGCGGGGGCGGCATTGTGATCGACCGCCGGCCGATCGAGGGGCTCAATGCCGCGACCGGCGAGTGGGGCCACATTCCCCTCCCCTGGATGACCGCGGACGAATTCCCCGGCGCCCTGTGCTGGTGCGGCCAGCGCGGCTGTCTCGAAACCTGGATCTCGGGCACGGGGCTCGAGGCCGACTTCGCCGCGGCCACCGGCACGGCCCTGGCCGGACCCCAGATCGCCGCGGCCGCCGCGGCCGGCGAGGCCGCCGCCGAGGCCGCCCTTCTCCGCTACGAATCGCGCCTGGCCCGGGCGCTCGCGCTCATCCTCAACGTGCTCGACCCTGATGTGATCGTGCTCGGCGGCGGCATGTCCAATGTCGAGCGCCTCTATGTGAACGTGCCCCCGCGCATTGCCGACCACGCCTTCCCGCGCATCGTGCGCACGCCCGTGCGCCGCAATGTCCATGGCGATTCGGGCGGGGTACGCGGCGCCGCCTGGCTGTGGCCGGAGGGGGAAGGTGCAGACGCGGCGTAGGCCGAGGATCCGGCTCGCGCGTGGCGCTCCCTACGGGAGTCGAACCCGTCTTTTCAGATTGAAAATCTGACGTCCTAACCGATAGACGAAGGGAGCGGCCGGTCGGGCTGCCGCCCTCCCGAAGGCCGGTACTCTTAGGCAAATTGGCCGGGCCTGTAAAGGGCTCCCCGGGGGCGGAGGCCTCAGACCGGGGCGCCGTCCTCGATCTGGAGCTTGAGGCGCGTCTCGCCGCGAAAGCTGTCGGCCTTGAGGCGCCCGGCGAGATGGAAGAGGCGGCCCTGCCGCTCCATGAGGGCGTGGCCGAGGGGCTCCTCGGCGCAGCGGAAGGCGATGGCCTCGAGCCGGTTGCCGGCCTCGTCCGAGAGGTTCGCCTGGATGTGCCCCTGCCCCACCATCTGCGCCCAGTCGACCCGCAGGCGGGGCAGCGCGAAGACGGGCGCGGGATTGCCGGCGCCGAAGGGGCCGACGCGCTCGAGCGCCGCCGCGAGCTCGAGCGTGGCCGCGGCCGGACGCAGGAGCCCGTCAATGTCGAGCGCATCGCCCGCCAGCGCCGCCTCGACGGCGGGGCCGAGGCGATCGGCGAGGAAGAGGTCGAGCGCCGGCACCGCCCCCGCCCGCAGCGTGAGGCCCGCCGCCATGGCGTGCCCGCCGCCACTTTCGAGGAGGCCCTCGGCGCGGGCGGCGCTGATGGCGGCGCCAAGGTCCACCCCCGGAATGGAGCGCCCCGAGCCCCGTCCGAGGGCGAAGGGCGTATCGTCCTCGAGGCCGATGACGAGCGTGGGCCGGCGGAAGCGGTCCTTGAGGCGCCCCGCGACGATCCCGACGACCCCGGGGTGCCAGCCGGGCGCCGCCAGAACGAGGACGGGCGGCAGGCCGCCGCCCCATCTGCTGCGCACCCTTTCGACGGCATCGTCGAGCGCGCCCCGCTCGATCTCCTGGCGTTCGCGATTATAGGCGTCGAGCGCCTGCGCGCGCTCGATCAGCGCGGGGCCCGCCTCCCCGCCGAGAAGCTCCACCCCGAGCCCCGCCCGCCCGATGCGCCCGCCCGCGTTGAGGCGGGGGCCAAGGACGAAGCCAGCCACATAGGGCGTGGGCGGCCCGGAGACGCGGGCCACCTCGGCGAGGGCCCTGAGACCGGGATTGGACCAGCGGGCCATGACCTTGAGCCCTTGCGCGACGAGCACCCGGTTGACCGTCCGCAAGGGAACGACGTCGCAGATCGTGCCGAGCGCGACGAGGTCGAGCAGCGCCAGAAGATCCGGCTCGGCCTGCCCTCCGCCCGCGAACCGCCCCCGCGCGCGCAGCTCCCGCACGAGCGCCACGGCGAGGAGAAACGCCACCCCGACCGCCGCCATGTGGCCGCATCCCGAGGAATCGTCCTCCCGGTTCGGATTGACGAGCGCGACGGCGGGCGGAAGGACGTCCGGAGGCTGATGGTGATCGCAGACGATGACGTCGAGCCCCAGCGCGCGGGCCGAGCCGAGCGCCGCCTCCGCGGCCGTTCCGCAATCCACCGTGACGACGACCCTCGCGCCGGCCGAGGCGAGGCTGGCGAAGGCGGCGGGATTGGGGCCATAGCCCTCGGTCATGCGGTCGGGAATATAGGTGAGCGGCGGGGCGCCGAGCGTCGTGAGCACACGCAGAAGCAGGGCCGTCGACGTTCCGCCGTCCACGTCGTAATCGCCGAAGATCGCGACGCGCTCGCCCCGCTCCACCGCATCGGCGAGACGGCAGGCGGCCGCGTCCATGTCGGCGAGCTTCGAGGGATCGGGGAGCTGGCCCCGGAGCGAGGGGTTGAGGATCGCCTCGGGCCCCGCGCCGAGGGCGGGCCGGGCGGCGACGAGCCGCGCCACGATCTCGGGCACCCCATGGCTCTGCGCGATCCGGAGGGCCTCCGCCTCGTCGGTTCCGCGCTGACGCCAGGGCCGCCCCTTGAAGGAACGCGTGACCCCGAGGCACGCGGCCTCGTTGGCGGGCGCTGGCGGCTGAAGCTGGCGGGCAGGCTCGGTCACGGAAGGGTCCTCGATGAGGGGCAGGCAAGCGTGGGCGATTCGGAGCCGGATCGGGAATGCGGAACAACACCTCGCGATGATGACACAGACCGCGCCGGGCCGGACGGGCCGCGATGGCCGCCCGAGCGGCGTGCCGGCCTATCGCTCGGCCCAGAGCCGCAGAAGGTTCGCATGGACCCGCGCGACGCGCAGCCTCGCCCCGTCGAGAGCCTCGGCCTCCGGCGCCGCGCCCTCCCGGCCGGCGGCGATGGCCTGGCCGATGAGCCCGACATCGAACAGGAGCTCGCGCTCCTCGCGGCGGCGGATGCGGCTCTCGATCCAGCCCACCGCGGCGAGCCGCACCCCGTCCGTCACGGGGCGCACCCGATGAAGCTCCGTCGACGGATAGAGCACCATCGCCCCTGCCGGCAGCTTGATGACCCGCTCCCCTTCCGCCCCCTCGATGACGAGTTCGCCCCCCTCATAGCTGTCGGGCCCGGTGAGGAAGACCGTGAAGGACAGATCGGTCCGCACCCCGTCCATGAAGGCATTGTCGACATGGGTGCCATAGGCCATGCCCGGCTCGTAGCGGCTCAGGAGAACCCGCGCGATGCGGTTCGGCACGGCCGCCATCTGCACCACCGGATGCGTCATGACGGCATCACGAACCTTGGTGAGGATCCCCCGTACCAGCGGATGATCCGCCGCCTGAAGATTGTTCTTCCGGGCCCGCGCCATGCGGCCGGCCGTGCGGCCGCCATCGCGGAAGAGCGCGCGGTCCTCGAGCAGCTCGGCGATGGCCTGCCGGCTGTCCGGCGGCAGGAGGTCTTCGATTTCCATAATCATGGGGGCGGACCCTGCCAGCCGACCGCCCCGGGCGCAAGACGGGCCGCGGCTTGCAAGTGAGAGTGAGTTGCAGTAGGTGACACCGCAACGGGTGGGGGTCCCCGAGGGGCCGCGCCTGCCCGTCGTCTCCCACACAGGAGTGGTCACATGCGTTTTCACGCCCGGCGGTGGACCCGCCTGTCCGTCGCCCTCGCCACCGGCACCGCGCTCGCCGCGGGTCCCCTCGCCGGCGGCCTTGCCGAGGCCGGGGATGCCGGCGGCTCGGCCCCGATGCGCCTTGCCGGTCTCTTCGGCGGGGAGGGAGACGGCGGGGAAGGCGTGTCCCGGCCCGCAGACGGCGGGGGCCACAGGAGCCATGGCGCGGGCGCGGGCGAAGGGGGTGAGGGCGAAGGCTCCTCCTCTGCCGCCGACCCGGCCACCGACACCGCCGCCTATCTCACCGGCCTGTCCCTGATGCGCGGTCACCTGCGCGCGGGCATCGAGCTCTACCGGCTCGGGGCCGCCGAAGCCGCCCTCACCCACATGAAGCATCCGCGTGACGAGATCTACACCGATCTCGAGCCCGCCTTTGCCGCGCGCGGGGCGGCGGGCTTTGCCGATGCGCTCGAGGCGCTGGCCTCGGGCGTCCGCGACGGGGCGCCGCTCGCCGAGGTCGAGGCCGCCTATGCGCAGCTCCTGAGCGCGATGGATGCCGCCGAGGCGGCCGCCGCGCCGGGCCGCGCCGACCGCTTCCGCAGCGCCACCGCCCTCCTCCGCTCCGCCGCCGAGGAATATGCCGTGGCCTATGACGATGCGGGAATGCTCCGCGACGCGCATGAATATCAGGACGCGTACGGATTCACCGGCGAGGCACGGCGGCAGATCGAGGCGGCGGGCGGTCCTGAGGCGGACGAGGCCCTGGCGGTCGTGAGCGCGCTCGCCCCGCTCTGGCCCGCCCTCGTTCCGCCGGACCGGCTTGAGACCGACGCCTCGCAGCTCTTCGGCGCGGCCGCCAAGCTCGAGATCATCGCGCTCGGCGTGTCCTGACGGACGGAGCGCTCAGGCGCCCGCTTCCTCGAACTCGAGGATGATGTCGTCGACGGCAAGGCTCGCCCCGGGCCGTGCGTGCACCTTGCCGATGGTCCCGTCGCGCTCGGCCCGCAGCACGTTCTCCATCTTCATCGCCTCGACCACGGCCAGCGCCTCTCCGGACTTCACCTCCTGCCCCGTCTCGACCGCCAGAGAGACGAGCGTGCCGGGCATGGGACAGAGGAGAAAGCGGGCGCTGTCCGCCGCCGTCTTCTGCGGCATCAGCGGCAGCAGCGCCGCGACGCGCGGCCGGTCGATGGACAAGAGCAGCTCCACGCCGCCATGGCGCAGGCGGTAGCCTCCGGGCATCAGCTCGAGGGTGACGACATAGGTCTCGCCGCTCACCTGCGCCTCGTGAAGCGCCGCGCCGGGCCGCCAGCCGCTCGCCACGGTGAGCCGCCGCGGGGCCGCCCCCGGTGCCGGGAAGGCGACGCTCAGCCGCCCCTCCGCCTCCGCGATCTCCGTATCGGTCTGCACACCCTCGCAGGTGACGACCCAGCGCCCATCGACCGGAGGCGGATGATCGGGCCGGATCTGTCCGGATATCGAGCGGGCGCGAGCCGCGAGGCGGCGATGGGCGAGCAGCGCGATCGCGATCAGCGCCTCGCGCTCGCCCTGCGAGGGCACGCGGCCGGAAAAGCCCTCCGGAAACTCCTCGGCGATGAAGCCCGTCGAGAGGGCGCCCTCGCGGAAGCGCTCATTGCGCATCACGGTGGCGAGGAACGGCAGATTGTGGCGGATGCCGTCGATGCGGAAGCCGTCGAGCGCCCGCGCCATGTGGTCGATCGCCGCGATGCGGCCCGGCCCGTGGGTCACGAGCTTGGCGATCATCGGGTCGTAATAGACCGAGATCTCGCCGCCCTCGCGCACGCCGGTGTCGATGCGCACCGTCCGTCCGTCATGGGTGCCTTCCGTCGGCGGCACATAGCGGGTGAGCCGGCCCGTCGAGGGCAGGAAGCCGCGATAGGGATCCTCCGCATAAAGACGGCACTCCATCGCCCAGCCCCGGAAGGTCACGTCCTCCTGCGTCCGGTCGAGACGGGCGCCCCCGGCGATGCGGATCATCTGCTCGACGAGGTCGATGCCGGTGACGAGTTCGGTCACGGGATGCTCGACCTGCAGGCGCGTGTTCATCTCGAGGAAGTAGAAGTCCCTGTCCGGACCCATGATGAACTCGACCGTGCCGGCGCTGTCGTAGTCGACGGCCCGGGCGAGCGCCACGGCATCGGCCCCCATCGCGGCGCGGACCTCGGGCGTCACGAAGGGTGAGGGCGCCTCCTCGATCACCTTCTGGTGCCGGCGCTGAATCGAGCATTCGCGTTCGCCGAGGTGGATCACGTTGCCGTGCTTGTCGCCGAGCACCTGAATCTCGATGTGGCGGGGCGAAGTGATGAACTTCTCGATGAAGACGCGTTCATCGCCGAAGGAGGCCCGCGCCTCGTTGCGCGCCCGCTCGAAGCCCTCGCGCACCTCCCCCTCGTCGAAGGCGATGCGCATCCCCTTCCCGCCCCCGCCGGCGGAGGCCTTGATCATCACCGGAAAGCCGATGTCGCGGGCGATGGCGACCGCCTCGTCCGGATTGCCGATCTCGCCGAGGAAGCCCGGCACGGTCGAGACGCCGGCCTGGGCCGCGAGCTTCTTGGACTGGATCTTGTCGCCCATCGCCGCGATGGCGCGCGTGTTCGGGCCGATGAACACGATCTTTTCGGCCGCGAGCGCCCTCGCGAAGCTCTCGCGCTCGGACAGGAAGCCGAACCCCGGATGGACGGCCTGCGCCCCGGTTTCCTTCACGGCGGCGATGATCCGGGCCATGTCGAGATAGGACTGCGCGGCGGGCGCGGGACCGATCGCCACGGCCTCGTCGGCAAGCTCGACATGGAGCCCGTCCCGGTCGGCCTCCGAATAGACCGCGACCGTCCTGATCCCCATCCGCCGGGCCGTGCGGATGATCCGGCAGGCAATCTCGCCGCGATTGGCGATGAGAATCTTGTCGAACACGGGGGCGCACCTTCTAATACTTGGTTCGAGGCCTGGAACGATGGCGGGAGCGGGTCCGCGGAGGCGGGGCGGGAGACGCCCTATTCTTAGGCCGGTTCGCGGGAGCCTGAAAAGCCCCGGCTGCCGCACGGCGGCCCCCCACGAAACAAGGGGCCGCCCGGAGGCGGCCCTTCGACGTCCGATGGTGCCGGTCCCTTATTCGCCGCCGCGCAGCGTCAGGCGAAGGCCGTATGTCGCGGGATAATTGTACCGCTTCAGATAGGTCGTCGCCGTCTGCTGACGCCGGCGCTCGTACTGGATGTCGAACACGTTGTCGCCGAAGGCGACGAGCTGCCAGGCCTGGCCGCGCGTCTCGCCCTCGATGCCGATCTGCGCGTTCCACCGGCGCACCGTGTCCCTGGTGATCCGGTCGCCGAGATCGTCGAGACCGCCCACCTCACCCTTGTAGTTGGTGTTGAGGAACAGTCCGAGCCCGGAGTTTTCGAAGAACGGCAGGGCCCGGCGATAGGTGACGTTGGCGTTGTAGAGCCAGCGCGGCGTGCGGTTGATCTGGATGTCGTTCGGCCGGATCGTCGCCGTCTGCACCGCAGGCGGAATGTCCGTGAGCTTGGTTTCCATGTAGGTCACCCCGAACTGGAGGCGGAGATTGCCGCCCGTATCGAGGAAGTTCTGCACACGGGAATTGAGCTCGGCCTCGACGCCTTGCGCGTAACCCTTGCCGAAATTGTCGACGAACTGGATGCCGAAGCCCGATTCCGCAACGCCGACCGCCTGGTTGATGAGGATGTCCTCATAGTTCACCCGGAAGGCGGCGAGGCTGAAGTTCGACGTGCGGGCGAACAGGTTGCTCGCCTTGAAGCCGACCTCGTAGGAATTGGCGAGCTCCTGATCGAAGGTGAGGCAGTCGCCCGTCGTGCAGGTCGAGAAGTCGCTCGGATCGTCCTGGTTGAAACCGCCCGAGCGGTGGGCCTGCGCATAGGACCCGTAGACGAGATAATCGAGCCATTCATAGGTCAGCGTCACGGACGGATCGATCGCCTCGAAGGTCTCCGACGCGTCGATCGGTGTCCCGATGACACCCGGCGCGGACGGGTCGAAACTCGTCCGCATGGAGGAGAAGTCCTTGGTCTCCGAGCTGTAGCGCAGGCTCCCCGAGAGGGTCAGCCCCCGGAGAACCTCATAGCCCGCGCTTGCGAACACGCCATAGGCGTTCGACAGGCTTTCCGTCTCGAGGAGCGAGTTGTCGATCCGGGGATTGCCCGAGGGGGTCAACATCGTGTTGTCGTTGCGGCCGAGCCGGAGGATGTCGAACTCCGAGTCGATGCGGCGGAAGTCGACACCGACGAGCCAGCTCAGCCGGCTGCCCGTATCGGGCGAGACGAGCCGCAGTTACTGCGTCAGGATCTTCGTGTGGCTCGGCCGGAAATCGGTGCAGTTGTTGGTCGTGACACCGCCCATGCCGCAGGGCGCCGACAGGAGCGGACCGCCGATATAGCTGTTGTCGAAATCGCCCGGCAGGTTGAACTCCCGGTCGCGCCAGGCGGTGATCGAGC
Organism: Alphaproteobacteria bacterium; assembly: GCA_013389075.1. GTDB lineage: Bacteria > Pseudomonadota > Alphaproteobacteria > JACAEB01 > JACAEB01 > JACAEB01. The sequence continues at coordinate 25,016 of JACAEB010000213.1, forward strand.
GCAGCACGCCGAAGCCGAGATCCGCGTTCAGCGTGAGGTTCACGTTGAAGAGGATCTCCTCGGAGGTCGGCTCGAAGTCGAAGGCCGGCTTGAGCACGTCGCCGCTGATCGGATAGGGACCGCTCGCGGGCAGCGGGTTCCCGTCGGGGTCGACCGCGGCCGGGCCGCCATAGGCGATGCTGTCGACGAAGAACTGGCTTCCCCAGCGCGGATCGACCTCCGTGACGCCGTAGTCGACGAACAGCGTTCCGTCGAGCCACTCGTTGACGAGCGCGCGCAGGCCGAGGCGTCCGCCGATCGTGTCCTCGCCATCGACCCGGTTGCCCGTGACCTGATTTTCCGCAAACCCTTCTTCGTTCTCGAAGATGAGGCCGGCCCGCGCGAACAGCCGGTCGGTGACGATCGGCACGTTGACGATGGCCTCGCCGCGCAGCTCGCGATTCTCGAAGGCGTAGGAGCCGAGCAGCGAATATTCGTAGACGTCCTTCGGCGCCTGGTTGACGACGTTGATGACGCCGCCGACCGCGTTCCGGCCATAGAGGGCGCCCTGCGCGCCGCGATAGACCTCGACCTGCTGCGTGTCGAACGTGTCGAATCGCGTAAAGGCGCGACCGCCGAAGCCCCCGGCGGTCTCCGCGCCATTGCGGAACTGGGTGGTCGCCGCATCCGTCGTCGGAACACGACCGACGCCCGCGCCACGAATAAAGAACTCCGGATTGCCGTCCTGATCGACGCTGACGCCCGTCAGATACTCCGCAATCTTGAGGTTATCCGTGATTCCGCCGAAATCCTGTATGTCCTGGCCCCCGATGACGGAACCTGAGACCGGAATGGACTGTAGTGATTCTGCACGCTTTCTGGCCTGAACGACGATTTCATCTGCCGATTGGGCCAGAGCACCGCCTGGCACGGTAAGAAGTGCCGTTATGGCAGTTGATGCGAAAAGAATATGGACATGTCTTGACATAATTTTTTCCCCTTCAGTCAAAGCAAGACCACACACGCAACTGTCTGAAGCGTGATTGTTACATGTGTCAGCATTTGCCGGAACCGCTAACAGGATGGTCAGGCGGTATGGTCAGACGCGTGGCTCCGCCTATAGCAAGACGTTGCAACAATAAACAGGCTAAGGCATTGGGCCGGATATGGAACGCCGGAATTACCCGATTTGATCCGGATCGCCTCGCTTTAGAGGGACCTGTTGCACGTGCGCACCCATCTATCGATCGTTCGTCGGCAAACTCGCCGCGATCCCGGCCGTGACCTGACCGGCCGGCGAGGCCATCCCCGCCCCGGACCTCCGCCACCCCGATCGAGGAGCGCGCTTTGATGCCCCCCGCCCTGCGCAAGACAGCCCTGCGCCTTGCCCTGTTCCCTCTGCTCCTCGCCGGTCCCCCGGCCGCGGCGGTGGACTGTCCGGCCCGCGCCGGGGATCGGGCGGCCTGGCTGCAGCGCTATCTCGAGACGGCGTGGGAGGAGGGTCTTGCGCGCTCGCCGGAGGCGCAGACCTATCTCGGACGCAAGACGGGGCTCGACAGCTGGACCGAGCGGACCGACCGGTTCGCCCTCGAGAGCGCGGTGATCGCCCGCCGGCGGCTCGTCTGTCTCGACGCGCGCCTTTCGGGAGCGGAGCTGCCCGAACGCGAGGCCATCAGCCTGCGTCTCTTCCGCGACGAGCTTCAGTCGGTCATCGCCGGGGTCCTCTTCCGCGACCAGAGCTACGCGGTCTCGTCCATGGGCCTCTTTCCCGAGAGCGCGCTCACCCTTCTCGCCACCGTTCAGCCCGTCACCTCGCGGGCCGAGGCAGAAGCCTTCATCGAGCGCGTCCGCCGGGTGGGAACCCCCGTCGACGAGATCATCGCCCTCGCCCGGGCAAGGGCCGCGCTCGGCGTGCTGCCGCCCGATCTCGTCTATCCCCGCGCGCGCGCCACGATGGCCGCCATCCTTGCGAGCGCCCCCTTCTCCGCGGGCGGGCCGCCCAATCCCGCCGCCACGGCCTTCGCGCAGAAGGTCGACGCGCTCGATCTGCCGGCGGAGGACCGCGCGGCGCTGAAGGCCGGGCTCGCCGAGGCGATGGCGGGACCGATGAAGACGGCCTTCGAGCGCTTTGCGGGCCTCGTCGACGAGCTCGACGCCCGGCAGGACGCCGATCGTGGCGTCTGGGCGCTGCCGAACGGAGCCGCCTACTACCGCTACCGCATCGAGGACATCACCACCCTGCCCGCGAGCCCCGACGAGGTCCACGCCTACGGGCTCGCGGAGGTCGCCCGGCTCGAAGCCGCCCTCGCCGCGATCCAGGCCGAGATGGGCGTGCGCGGATCGCTCCAGGACTTCTTCCGCCACATGCGGACCGAGGCGCGCTTCTTCTATCCGGACACGGAGGAGGGGCGCGCGGCGTTTCTCGAGGAGGTCCGTGCCCGGATCGCCGCGATCGAGGAGGCGGCCCCGGCCTTCTTCTCACTGCTTCCCGAGGCGCCCCTCGACGTGCGGGCCGTCGAGCCCTTCCGCGAGGAAACGGTGGGCAAGGCCTTCTACCAGCCGCCCCCGGAACTGCCGGGCCGCCCGGCCTACTACTACGCAAATCTCAAGGACATGGCGGACTGGCCGCGCTGGAGCATCGGGCCGATCACCTATCACGAGGCGGTTCCGGGCCATCATTTCCAGATCGCCATCGCCCAGGAGCTCGAGGGCCTGCCCCGGTTCCGGCGGTTCGGGGGACATGGCGCCTATGTCGAGGGCTGGGCGCTCTATGCCGAGACGCTCGCGGGCGCGATGGGCGGCTACCCCACGCCCGAGGACCGCTTCGGCCAGCTGACGACCGAGCTCTGGCGCGCCGCCCGCCTCGTCGTGGATACGGGCATCCATGCCCTCCGCTGGAGCCGGGAGGAGGCCATCGACTACATGGCCGCCCACACCGTGCTGAGCCGGGCCGATGCCACCGACGAGATCGACCGCTATTTCGTGATGCCCGCCCAGGCGCTCGGCTACAAGCTGGGCATGCGCAGTTTCGAGAGCCTGCGGGCGCGCGCCGAAGCCGCCCTCGGTCCGCGCTTCGACCGCCGCGCCTTCCACACCGAGCTCCTGCGGCACGGCTCGCTGCCGCTGCCGGTGCTCGAGGAGGTGATCGCGGACTGGATCGAGGCGCAGGCGAGCGACTGAGCAAGGCCCCGCGCCCGGCTGCCGCGCCCCGTCCGGAGGGAGGCGTCCGGCCCGATTTGTCCGGGAGCCTCCGGGGATAAGCCTCCCTCAGCGCAGCCGTACCGCCGTCCCGTTGGCCGACACCATCAGCATGGAGTTGTTCTGCCCGCCTATGGTCTCGTAATCGAGATCGAGGCCGATCACCGCATCGGCCCCGAGCGCCTTCGCCTCGGCCATCAGGTCGTCGAGCGCGTGGTCGCGCGCCTCGCGCAGGGCCTTCTGATAGCCGCCCGAGCGGCCGCCGACGATGTCCCGCAGGCCGGCGAAGAGATCGCGGAACATGTTGACACCGAGCACGGCCTCGCCGGCCACGACGCCGAGGATGGCGGCGACCTCCTTGCCCGGGACGCTGTCAGTGGTGGTGATGATCATGGGGCCTCCCAGCGGGTTTGCGCCCGGGCCGCC
>JACAEB010000109.1 GCA_013389075.1 Alphaproteobacteria bacterium
GGCCCCGGCCCCGGCCGGACCCGATCCCTATCTGCCGCCCGCGCCTGAACCGCTTTCCGCTCCGTCCGCGGAGCCGCCCCCGGAGCTGACCGCGGAGCCGTCCGCGCCGGTGCCGGTCGGGATGGACGAATAGGCCGCGCCATGAATGCGAGCCTTGCCGCGACGCTCGGCCGCCTTCTCATCCTGAGCGTGCCGCTTGGTACGCTGATGATCCTGTCGCTGCTGTCGCTTCTGCCCTATGGCACGCTCGGCGCCTACAGCTTCACGCCCAATCTCGGCTATGCGGGCATGGTCTACTGGACGCTGCGCCGGCCCGACCTCCTGCCGCCGCTCTCGGTGTTCCTCGCCGGGATCGCGCTCGACGTGATGGGCTCGGGGCCGGTGGGGCTCTGGGCGCTCGCCTTTCTCTCGGGCTACGCCTTCCTGCTCTGGCAGCGGGTTCTCTTCGTGGGCCGGGCCGCGCTGCCCTCGCTCCTGGGCGCCGGGCTTGCCATTCTCATCGGCTTCTCGGCCGGCTGGGGGGCGGCGTCCTGGCAGGCGGGGCTCCTCGTCGCGCCCTGGCCCGTGGCCGTGCACGGACTGCTCACCCTCGTCGCCTTTCCGCTGGTGGGCGTTCCGCTCTCGCGCATCGAGGCGCGGCTGCCCGAGCCGGACTGAGCGCCGTCAGCCGAGCCGGCGGGCGAAGGCGCGAATATCCGCAAGGAGGAGATCTCCGGCCTCGAGGGCCGCGAAATGGCCCCCGCGCGGCATGTCCGTCCACTGAAGAATGGTGGCGTAGCTCTTCTCGGCGAGGCTGCGCGGCGGCCAGGGATAGACCGGATCACCCGGAAAGGCGGCGACGCCCACGGGCCGCGTGATCCGCGTGCCGGGCGGGGGCGTGCGGGCGGTGTCCATCAGCTCGGCCATGAAGCCCTGATAGGTCCGGGCCGCGCTCGTGAAGCTGCCGGTCGCCACATAGAACATGATGTTGGCAAGGAGCCGGTCCCAGCCGAAGGGGCCGGGCAGGGCGCAGGCGCCGCCCTCGGTCCAGGCGTGGAAGGCCTGGAGGATCCAGGCCGCCGTGCCGAGCGGGGAGTCGGCCATGGCGTAGCCGAGCGTCTGGGGTTTCGTCGCCTGGATGCGGAAATAGGCGCCCTCGCGCTCGAACATCCCGCCCGTCCGAGCCGCCCAGGCGGTCTCTTCCTCCGTCTGCGGAGCGATGCCGGCGGCGCGCCAGCCGTACATGTTGAGATGCAGCGCCCCGACGGCCCGGCCCTCGAGGCCCATCCAGCCGGCGATGACCGAGCCCCAGTCGCCGCCCTGGACGAGGACGTCCGACAGGCCGAGCGGGCCGGTCAGCAGGCCATCCAGCAGGGCGGCCATGCGGCGCGGGCCGATGGGCCGGGCGGGGCGCCCGGAGAAGCCGTAGCCGGGCAGGGAGGGCACGATCACCGTGAAGGCGGGCGCGTCCGGCGCCCCATGGCGTTCGGGATGGGCGAGCGGGCCGACGAGGTCGAGAAACTCGACGATCGATCCGGGCCAGCCATGCAGCAGCACGAGCGGGCGCGGCGCAGGTCCGCTGCCCGGCTCGACCATCACATGGAGGGACAGCGTCTCGCCCTCCACCGACACGGGAACCGTGTACTGAGGGATCCCGTTGAGGCGGGCTTCGACGGCGCGCCAGTCGAAGCGGTGCAGCCAGTGATCGGCGGCGGCCTTCAGAGTTTCGACGGGTACCCCGCCCGACCAGTCCTCCGCCGGCGGAACACCGTCCCAGGGAAAGGCCGCGACGCGCGCGCGGATGTCCGCGAGCCGCGCCTCGGGCACATGGATGGAGAAGGGAGTCATGGCGAGCCTCCGTCTCGCATGGCTAGTTGCGCAGGACCAGGGCGACGCCGGCGAAGAGGAGGCACAGGCCCAGGATGCGCCAGGCATTGAGCGCGTGAGCGCTCGCCTGCAGAACGCCGTAATGGTCGAGCAGCGCCGCTGCCGTGAGCTGCCCCGCGATCACGCAGGACAAAAGCCCAGCCGAGCCGAGCTTCTGGACCGAGACGAGGGCGTTGGCCACGAGATAGGCGCCGAGGAGGCCGCCCGCCCACATCCACCAGCGTGTCTCGAGCAGGGCCTCCCCGCGCGGCAGCGGCGCCCGCAGGAGGGTCGCAAGGACGATGAGCGCCAGCGTGCCGACCGAGAAGGACAGCACGGCGGCCGTGATCGGGTGCCCCGTGACGTGCGACAGGCGCGCATTGATGAGCGACTGGAGGGGAATGAGGACGCCGGCGACGACGGACAGGGCGATATAGGGCAGCAGCGCTTTCACGTCGGGCGTCCTTTGCCAAGAGCGCGGCGGGGGCGGGCCGTCCCCGCGCCCGCCGGTGCGCGGCCGGGGTCAGGCGGTGGGCGCGATGGCGCCGTGGCAGTGCTTGAACTTCCGTCCCGATCCGCACGGACAGGGCGCGTTGCGCGCGATCTTGCCCCAGCTCGCCGGATTGGCCGGATCGACCGGCCCGCGGGGCGCGGCGCGCGGGGCCTCGCCCGCCGGCGCCATCTCGTTGCGCCCGGTGAGCGGATCGACATGGCTTTCCTGCAGCGAGGCGGCGGCGGGCGCGCGCAGCGCCGGCGCGCGCGGCTCGGTCTGAACCACGAGGTTCATGAGCTGCTGCGTCACCTCCGTCCGCAGACGCCGCAGCAGCGAGCCGAAGAGCTCGAAGGCCTCCGACTTGTACTCGTTGAGCGGGTCGCGCTGGCCATAGCCGCGCAGGCCGACGGCCTGACGCAGGTGGTCGAGCATGACGAGATGTTCGCGCCAGTTGTGGTCGATGGTCTGCAGCACCACGGCCTTCTCGACGCGGCGCATGAGATCGGGGCCGATGGCCGCGACGCGGCTCGCCATGCGCCTGTCGGCGGCATCGACGAGGCGCTCGAGCATCTCGGCATCGGCGATGCCCTCCTCCTTGGCCCAGTCACGGACCGGCACGTCGAGCCCGAGCACGCGCCGCGTCTCCGTCTCGAGACCTTCCGTGTCCCACTGTTCGGGATAGGCCTTCTCCGGAATATGGACGGTGACAAGGTCCTCGATCACCTGCCGGCGCATGTCGCCCACCACCTCGGTGAGATCCGCCGCGCGCATGAACTCGATGCGCTGCTCGAAGATCGCCTTGCGCTGGTGGTTCATGACGTCGTCATATTTTAGGATGTTCTTGCGGATCTCGAAGTTCCGCGCCTCCACCTTCTTCTGGGCGGTCTCGATGGCCTTGTTCACCCAAGGGTGCACGATCGCCTCGCCTTCCTCGAGACCGAGCCGCTGGAGCATGCCGTCGAGCCGGTCGGACCCGAAGATGCGCATCAGGTCGTCCTGAAGGCAGAGATAGAACTTGGAGGCGCCGGGGTCCCCCTGCCGGCCCGTCCGCCCACGGAGCTGATTGTCGATGCGGCGGCTTTCATGGCGCTCCGTGCCCACCACATAGAGCCCGCCGGCCGCCAGCGCCTTTTCCTTCTTGGCGGCGACGTCGGCGCGGATCTCGGCGATCTTCGCCTCGCGCTCGGGTCCGGCGGGCAGATGCGCGGCCTCGGCCGCGATGCGCATCTCGGCATTGCCGCCGAGCTGGATGTCGGTGCCGCGGCCGGCCATGTTGGTCGCGATCGTCACGGTCCCGGGCACGCCCGCCTGGGCGACGATGAAGGCTTCCTGCTCGTGATAGCGGGCGTTCAGCACATTGTGCCGGATCTTGTGCTTCTTCAGCCGCTCGGACAGGGCTTCGGACTTCTCGATCGAGGTCGTGCCCACGAGCACGGGCTGGCCGCGCGCGTGGCAGTCGGCGATGAGGTCGAGAATGGCCGTGTACTTCTCTTCGGCCGTCCGGTAGACCTCGTCATCCTCGTCGCGGCGCCGGATCGGCATGTTGGTGGGCACCTCGGCCACGTCGAGCTTGTAGATGTCGAAGAATTCGTCCGCCTCCGTCAGCGCGGTGCCGGTCATGCCCGCGAGCTTGTCGTACATGCGGAAATAGTTCTGGAAGGTGATGGAGGCGAGCGTCTGGTTCTCGGGCTGGATCTCCACATGCTCCTTGGCCTCGAGCGCCTGGTGCAGCCCGTCCGAATAGCGGCGGCCCTCCATCATGCGGCCGGTGAATTCGTCGATGATGACGACCTTGTTGCCCTTGACGATATAGTCCGTGTCGCGTGCGAACAGCCGGTGCGCCTTCAGCGCCTGGTTCACATGGTGAACGATCGAGACGTTGGAGATGTCGTAGAGGCTTTCGCTCTTCATGAGCGGCTCGGCGGTCGGATCCTCGGCGAGACGCTTCTCGTCATGGGCGAGCAGCAGCCCCTCGATCCGCTCGTTGCCCACCTCGGTGAGGTGGACCTGGCGGGCCTTCTCGTCGACCTCGAAATCGCCCTCGCCAAGCTGGAGCACGAGCGCGTCCACGAGGCGATAGAGCTCGGACTGATCTTCCGTGGGCCCCGAAATGATCAGCGGCGTGCGTGCCTCGTCGACGAGGATCGAGTCCACCTCGTCCACGATGGCATAGGCGTGCCCGCGCTGCACCATGGACTCAAGGCTGTACTTCATGTTGTCGCGCAGATAGTCGAAGCCGAACTCGTTGTTCGTGCCGTAGGTGATGTCGGCGGTGTAGGCCGCCTTGCGCTCGGCGTCCGTCAGTCCGTGCACGATGCATCCGACGCTGAGGCCGAGGAAGCGGTAGACCTGACCCATCCACTCCGCGTCGCGCTTTGCGAGATAGTCGTTCACGGTGACCACATGCACGCCGCGGCCCGTGAGCGCGTTGAGATAGGCGGGCAGGGTGGCGACGAGGGTCTTGCCTTCGCCGGTCTTCATCTCGGCGATCATGCCCCTGTGCAGGACCATGCCGCCCACGAGCTGGACGTCGAAATGGCGCTGGCCCAGCGTGCGGCGGGCGGCCTCGCGCACCGTGGCGAAGGCTTCGGGCAGGATGGCATCGAGGCTCTCGCCGGCGGCGACGCGCTCGCGAAAGGCGGGCGTGCGGGCGGCGAGCTCGGCATCGGAGAGGGCCTTCGCCGCGTCCTCGAGGGCGTTGATCTCGCCGACCCGGCGGAACAGCGGCTTGATCTTCCGGTCGTTGGCGCTGCCAAAGAGGCGCTTGCCGAAACTGCCCAACATGTCATCGCTCCAGTGAGGCCGTGCCGTGCCCCCCTCGCCCGGGGTGGCTTGAGATCCCCCGGGGATCCGTCGCAGGAGGACTGCGCGCTGCGGCGCGGGGGGAGATTAGCTCGCAATTCCGGAGGACGGAACAGACGGGCAAGGAGAAATCGCCGCAAGGGCGCAAGGCGCGCCGATGCCCGCCCGCCGCGGGCCAAATGCTTGACCCGACTTGCCTTTGGCGCTTCTTCCCCGTGGCTTCACATAGGCGGGGGGTCTCTCCTTGTCAACGCGAGCGCCGCATGCGGGCCAATTGATCGGAAGGGGAAAGCCGCGTCATAGTGCGCCGGCTTCGGGGGGCGATTCCGCCCTCCCCGGGGGATGCAGATCCGTCCCCGTCACCTGCGAAGGCCGCCATGGACGAACCACGCAAGATAAAGAAGAGCCTCAGGCGATCCCGGCAACGCGGCGGCTCCGCCGAAAGTCCCGCCGCCACCGCGCGACCGGCCGGCAAGAGTTCGACCTTCGACATCCATGTCGCGCTCGATCCGCTCGCCTCGGTGCTGCGCGGCGCGGTGCTGAAGCGCGACGAGCAGGCGGAGAAGTTCCGCCGCGACAGCGCGCGCGCGCCCAAGCCCTCGCGGGCCGAGCGCGCGAAGGCGCGGGCCGCCGTGAAGGCC
>JACAEB010000203.1 GCA_013389075.1 Alphaproteobacteria bacterium
CCGCCCCGGCGGCGCGCGCCCTGGCGATGAAGCTCCGCCCGTCCGCCTTCGCCCCCGGCAGGGCGGCGAAGAGCGTGCCGGGCCCCGCCGTCCGGCTGTCGGCGGTGATCCGCGCAATGTCCGTGCGCAGAGCGGAGTCCGGGTCCGCGCCGTCCTCACCGAGGTGAAGACGAAGGCCGGGAATCCCCTCGATCAGCGCACGCAACTCCATAAGACGGTCCAGTCCTCATCAGGGACGATCACTGCGTGTAGGACGACAGCATCAGATTGTGGCGGCCTTCGGTCTCGCCCGGCTCGGAGGGCGCGAAGGCGAGAATGGGGCCGATGCGGTTCACGATCGAGCCCACCACCGGCGCCGCCGTCCAGCCGGCCGTGGCGAAGCCATGGGTCTCCTTCGTTCCCTTGGGCTCGTCGAGCGCGACCAGGATGACGTATTCCGGATCGTAGGCGGGGAAGACGCCGAGGAAGGACGACATCAGCGCCTGATGGTCATAGCCCCCTGCCGTCGCCTTCTCGGCCGTGCCGGTCTTGCCGCCCACGGGGAAGGCCGGCGTGTCGGCCTTCTTGCCGGAGCCCTCTTCGACATTGAGGCGCAGGAGCGCGCGCATGATCTCGGACGTCCGTGTGGAGATCACGCTGTCGGCCTCGAGCGCCCCCGCCTCACGGCGCAGAAGCGTCGGATGGACGGTGTGCCCGCCATTGACGACCGCCGCCGCCGCCCGCGCGACATGCAGCGGGCTCACGGCGATGCCGTGGCCATAGCCCGCCGTCATGGTGGCGATGTCCGACCAGCGCGCGGGCAGGATGGGTTCGCCCACCTCCGGCAGCTCGACACCGAGCGGCCGGGTGAGGCCGAGCCGGTCGAAATAGGCCGAGAGGCGCTCGCCGCCGAGCTCGCGCGCGATCTGCGCGACGCCGATGTTCGAGGAATAGATGAACACCTCGGGCAGGCTGAGCACGCGGTTCTTGCCGCGATAGTCCGAGATGGTGAAGCGGCCCACCCGCAAGGGGTGGCTCGCATCGAGCCGGCTGTCGAGCGTGACCGTGCCCGCATCGAGCGCCGCGGCGATGGTGAAGGCCTTGAAGGTGGAGCCCTGCTCGTAGACGCCCATGGTGACGCGATTGAAACGCGCGTCGGCCGGCGCGCGGCCGGGCTGGTTCACGTCGAAATCGGGCAGCGAGGCCATGGCGAGGATCTCGCCCGTCCGTGCACTGAGGATGATCCCCGATGCGCCGATGGCGTCGAACCGCTCCATGGCGGCGGCGAGCTCCTCGGTCAGCGAATGCTGGACGCGCAGGTCGATCGAGAGCTGCACGGGCTCCCCGTCCCGGCCCGCCTGCCGGAGCGTCTCGTCGAGCGTGCGCTCGAGGCCCGCTATGCCGTTGCCGTCGACGTCGGTGAAGCCGAGCACATGCGCGGCGAGCCGCCCCGCGGGATAGAAGCGCTGATGATCGTCGCGGAAATAGAGCCCCGGCAGGGCCAGCCGGTAGACCTCGAAGCGCTCCTGCGGCGTGAGGTGGCGCTTGATCCAGACGAAGGCGCGGCGCGAGGCCAGATCCTCGGCAAGGCGCGTCTCGTCGAGCTCGAACACGCTCGCGAGTTCGCGCGCCGTGCCGTCGGGATCGGAAATCTTCCTGGCATCGGCATAGAGCGAGGAGGAGGCAAGATCGGTGGCGAGGATCTGGCCTTCCCGGTCGAGAATGTCCGCCCGCCCCCGGTCCTGCGGCAGGCCGTGGACGGCGGTGTCGCCCGGCCGCTGGCCGTTGAAGACCATCACGTCGACGAGGCGCCCCGCGAGCACGAGGAAGACGAGCCCCATCGAGCCCGCAACCAGCATGAGCCGCCGCTCGAGCCGCCGGCGCGTCAAGACGCGGCGGCGGGCCCGCGCGGCCGCGTTCTCCTGCGCCGAAGACGTTCCTAGCGCCGCCATATTTCTTCCACTCCTTCGTCGCGTCCGGCGATCTTCATGCGGACGATCGGGCCGGCATGGCCGGCGGCCTTGGGGGGCACCCCTCCAAGGGAGGTCATGTGCCAGGGCCGGCTGCGCGCCGGATCGAACAGGGAGCCCGTGCCCGCGGGCGGCAAGGCGTCGAGCGAGACGAGCTGGGGCGCGGAGAGCGGCGCGAGGTCGAGGAACTTCTCCGAGAGGCGCTCGAGGCGGTCGGGCTGATTGACCAGAGACCATTCGGCCTTCAGCACACGGATCTGCGCGTGCGCGGTCTCCTGCGCGGCGCGGGTCGCGGCGATGCGCTCGGCCGTTGCCTCGGTCTCGTAGCGGACCATGTAGAGCGCGACGGCGAGCGCCGCCACGAAGGCCAGGAGGCCGTAGTTGAGCCAGGTCATCGGCGAGCCCCTCTCGCTCTGGTGTCGGACGGATCGGCAAAGACGGGTGCGGCGGTGCGTTCGGCGGCGCGCAGGCGGGCCGAGCGGGCGCGCGGATTGGCGGCGGTCTCGGCCTCGTCCGCCTTCACCGCCCCGGCCTTGAGGAGGCGGAAGGAGGGTTCGGGCCGGGCGGCCGGCGGCTGGTGGCGCGAGGGCGCGGGCGCCCGCTCGCTCCGTGCCGTGAGGAAACGCTTGACCATGCGGTCCTCGAGCGAATGGAAGGCGACCACCGCGATCCGCCCGCCGGGGGCGAGCAGACGCTCGGCGGCGGCAAGGCCGAGCGCGAGCTCGTCGAGCTCCTCGTTCACGGCGAGCCGCAGAGCCTGGAAGGTGCGCGTGGCGGGATGGGTCCGGCTTGCCGCGGCGGCGGGGCCCATCACCTCGCTGACGAGACCCGCGAGCGCCGCCGTGCGCGTGATCGGGGCCTCGGCCCTCGCCGCCACGATGGCGCGGGCGATCGCGCGGGCGCGCGGTTCCTCGCCATAGATCTTCAGGATACGGCCGATCTCGGCCTCGGGCCACCCGTTGACGATGTCGGCGGCGCTGAGCGGACTTGCGGGATCCATGCGCATGTCGAGCGGGCCGTCGCCGAGGAAGGAGAAGCCCCGCTCGCGCCGGTCGAGCTGCATGGAGGAGACGCCGAGATCGAGACAGATGCCGTCGATGGGCGCGCCGGTCCATGCGCGGGCGAGCGTCTCCATCTCGGAAAAGCGGCCATGCCGGAGCGCCAGCCGCCCGCCCGCCTCCCGGGCGAGCCCCTCCCCGTCCGCGATGGCGGCCGGGTCACGGTCGATGCCGAGCACCTGCGTTCCGTCCACGGAGAGAAGCGCGCGCGTGTAGCCGCCGGCCCCGAAGGTGCCGTCGACGTAATGGCCCTCGGCGCGCGGGGCGAGCGCGTCCATGACGGCCGCGAGAAGCACCGGAATGTGGGGCGCGGGGGCGGTCATGGCGTGCCCTCCGGAGCGGGCCGCGCGGCGGGGCGGGCGCGGGCCTTGAGGCTCGCGCGCTGGACGAAGGCCTGCTCGCGCAGCTCGTCGCGCACCCGCGCATAGGCCTCGGGCTCCCAGATCTGGAAGCGCCGGCCGAGCCCCACGAAGGCCGCGCGGTCGACGATGTCGGCATGGGCCATCAGCTCTTCGGGCAGGACGATGCGGCCGTCCCCGTCGAAGGGCAGCTCGAAGGCGTCGGCGAGAATGGAGGTCGCGAAGGCGTCCTGGCCGTCCGCGAACGGATCGAAGGCGTCGTCGATCAGCGTGGCGAGCTCTTCCATCCGCTCCATGGTGACACCCTCGATGGTGCCCGCCTTGAACGAGGGATAGCAGACGATGCCGGGGAAGCTTCCTTCCGCGACCACGGCGCGCCAGCGCGCGGGCACGGAGAGGCGGCCCTTGCCGTCCACCTTGTTGATGAATGTCCCTATGAAGGGCTTCATCCGCCCCAGCTCCCGCTTTCGCGCCCCGCATGGCGTCGCGCGCCACCCGCCTCGACCAGACCCGCCCCGGACTGGGCGCCGACCCGCGCCCGATGCGTCACGGGCAGGCCGCCCCACCCCATCTCATGGGATTTCATGGGATACCATGGGCTGGCGTGGAGCGTCAAACGAAACGAATCGGCGGAAACAGGGTGTCAATGGTCGGAGAATCCGGCGAATTCCCGCACAAAACCGGAACAGGCGATAAAGGACCGGTTACCCCGCCGATCGCCTGTCAACATTCGAAGGAGAGCGGTTAATGGGCCGTTAAGGCTGCGGCCGCAGCTCGGGCCGCGCCCGCACGGCGAGACGCAGCTGCTTCTCCGTTTCCAGGATGGCGAAGAAGACGGCGCCCAGCACGATGATGAGCACGCCGTCGAGCAGCGGAACGGCCATTGTGCCGAACACGGCCTGAAGCGGCGGCAGGTACGTCACCGCGAACTGGGCCAGCGTCACCGCGACGACGCAGGCCCAGACGAGGCGCGTCCCTTGTGCGGCCTTCCAGGTGAGCGAGGTCCCGTAGATGTTCCGCACGAAGAAGAGGTGGAAGATCTCGAGCACGACCAGCATGTTCACCGACATGGTGCGCGCGAGCTCGGGCGGGTACCCCTTGTCCACCGCATAGGCGTAGATCCCGAAAACCGCGGCGAGGAACAGCGCCGATACAAAGACGATGTGCCAGACAAGCTCGCCCGTCAGCAGCGGCTGATCGCGGGGCCGGGGCGGGCGGCGCATCGTGTCGGCCTCGGTCGGCTCGAAGGCGAGCGCAAGTCCGAGCGTGATGGCGGTGATCAGATTGACCCAGAGGATCTGGACCGCGGTCACGGGAAGTGCCATGCCCGCGAACAGCGCGACGACGATGGTGAGCGCCTCGCCCGCATTGGTTGGGAGCGTCCAGCTGATCACCTTGCGGATGTTGTCATATACGGTCCGCCCCTCGCGCACCGCCGCGGCGATCGAGGCAAAATTGTCGTCGGCAAGGACGATCTCGGCGGCCTCCTTCGCCGCCTCGCTGCCCTTGAGGCCCATGGCGATGCCGGCGTCCGCCCGCTTGAGGGCGGGGGCGTCGTTCACCCCATCGCCCGTCATCGCGACGGTGAAGCCTCGCGACTGGAGCGCCGTGACGAGGCGCAGCTTGTGCTCGGGGCTCATGCGGGCGAAGACGTCCGACTCGACCACCGAAGCGGCGAGCTCGGCATCGGAGAGGATCTCCACCTCGCGCCCCGTCAGGACCCGGTCCGCGTTGCGCAGGCCGATCTGGCGGGCGATCGCCGCTGCCGTGGCCGCGTGGTCCCCGGTGATCATCTTCACACGGATCCCCGCGGCGTGGCAGTCGGCGACAGCCTCGATCGCCTCGGCCCGGGGCGGGTCGATGAGGCCCACAAGGCCGATGAGAACGAGCTGCCCGTCCAGATCGGCCGCATTGAGCACGACATGGTCCTGCGGCACGGGGCGCAGCGCGAGGGCGAGCACACGCTGCCCCTCCCCCGCCGTCGCCTCGACCCGCTCGGCCCAGACGGACGGATCGAGCGGCCCCTCGCCGCCATCGGCCGTGCGCTCCGCCCGGCACATGGCGAGCACCTGCTCGGGGGCGCCCTTCACGAGGATGGCGGCGTGCCCTTCGTGATCGTGCGCGAGCACCGCCATGTAGCGATGGGCGGCATCGAAGGGAATGACATCGGTTCGCCGCCAGTCCGGGAGCGGATCGGGGCCCTGGCGGAAGATCTTGCCCGCGAGCGCCTTGAGCGCCCCTTCCATCGGATCGCCCTCCACGCGCCAGACCCCTTCGGCATCGCTGCGGACTACGGCGTCGTTGCAGAGCGCCGCGATGCGGCCGATCTCGTGGATGGCCGCATTCGCAACGGCGCCCGCGCCCGGTCCGTTCCCCGCGCGCCGGATCTCGCCCTCCGGCTCGTAGCCATTGCTCGTCACGCTGTGCACGGCGCCGGCGGTGACGAGCGTTGCGACCGTCATCTCGTTGCGCGTCAGCGTACCGGTCTTGTCGCTGCAGATCACCGAAACCGACCCCAGCGTCTCGATCGCCGGCAGCCGGCGGACGATCGCGTTACGCCGCGCCATCGCCTGCACGCCCACGGCGAGCGTGATCGTCAGAACGGCCGGCAGGCCCTCCGGAATGGCAGCCACCGATAGGCCGACCACATTCATGAAGAGCTCGGCGAAGGGCAGGTGCCGGACGAAATAGCCGAAGAGAAGCAGCGCCCCGGCGACCAGCAGGATAAAAATCGTCAGCCAGCGGGCGAACCGGTCCATCTGATCGACGAGCGGCGTGGTCAGCGTGTCCACCTGCGCCAGCAGCCGGCTGATCCGCCCGATCTCGGTCCGCCCGCCGGTCGCGACGACGACGCCCCGGCCCGCGCCGGCCGCGATCAGCGTGCCACTGAAGGCCATGCAGCTGCGGTCGCCGAGCGCGGCCTCGCGGGCCACCGGCGCGGGCGACTTGTCGACGGGCACGGATTCGCCGGTCAGGATGGCCTCCTCGACCCGGAGCCCCGCCGCCTCGAGCAGGCGCAGGTCCGCCGGCACCTTCTCGCCCGCCTCGAGAAGCACGACATCACCGGGAACGAGATCGGCGCTATCGATGGTCACACGCTGGCCATCGCGCAGGACCGACGACCGGGGCGCCAGCATCAGGCGGATCGCGTCCATCGCCGCCTCCGCCCGCCCCTCCTGCACGAAGCCGATGATCGCGTTGGCGATCACCACGGCGAGGATCACGCCCGTGTCGACGAGGTGGCCGAGCGCCGCCGTCGTGACCGCCGCTCCCAGCAGCACATAGATCAGCACGTTGTGAAACTGGGCTAGGAAGCGCAGAGCGACGCTCCGCCTGGGCGGCGCCGGGAGGCGGTTCGGCCCAACGCGGGCGAGCCGCTCGCCCGCCTGGTCCTGTGTGAGGCCGCCCGGGTACCCACCCACCGTCTCAAGAACCGCCTCGATAGGGGCGGCATGGAAGCGGGTTTCATCCTGGCTGGCGCGCGGCGCGGGATCGTCCTGTCCTGCCATTCCGCCCATCCCCGGTCATGATGTGAGGGAACCCGTCCGCCGACGGAACATCAGCGCGCGCTGTCCGGTCCCCGGTTCTGGCTCTTCTGGTACGTCCGGCGCGTTCGGCCGTTCACCTGCGCCGCCTGCGGCTTGCGGGGATCCTCGGCGGTCGCGTGCCGGCTCAGGAAATCCTCCAGATCGACAGGGGCGATCCGCCATTCGCGGCCGACATCGATCGCCCTCAGTTCGCGGTCCCGGATCCAGTGCCGCACGGTCGTCTCACCGATCTTGAGCAGATCGGCCACATCCTTGACCGTGTAGAATTGTCTTGAAAGCATCGAATCGTCCCTGACCGGTTTTTATCGCCGCCTGACATACCATATCGTAGCATGAAAGGTGCCTGGCATTGGAGGGGGGTGCCACTTCCCCAACGCGCCGGCCCAGCTTGCCCCCTTCAACACAGAAAGGAGACGACCCGTGCCGGAGTTTCGCAAGATCCTGTTCGTCAGCCAGGGCGGCAACGAGGAAGCGGATGCGCTGAAGCAGGCGCTCAGCCTTGCGCGAAACAATCAGGCACGACTTGCTGTGCTCATCGTGCGGCCCGAGCTTCCAGGCGAGATCTCCGCCTACCGGGAAAAGTACGAGGATGCCCTCATCCGGGAGTTCGGCGCTGCCACCGCTGCCGCGCGGGAGGCGGTCAAGGTCACCGAGCGCGATGTGCCCGTGACCGTGAAAGTGGAGGCAGGCGGCACACCGGCCGTCCGCATCGTCCGCCATGTGATCGAGAACGGCTACGACCTCGTCATCAAGCAGGCGGAGGCGCGGGAGGGACGCGGGTTCCGCGCGCTCGACATGGAGCTTCTGCGCAAGTGCCCGAGCCCCGTCTGGCTCTGCCGGCCCATCGACCGGCACCGGCACGAGATGCGCGTCGCCGTGGCCATCGATCCGGACAGTCCGACCCCGGAAGGTCGCACCCTCTCGCTGCGCCTTCTCGAACTTGCCCGGTCGCTCGCCGACAGCTGCAGCGGCGTGCTCGACGTCGTGGCCTGCTGGGATTTTCAGCTCGAGACCTATCTGCGGGGCAACGTCTGGATCAAAATGACCGAGCCCGAGCTCGCGCGCCTCGTGGACCAGGCCCGGGCGAAGAGCCGGGCGGGCCTCGACGAGCTGATCCGCATTTCCGGCATTGCCGGCGAGGTGAAGGTCCACCACGTGCGTGGAGAGGCCGCCGAGAAGATCCCGCAGCTCGCGGACGATGAGCGGATCGATATTCTGGTGATGGGCACGCTCGCGCGGACCGGCATTCCCGGCTTCGTCATCGGCAACACCGCCGAAAATGTCGTCCAGGGCCTCGCCTGCTCGCTCCTCGCCCTGAAACCGGCGGGCTTCGTTTCCCCGGTCAGGGGGAGATAGCGGGAGCGCCTCACGCCACCTCGATGATGTCGTCTTTGGCCGGGGGCGGGGCCTGGGTCAGGGCCGGGCTCGTGCGCTCGCGTACAGTCAAGGTAGCGGGGTTTCACTCCGCCCTACGCGGACTCACGGGCGACTAGGTCCGGGCGGAGGCGCAGGTACAACCCCTTGGAGTTCGATGTAGCCGTTCTTCGAATGCAGAACAGGAACCCGCTTTCCCAATGGGGGGTCACCCGGGTTTGTCAAGAACAGGAAGAGACAGTCCGCGACCTTGCAGGCCTCCTCGTCATGAACATTTCGCACATGCACGACAACCAAGTGCTTCCGCCCGTTCAAGTCGATGAGTAGCTCGAAGTTCGAAATCGGATCATCCTCTCGATATGGAGAAAGCTCGTGAGTGTAATACCTCCCGCGAAACGCAATCACGTCGATCCTCCGGACGCGCTGAGGTCCTGGTTGACTTCGCAGCCGGTCCGCGCGAGCGGTCTCGTCGCTCCACCAGTCTGCCCTTCGACCTTTGCTTTCATGCCACGCCCCTTAGAGCGAATGCCATTTGATCGCATCCCCGAGACCACACCGTGATGGCTCTATAACGGCGCACTTAGAAAATCAGGACGGACTTTGAATTTTAATACAAGATTATTCATATCACGAATTTTACTCTAGTAAGTCCCATGAAAAATCTCCTCCATCATGAAATCTGAAAGACTGTCCACGCCTAATGCATGATTCAAAATCCTTCTTTAGGAAGGATATTCCAAGACATAGTGATTGAAATGAGTTCTCACCCCTCACTAATCTCCTCGTCTTCCAATCCGGGCTGAAATTTACCTCGACTGCCCACTCGCCACTATCCTGTATATTCGGTCTGCCTATTGAGAGCGAAACTTCTTCTTTTTTATTGACAGAAATTCTTATCAATGAGAGGGTTGCCACTTCCGATTTTTTCATGTCTTTACCATTTCCGAATACTTATTCGCACTCACTGCATGTCATTGGAAAGATCTTGATTCGATTCTGCCAAGAACTCATGTGACATCGTGACGTCGTTCATCCATCGGGGCCCCACTCTCGATTCTAACATGCCCCCTCACCCGGTGAAGCGGATGGGCTGCCCGAGAGCGGAGGTCCGCCGATCCTGACGGCCGTCCCGCCACCTTATCCCCCTCCCCGAACGGGGGCCCAGACTTGGGGTCGAGACCCCGCGCGGCCCCGGCCGTCCGCGGGAAATTATTCGGCGTAACCCTCTGGCACGAAACAGTTTTTTTGGGAGCCACCTGAAAAATCGCCTGCCGATGCCGCTGCGGCGGGCCCTCCCGGCGGCCGGGGGCGGGCCGCTGCCGGTGCCGGTGTCTAGGCCGGATGTCCGCCTGGCGCGCGGGGCTGCCCCTTGCTGGCGGGCGCGGGCATCCCATGTCAGGGTGCCGCTCCGCTCCCGGCGCCAGCGGGGGCCGACATGCCGGGCTGAGGAGGGAGGGGCCTATGACGCCCCCGCATTTCGCCCTGATGGTGCTTATCTGCGCCGTCTGGGGCTTCAATTTCGTCGCCGCCAAGGCCGCACTCGAGGCGTTTCCCCCGCTTCTGGCGGTGGGCCTGCGCTTTCTCCTGCTCGGGCTCCTGCTCGCGCCGGTGCTGAGGCCCTTCGCGGGGCGGATGCGCGACGTGCTCGCCCTCTCGGTCTTCGCCGGCTCGCTGCATTTCGGGCTGATGTTCGCCGCGCTCTCGCGGGCGGACGCCTCGGTCATGGCCATCGTGACCCAGCTCAACGTGCCCATGGCGACGGTGCTCTCGATCGTCTTCCTGAGCGAGACGGTCGGCTGGCGGCGCTGGCTCGGCATCGGGCTCTCCTTCGTCGGCGTCGCCATCATCGCCGCCGATGGGAGCCTCAACGCGACGGCCCATGGCGTCGGGCTCGGCGTGCTCGCCTCGCTCTCCTATGCGGGCGGGATGATCTTCATCCGGCGGCTGCGGGGCGTACCGGCGCTCTCGCTGCAGGCCTGGGTGGGGCTGATGAGCTGGCCGCCGCTGCTGCTCGCCTCGCTGCTGTTCGAGACCGGCCAGGGCGCGGCCATCGCCACGGCGCCGCTCCCGGCCTGGGCGGGGCTCCTCTTCACCGTGCTCGGCGCGAGCCTCGTCGGCCATGTCGGCATGACCTGGCTGCTGCAGCGCTACGAGGTCTCGCTCACCGCCCCGCTGACGCTGATGGCGCCGCTCTTCGGCGTCGTCTTCGGCATCTGGCTCCTCGACGATCCGGTGAGCTGGCGCTTCGTGCTGGGCGGACTCGTGACCCTCTCGGGCGTCGCGGTGATCGCCCTGCGCCACCGGCGGCCCGACACGCCGGCCGCCATCCTGCCCGAGCCGGGGATCGCCGCCGTGCCCCCGCACGCCCGGCCGCGGCCCGCCCCCCCCCCCCGG
>JACAEB010000184.1 GCA_013389075.1 Alphaproteobacteria bacterium
CCGCCCCGGCGAGCGGCGCGGCCCCGGTGACGAAATGGGCCTTTGTCCCGTCCGCCGCATAGGCCGCCGCGCGGAAAGCGATCCGCCCGCCAAGCGTCTCGGCATGGGCGGCGAGCGCGGTGCGGCACGAGCCGTCGAGCGCCGCGATGAAGGCCCGTTCGCAGGCCGCCGCCGCCTGTCCCTCGGGGTCGCCGAGCGGGGCGAGGATGGCCAGGGCCGCCTCATCGTCCGCCCGGCAGGTGATGGCGACGAGCCCCTGGCCGCCGGCGGGCAGCATCTCCTCGGGCGGAATGGGACAGCGCGCAGTCTCGTGGAGCCCGAGCCGGTTGAGACCCGCCGCCGCGAGGATGGCGGCGTCGACCTCGCCCTCGGCGAGCTTCTTGAGGCGCGTATCGACATTGCCGCGCAGCAGGCGGATGTCGAGATCAGGCCGAAGGCGCAGGAGCTGGGCCCGCCGGCGCGGCGCGCTCGTGCCGACCCGCGCCCCGCGCGGCAGGGCGAGGAGGCGGTCGGCGAGCGGGGAGACGAGCACATCGCGCGGATCCTCGCGCTTGAGGACCGCGGCGATGACGATGCCGGACGGAAGGTCCCCCGGAATGTCCTTCAGCGAGTGCACGGCCGCGTCGATCCGCCCCGAAAGGAGGGCCTCGTCGAGCTCGCGCGTGAAGAGGCCCTTGCCGCCGATGTCGGCGAGCGGCACGCCGGCATGACGATCCCCGCTCGTCACCATCTCGACGAGTGGCAGCCGAGCCTCGATCGCGGGGCCCGCAAGGCCGAGCGCGCGGGCGGCATCGGCGCGGAAGGCGCGCGTCTGGGCGAGGGCAAGCGCGCTGCGCCGCGTGCCGATGCGAAGAAGGGGAGCTGAGGCGGTCATCGGATCAGGGGCGCGCGCTGCGGACGGACGCAGATCGGCTCCGCCCGAAATGACGAAAGACGGGGCCCCCGAGGGCCCCGCCAGCGACTTGACCACAGATCGGCGCCTGCGCCAAGCCGGCCTATTCGGCGGCCTGCTGCGCCCCGGAGACGAAATTCACCATACGGAGGAACGCGATGCCCTCCTCGGCGATGTCGTCACCGATCATGCGTTCGCCCTCGGAGCGCAGCTCCTCCATGTCCACATAGAAGGCGTAGTAGTCGCGCGTCCGCTCGGTGATGATGCCGGCGTTCAGGAGGGTCTTGATCAGGACACGGAAGATGTCCGTTCCCTCCTGCATGCGCTTGCGGCGCTGCTCGTCGGTGACGGCCTCGGTGAAGGCCTGCATCACCTCCCGCCAGTCGAGCCCGAAGGAGGCGTACATGTCCTTCATCTGCTCGGGATTGATGAGGTTGCCGAGAAGCTTCTGGAAGCAGACGAGCGCCCAGTCCTCGACCTGGGCGTGCTCCTCCGGCGTGAGCTTGGGGATGGTCCGGTCGGCCCAGATCTTCCCGAACTTGTGGTGGAAGGCCTCGTCCGTCATCGTCAGCTGGCAGAGCTTGCGCAGAAGCGGATCGCGGGATTCCTTGAAGAGCGTCGCGAAGGCGCCCATGGCGAGCCCCTCGACCAGCATCTGCATGCCGACGATCTTCTTGAAGACCTGGTCGGACTTGACGATCTCCTCGAGCAGCGTGGTCAGCGTCTCGCCCGGCGCCATCGGCTTGCCCCAGCGCGCCTTGATGTATTGGGTGAAGCCGGTGACGTGACGGGCCTCCTCGCGGGCCTGGTTGGCCGCATATTCCTGCGCGCCCGGATCGCGCATCACATGGCAAAGGCTCGCCGAAAGCGCGAGCGCCCCCTGCTCGCCATGCAGGATCGAGGAGAGCATGAAGCGCGCCGTCTCGTTGATGAAGCGGATGCGCTCCTTGCCCTGAAGGGCCGTGTCCACGAGTTCGGTCGAGAGCGCGGGCACCATCCATTCGGGGATCATGGGCTCGGACTCGATATCGAAGGGCGCATCGAAATCGATGTAGCGCGCGTCGAGCGGGTCCCAGAAATGGTCGTGGGTCGCCGAGATGATCTTGTCGAAGGCCGAGGAGCGCGAGAGATAGCGGTCGATGTCCATCATCGCCCGGAAATCGCCCGGCGGCACCGCGTCGTACATCGCATCCTTGGTGATCTGGGCAGACGCCCGGTTCGGCTCGCTCATCTGGCTCCTCCACTCCCCTCTCATCCGGGGCTTTCCGATTGCGCAGGAGGAAGGCTACGCCCCCGCGACCCGGCGCGCAACAAAAAATGACACGTGCGTCATTCTTTATCAGGGCGCGCTTAAGATCCGGTTTCCATGCCGGCGCAGTCGGGACAGCCAGGATCGGGCCCGATCCGGACGTGCCGCACCGACAGGGCCACCGCGTCGACGAGATGGAGCCTGCCGGCCGCCTCGCCCGACAGCCCGAGCAGCGTGTCGAGGACGAGGCTCGCCTGCATGACACCCAGAAGCCCGGCCACCGTTCCCAGAATGCCGTCAGCGGCGCAGCGGTCCTCCCCGGGCGGGGCATGCGGAAAGAGGCAGCGGTAGCAGGGCCGGCCCCGGAAGAGGGCGAGCTGGCCCTCGAACCGCCCCACCGCCGCCGACACGAGCGGCCTGCCGAGCGCCATGGCGGCGGCGTTCACGGCCCGGCGGGTGGCGTAGCTGTCCGAGCCGTCGCAGACGAGATCATAGGGGGCGAGGAGGTCGCCCGCCGTCTCCGCCGTCAGCCGCACGGGGTGAGACTCGATGCGGATGTCGGGGTTGAGCGCGGCGAGCCGCTCGGCCGCCGCCTCGGCCTTGGGGCGGCCGAGATCGGCCGTCGTGTAAAGCACCTGGCGCTGGAGGTTGGAGAGCTCGACGGTGTCGTCATCGACGAGGCCGAGCGTGCCGACGCCCGCGGCCGCGAGATAGAGAAGGCACGGCGCGCCGAGCCCGCCCGCTCCCACGACGAGCACCCGCGCCGCCTTGAGCCGCTGCTGGCCGGCCCCGCCCACCTCCTTGAGGAGGAGATGGCGCTTGTACCGGACGAGTTCGCTGTCGCTGAGGGGCATGGCCCCGGACTATGAGCATGGGGCGGGGGCCCCGCAACCGCTCAGCCCGCGAGCTTTACGGCGGCATAGCCCGCGAGGGCCGAGGTCGCGGTCAGGACGCCGCCCCAGAGAATGTCCACCACCGCCACCGTGGGCGACCATCCCTTGAGCGTCGCGAGATTGGTGATGTCATAGGTGCCATAGGCGATGAGGCCGAACAGGGCCCCGTAGGCAAGCGCAAGACGCCAGTCGCCGGCCTTGAGCGCGGGTCCCACCGCGAAGACGACGACCCCCACCACATAGAAGAGATAGAAGAGCCCCGCCACGGCGAGATTGGGCCGCTCGAGGAGAAGCTCGCCGATCCGCGACCGGTAGAAGTCGAGCGCCACGCGCGTCAGCCACAGATAGTCGATGGCGAGGAAGGCGATGAGGCTCCCGGCATAGGCGATGAGATGGGTGCGCATGAAGCTGGCTCCATTGGGCGGGGCGTCCGGAAGCTGATACGCTCGCCCGTCCCGTCCGGATCGCCGCGCCATGACCAAGCCTGCCCTCATTTCCCCCGAACCGCCCAGCGAGGCGGATCTGCGCCAGCTCTCGGACGGGCTCACCGCGCATGCGCGCGAGGCCGGCCACCCGTTCGGCATGACCGACCACGGCTTCTTCCTGCGCGATCCTGACGGCCGGATGGAGGCGGGGCTGCACGCCATCCACGCCGCCGGCCACGGCACCTATTTCGTCCGCCTTCTCTGGGTCGCGCCCGAGCGGCGCGGCGAGGGGCTCGGCACGCGCCTTCTCGCCTCGGCCGAGGCCCATGCGCGGGCGCTCGGCTGCTCGGTGCTCTATCTCGACACGTTCGACTTTCAGGGCCCGGACTATTATCCGCGCTTCGGCTTCGAGATCTTCGGCCGGCTCGACATTCCGGGCACGGGGCTCACGCGGCTCTACTTCGTGAAGCGGCTCTCCTGAACGGCCCGGTGCACATCAGGTTTCGTCAGTGCGAGCGGAGCCGATGGCCCGAGGGCCGCTACGCGGCCACCTCACCATGACGATGCCAAAGATCGCCGACGCCCGTCATCCTGAGGCGACCGCAGGGGCCGCGAGGGATCGCCCCGCACCCGCCGCCCGGTCGGGGCGTACTCTCACAGCCCGTCGAAGAGCGGGGTCGAGAGATAGCGCTCGGCGAAGGAGGGGATGATCGTCACGATCTGCTTGCCCGCCATCTCGGGGCGCGCGCCGACCTCGAGGGCGGCGGCCACCGCCGCACCAGAGGAGATGCCCCCCGGAATGCCTTCGAGCCGGGCGAGCTCGCGCGCCATGGCGAAGGCCGTCTCGTTGCCGATGGTGACGATCTCGTCGATCAGCGAGGCCTCGAGAATGGGTGGCACGAAGCCCGCGCCGATGCCCTGGATCTTGTGCGGCCCCGCCTTGCCGCCCGAGAGCACGGGGCTGTCCTCGGGCTCCACCGCCACGATGCGGAAGGAGGGCTTGCGCGGCTTGAGCACCTGCGCGATGCCCGTCAGCGTGCCGCCCGTGCCCACGCCCGAGATCAGAACGTCGGCCTTGCCGCGGGTGTCGTTCCAGATCTCCTCGGCGGTCGTTCGTCTGTGCACGGCGGGATTGGCCGGATTCTCGAACTGCTGGGGCATGACGGCGCCCGGCGTCGCCTCGATGATCTCGCGCGCGCGGGCGACAGCGCCGCGCATGCCCTCGGCCGCCGGGGTGAGCACGAGCTCGGCCCCGAGGAGGGCGAGGATCTTGCGCCGCTCGATCGACATGGATTCGGGCATGCAGAGCGTCAGGTGATAGCCCTTCGCCGCGCAGACGAAGGCGAGCGCGATGCCCGTATTGCCGGAGGTCGGCTCGACGATCTTCGAGCCCTCGCGCAGGAGGCCCTGTGCCTCCAGCGCCTCGATCATCGACACGCCGATCCGGTCCTTCACGCTCGCGAGCGGGTTGAAGAATTCGAGCTTGAGGAGGATGTCCGCCTTCACCCCGTGCATCTGGGGCAGACGCCGCAGACGCACGAGCGGGGTGTCGCCCATCGTCTCGGTGATGCTGTCATAGATCCGCCCACGCCCGGGCGCTTTCGTGTTTGCGTTGGCACTCTCGCTCATGGTCTGTCTCCTGATGATCGTCGTCAGATGGTGAAATCGGCCCAGCTCTTGCCGGCCTGGGACACACCGGCGCCGGCGGCCTGCCGGCAGAGATCTTCGATGGTGATGCCCTCGAGACGCTGCATCATCTCCTCCTCAAGGGCGTCGACGAGTGGGCGGATGACCCGGTAGGAGAGCTCGGACTGGCTCTCCTGTTCGGTCGAGCCATTGGTCTCGAGCTCGCTCACGATACGGACGATCTCTCCCACGGTGATGCGCCGCCGCTCTCGCGCAAGACGGTAGCCCCCGCGCGGACCGCGCACGCCCTTGAGGATGCCGGCATGGACGAGGTGCTGCATCACCTGTTCGAGATAGCGCTGGGGCACGCCCTGGCGCTCGGTGATCTCCTTTGACTGGACGGGATCGGGCCGCGAATGGAGCGCGATGTCGAGCACGGCCTCGAGCGCGAGCTGCGATTTGCGGGAGAGGCGGAACATCAGCCGGCCTCCGGCAGGGCGCCGAGCCCGGTCGAGCCGAAGCCGCCCGCGCCACGCCCGCTCGCGGGCAGCGCGTCGACCTCGTCCCAGCGCACGCGCGTCACCGGCGCCACGACCATCTGCGCGATGCGGTCGCCGCGCCGGAAGGTGACGGGCTCGGCGCCGAGATTGACGAGCAGCACCTCGATCTCGCCGCGATAATCCGCATCGATCGTCCCCGGCGCGTTGACGATGGTCACGCCGTGGCGGCGCGCAAGGCCCGAGCGGGGACGGATCTGCGCCTCGAAGCCCTGCGGCAGCGCGAGCGCAAGGCCCGTCGGCAGGGCGTCCATCGCCCCCGGCGCGAGCACGCGCGTCTCGCCCTCCGCGAGCGCGGCCGCGAGGTCGAGGCCGGCCGAGCCCTCCGTCGCATAGGCCGGCAGCGGCAGGTCCTCCGCATGCGGAAGACGGCGCAACGCGATGGTGAGGGGCGCGCGGGCGTTCATGCGGCCTCCGGCGGACCGAGCGTCTCGGCGATGCGGGCGGCGAGCCGGCGGGCGACCTCCGCCTTGGGGGCGCGCTCCCAGCTTTCCTCGCCCTGCGCGGTGATGAGATGCACGGCGTTGTCCGCCCCGCCCATGATGCCGGTGCCCGGCGAGACGTCATTGGCGAGGATCCAGTCGCAGCCCTTGCGCGCGCGCTTGGCCCGCGCATGGGCGAGGACGCTTTCGGTCTCGGCGGCGAAGCCGACGACGAGGCGGGGCCGCTTGTCGCCGTGATGGGAGAGGGTGGCCAGAATGTCGGGGTTCTCGACCAGCGTCAGCGTGGCGAGACCGTCCTTGCCCTTCTTGATCTTCTGGTTGGCGCGCGCCGCGATGCGCCAGTCGGCCACCGCCGCCGCGCAGACGGCGACATCGGCGGGCAGGGCGGCCTCGCAGGCCGCGAGCATCTCCTCGGCCGTCTCGACGGGGACGAAGCGGACGGCGGGGGGCGGGGCAAGGGCGGTGGGGCCGGAAATCAGGATGGTCTCGGCGCCGAGCCCGGCCAGCGCATCGGCGATGGCGTAGCCCTGCCGTCCCGAGGATCTATTGGCGATGAAGCGGACGGGGTCGATCGGCTCCTGCGTCGGCCCGGCGGTGACGATGGCCTTGCGCCCGGCGAGGGGCTGGGACCTGCCGGCGAGGGCGGCCTCGATGGCCGCAAGCAGGGCCGGCGGCTCGGCCATCCGCCCGGGGCCGTATTCGCCGCAGGCCATGGCGCCCGCGTCCGGACCCACGGTGAGGATGCCGTCGGCCCGCAGCTGCGCGAGATTGCGGCGCGTCGCGGGGTGCTCCCACATGCGCACATTCATGGCCGGGGCGATCAGCACGGGCTTGTCGGTCGCGAGCAGCGCCGTCGTGGCGAGATCGCGGGCGAGCCCGGCCGCCATCGAGGCCATGAGATCGGCGGTGGCGGGTGCCACCACGAGGAGATCGGCATCGCGCGAGAGCTGGATGTGGCCCATCTCCGCCTCGTCGGTGAGGCTGAAGAGATCGGAATAGACCTTGTCGCCGGTGAGGCTCGCAAGGCTGAGCGGGGTCACGAACTCCGCGCCCGCCCGGGTGAGGATGGCACGCACCGAGGCGCCGGCCTCCCGCAGGCGGCGGATCAGCTCGAGGCATTTGTAGGCGGCGATGCCGCCGCCGACGATCAGAAGTATGCGCTTGCCCTGCAGCACGGCTGGCCCTTCCCGAGGGTACCGGTCCGGATCGATTCGCCCGGCCTGACCCGGAGAACATAGGAATTCACGATGAGAATGTGTAGTTCTTTCTTGCGCCGGAGGGCCTGCTCGGGATGAAGGCAACCGGGCCCTCCTTGCCTAAGATTTGTGCATTGAAGCCGGGCCTGTCCGCGCCCGCCGCCGGCCAGCCCCGAAATTTTCCAGTGATTTCAACGTGTTGAGCGGGCCGCTCAAACCGGCACGATTTTTGGGAAGCAACGCGCACCCGGTTGGGGGCAATCCGTTCGGAGCTGCCGCCGGGTGACATAGGCGGTGCGGGTCCGATCCCCTTCCGGGGCGGGGCCGCAGCGTCTGGGGCACTCGGTTCAAGAGGACTCCGATGAAGCTCGTGATGGCGGTGATCAAGCCGTTCAAGCTCGATGAGGTGAGGAGTGCCCTTATGACGATCGGTGTCCATGGCCTGACGGTGACGGAGGTCAAGGGCTTCGGACGACAAAAGGGGCACACGGAGATTTACCGGGGCGCTGAGTACCAGGTGAGTTTCCTTCCCAAGCTGAAGATCGAGGTCGTTCTGCCGGACGAGGCTGTCGAGGAAGTCATTCACGCGATCCAGTCGACGGCCAAGACCGGTCAGATCGGAGACGGCAAGATCTTCGTCTATCCGGTGGATCAGGTGGTGCGCATACGGACCGGCGAGACCGGCCTGGATGCTCTGTAGGAGAGGGTGATGAAAGATCTCATCAAGAAAACTGGGGTCGGTGTGGGTCTTGGGGCGGCAGCGCTCTTTGCCACCACGGCCGCCAATGCTGCTGTGAGCGACGAAAGTGTCGTCGTCTTCAATACGCTGAACTTCCTCATGAGCGGCTTCCTCGTGATGTGGATGGCCGCTGGTTTCTGCATGCTCGAGAGCGGCCTCGTCCGTTCGAAGAGTGCGGCGACGATCAGCCTCAAGAACATCGCGATCTACTCGATCGCGGGCATCACGTTCTGGCTGATCGGCTACGACCTCATGTATCCCGGCGAATTCGGACTTGTCGCTGGGGTTCTCGGCTTCGCCGGACCCGTCTGGGGCGCCGATGACAGCGGCATCATGGACACGGGCTATTCGGCCTCGTCCGACTGGTTCTTCCAGATGGTGTTCTGCGCCACCGCCGCCTCGATCGTTTCGGGCACGCTGGCCGAGCGGATCAAGATCTGGCCGTTCCTCATCTTCACGACCGTGCTGTCCGGCGTCATGTACCCGATCTCGGGTTCGTGGCAGTGGGGCGGCGGCTTCCTGTCGGAAATGGGCTTCTCCGACTTCGCCGGCTCCTCGATCGTGCACTCGGTCGGCGGCTGGGCGGCGCTCACCGGCGCCATCGTGCTCGGCGCCCGCGCCGGCAAGTACAATCCGGACGGGTCGGTCAATCCGATGCCCGGCTCCATGCTGCCGCTCGCCACGCTCGGGACCTTCATCCTGTGGCTCGGCTGGTTCGGGTTCAATGGCGGCTCGCAGCTCGCCATGGGCTCCATTGAAGACATCACGGCGATCTCGGACATCTTCGTGAACACCAACATGGCCGCAGCCGCGGGCGTGGTGGTTGCGATGCTGCTCAGCCAGCTCCTGTTCAAGAAGATCGACCTCTCGATCGCCCTGAACGGCGCCATCGGCGGCCTCGTCTCCATCACCGCCGAACCGCTCCAGCCGGAGATCTGGCAGGCCGTGATGATCGGCTCCGTGGGCGGCGTCATCGTCACCATCACGACGCCGATGCTCGACAAGCTGCGCATCGACGACGTGGTCGGCGCCATCCCCGCGCACCTGTTCTGCGGTATGTGGGGAACGATCATCGTGCCGTTCTCCAATGCCGACACGAGCTACGCCACGCAGGCGATCGGCATCGGCGCCTATGCCGGCTTCACGGTGGTCTGCAGCCTCGTGCTGTGGCTCGTCCTGAAGTTCACGATCGGCATCCGCGCCTCGGCCGAGGATGAGGAAATGGGTCTCGACCGGGCGGAACTCGGCATCGAAGCCTATCCCGAATTCACCCGCCGCTAGATCGCGTGACCCCGGCCGGCCCTCGCGGCCGGCCGGGGAGAGTATCGGGCCGGAGGGTCCGAAGTCTGGCGCGCCCGCCCGCGGATCGGTGCTGATCGGAGGGTGGGCGTGCGTGTTGCGTGAGCCAGGCGGACCACCCCCGTCGGTTCTCCTGACCCCACACGCAAGGACAAGGCCCGGACCCCCGTCCGGGCCTTGTTTCTTTCGGCCGATGCGGCATTGAATGCCGCCACGCGCCGCCGGCCGCCCCCGAGCGACGGAGCCTCGATGACGGCCCGTTCAAGCCTGTTGGGCCGATGCCGTCCCGACGGGATGCGGCCGCCGCGGCGCAGGGAGAGGATCCGCCTCCCGATCGTCGCGCGATCTCCTGCCCCCGAGGCCGCCATGATTCCCGCCCCGCGCTTTGCCGGTCTGCCCGACTACCCCTTCCCGCGCCTGCGGTCCCTGCTCGGACTTCCGGCAGGCGCCGCGCTGCCCGGGGATGCGGTCGACATGTCGATCGGCGAGCCGCGCCACGGTGTCCCGGGCTTCGTCGCCGAGATCATGGCGAGGAACATGGAGGCCTATGGCCGCTATCCCCCCAACGAGGGCACGCCCGCCTTCCGCGAGGCCGCCCATGGCTGGCTCTGCCGCCGCTATGGCCTCTCGCCGGGCGCGATCGACCCGCATGCGCAGATCCAGCCGGTGAACGGCACGCGGGAGGCCCTCTTCATGGCGCTGCAGATCTTTGCCGTGCCCGAGCGCCTCAAGCGCCCCGTGGTGCTGCTGCCCAACCCGTTCTACCAGTGCTATGCGGGGGCGGCGGCGGCCATCGGCGCGGAGCCCGTCTATGTTCCGGCCACGGCGGAAACGGGCTTTCTCCCCGCCTTCGAGCGCGTGCGGCCCGACCTTCTCGACCGGACGGTCGCGGCTTTCGTCTGTGCGCCCTCCAATCCGCAAGGGGCGATCGCCGGACGCAGCTACTGGCGCAAGCTCATCGCCCTCGCGGAGACCTATGATTTCGGCATCCTCGCCGACGAGTGCTACGCCGACATCTATGACCGGGTGAAGCCATCCGGCATTCTCGAGGTGAGCGCGGGGCGCTGGCGCGACATGTCCCGCGTCCTCAGCTTCCACTCGCTGTCCAAGCGCTCCAACCTTCCGGGTCTGCGCTCGGGCTTCGTGGCGGGCGGCGCCGATCTCATCGCCGCCTTCCGGCGCATCCGCGCCTATGGCGGCGCGCCCTCGCCGCTGCCCGTGCTGGAGGCCGCCGCCGCCGCCTGGAGCGATGATGCGCATGCGGAGACCAACCGCGCCCTCTATCGCGAGAAGATCGACGCCGCCGAGCGCATCCTCGGCAACCGCTTCGGCTTCCGCCGGCCGGCCGGCGGATTCTTCCTCTGGCTGAATGTCGGCGACGGCGAAAAGGTCTCGTTAACCCTTTGGGACGAGGCTCGGGTTAAGGTCCTGCCTGGCGCTTATCTCGCGACCGAGGTGGACGGCGTCAATCCGGGCGCGCCCTTCATCCGCGTGGCCCTCGTCGATGCGCTGGAGCGCACGGCCGAGGGGCTGTCGCGGATCGCGGCCACGCTCTGACCCGTCACCCCCGGCCCGCGAGCCCGTGAGCGCGGGGTGGGCGGGCCCTGCCGCTGCGGCGGGGCGCGAGGCGAGGCGTGAGGCATGCCGGACGACATCAAGAGATTCCTGACGGCGCGGATCCGCGAGGGGGCGGGGCTCGCCCTCGCGCTCGCCGCGCTGGCGCTCGCCCTCGCACTCCTCAGCTATTCGGCCCGCGATCAGAGCCTCGGGACGGCCGCGACCGGACCGCTCGCCAACTGGATGGGCGCGCCGGGCGCGATCGTCGCCGATCTCCTCGTGCAGTCCGTGGGACTTTCCGCCTTCCTGCTCGTCGCGCCCCTTCTCCTCTGGGGCGCACGGATGATGCGCCAGGAGAGCCCCGCGAGCCGGGCCGAGCTCCTCGCCCTTCTGGCCGCGCTGCCGGGCGCCTGCCTTGCCCTCGCCGCCTTTTCGGGCGAGGAGCGGCTCGATCATCCGGCGGGGCTTGGCGGGCTTCTGGGCCACGCCCTCTATGCCGGTCCGGTGCGGGGCCTTCTCGATCTGACCCATGTCGGCCCGGGCCTTGGGTCGGCCGCCCTCGCGGCGGCGGCGGGGCTCCTCGTCTGCCTGCCCTTCTATCTCTGGTCGCTCGGGCTCGGCCTTGCCGATGCCCCGCGCGCCGTGGGTCGCCTCACCGGCGGTCTCGCGGCGGTCCGGGAGCGGATGGGCGGGCTCGGCCTTCCCGGCCTTCCGCCCCTGCCTGCGCTGCGCCTGCCGTCGGCCCTCGCCCGGCTCGTCCCGGACCGTCGCCGCGACGAGGCGGTGGACGGGGACCGTGATCCGCCCTTCGATCCCGATGCGGACGAGGGGGCGGACGATCCGGCCACGGACGAGGACGGAGAGGACCCGCTCGCCCTGCGGCCGGGCCGCGAGGGCGGTCTTGCCGCGCGCCCCGCTCCGCCGGTCCGCCGCGCCGGCGGCGCGAAGGGTCCCCGTCCTTCCCGCC
Organism: Alphaproteobacteria bacterium; assembly: GCA_013389075.1. Taxonomy (GTDB): domain Bacteria; phylum Pseudomonadota; class Alphaproteobacteria; order JACAEB01; family JACAEB01; genus JACAEB01. The sequence continues at coordinate 11,844 of JACAEB010000184.1, forward strand.
GCGAGGCGAAGGAGGCCGAACCGCTGCTCGATCTCGAGCCCGGCCTCTATCAGCTTCCCCCGCTCGGCCTCCTCGCCAAGCCGAGGGCCTACCAGTCCACCGGCGAGCACACGGACGAGGCCCTTCAGCAGAACGCCCGCCTGCTCGAGACGGTGCTGGGCGATTTCGGCGTGCGCGGACAGATCACCGAGGTCCGGCCCGGCCCCGTCGTCACCCTCTACGAGTTCGAGCCCGCGCCGGGCGTGAAATCCTCGCGCGTCATCGGCCTTGCCGACGACATCGCCCGCTCGATGAGCGCCATCTCGGCGCGCGTCGCCGTCATTCCGGGCCGCAACGTGCTCGGGATCGAGCTGCCCAACGCGCGGCGCGAGGTCGTCTATCTGCGCGAGCTCCTGTCGGCGGAGGACTATGAGCGCACCGGCTCGCGCCTCGCCCTCGCCCTCGGCAAGGACATCAGCGGCGCGCCGGTCATCGCCGATCTCGCCGCCATGCCGCACCTCCTGATCGCGGGCACCACGGGCTCGGGCAAGTCCGTCGCCGTCAACGCGATGATCCTCTCGCTCCTCTACCGTCTGCCGCCGGAGGAATGCCGGCTCATCATGATCGACCCCAAGATGCTGGAGCTGTCGGTCTATGACGGCATTCCGCACCTCCTCACCCCCGTCGTCACCGACCCCAAGAAGGCCGTGGTGGCGCTGAAATGGGTGGTGCGCGAGATGGAGGACCGCTACCGCAAGATGTCGAAGGTCGGCGTACGGAACGTGAAGGGCTTCAACGTGCGCGTCGCCGAGGCGCGGGAGAAGGACGAGACGCTGACGCGCACCGTGCAGACCGGCTTCGACCGCGAGACCGGCGAGCCGATCTACGAGACCGAGGAGATGCCCCTCGAGCCCATGCCCTACATCGTCGTCATCGTGGACGAGATGGCCGACCTCATGATGGTCGCCGGCAAGGACATCGAGGCTGCCGTGCAGCGCCTCGCCCAGATGGCGCGCGCGGCCGGCATCCACCTCCTCACCGCCACGCAGCGTCCCTCCGTGGACGTCATCACCGGCACCATCAAGGCGAACTTCCCGACCCGCATCTCCTTCCAGGTCACCTCCAAGATCGACAGCCGCACCATTCTCGGCGAACAGGGCGCCGAGCAGCTCCTCGGCCAGGGCGACATGCTGTTCATGCAGGGCGGCGGGCGCATCAAGCGCGTCCACGGACCCTTCGTCTCCGACAAGGAGGTCGAGGACGTGGTCGCCTTCCTCAAGGGCCAGGGCGAACCGGCCTATGTCGCCTCCATCACCGAGGAACCCGACGAGGACGGCTTCGGCATGTTCATGGCCGAGCAGGGCGGGGGCGATGATCTCTATGACCGCGCCGTCGCCATCGTCGCGCGCGACCGCAAGGCCTCGACGAGCTATGTCCAGCGCAAGCTCCAGATCGGCTACAACCGCGCCGCGCGCCTCATGGAGCAGATGGAGGAGCAGGGCGTCGTCAGCCCGCCCAACCATTCGGGCAAGCGCGAGGTGCTGGTGGGCGATCATTCGGACTGACCGCCGCGCCCTCGCCCTCTTTGCGGCCTTGTTTTGCCATGGCGGATGGGCAAGGTAGCGGGCAGGAAGGGACGACCTCCCGCGCCCACGCTGTCTGGAGCCCGCTCATGGCCCGAATTCTGGACCAAATCCCGGCCCGGCCCCGCGCCCGCCGCATCGCACGGCTCGGTCCGCCCGTCCTTCTCGCCGTCCTCCTCGCCGGCGCGGGGCTCTCCGCCCGCGGGACCGAGGCACCGCTCGCGGCCGACCCCGCACCGGCGGCCGGCGTCTCCGCCGAGGACAGGGCCGCGCTCTCCCGCGCCAACGCCTTCCTCAACGACATCGGCACGCTCCGGGGCCGCTTCGAGCAGCTCTCCGAGACCGGACTGGCGCGCGGCACCTTCTACATGAGCCGGCCGGGCAAGCTGCGCTTCGAATATGATCCGCCGGCCCAGATCCGCTTCATCGTCGACGGCACCTGGGTGGGGATCGACGACATCGAGCTCGAGACGGTCAACCGCTATCCGCTGAGCGCGACGCCGCTCAAGGTCCTCCTCGCCGAGGATGTGGACCTCGGCCGCGACACCGAGATCGTCGCCATCGAGCACATGCCCGGCCAGACCCGCATCACGCTGCGCAAGGACGACGGCGCCGCCCAGGGCGAGCTGACGCTGGTCTTTTCGCGCCCGGATTTCGAGCTCCAGCAATGGGTCGTCACCGATGCGCAGGGCACGCGCACGAGCATCCGCCTCGCCGAGGTGGAGCACGATGTGGAGCTCTCGCCGTCCCTCTTCGTGATCCATGACTACTCGATCGACTTCTGAGCGGGCGCCCTCCGGTCGCCGGCGGGGGCCGGTTGCCCTGTCGCCCCCCTCTCGGCAATGATGCCGGCGCCGCGCCGGGCGCTCGCCGCAGCGCCGCCGCGCCCGCCTCCGTCCGCCCCTTCCCGGGACCCGCGCCATGCATGTTCTCGGCATCGAGACGAGCTGTGACGAGACCGCCGCCGCGGTGGTGCACGCCGCCCCGGACGGGACGGCGCGGATCCTTGCCAATATCGTGGCGAGCCAGCTCGACGTGCACGCCCCCTATGGCGGCGTCGTGCCCGAACTCGCCGCGCGGGCCCATGTGGAGACGCTCGGCCCGATCATCGAGACCGCCCTCGCCGAGGCCGGCCTTGCGCCCGGCGGGCTCGACGCGGTGGCGGCGACGGCGGGACCCGGGCTCATCGGCGGGGTGCTCGTGGGGCTCACGGCCGGCAAGGCCTTCGCGCTCGCGCGCGGGCTGCCCTTTCTCGGGATCAACCATCTCGAGGGCCATGCGCTCAGCGTGCGGCTGATCGAGCCCGTGGCCTTTCCCTACCTCCTCCTCCTCGTATCGGGCGGGCACTGCCAGCTTCTGATCGTCGACGGCCCGGGCCGCTACGAGCGCCTCGGCACGACGATGGACGATGCCGCCGGCGAGGCCTTCGACAAGGGCGCCAAGCTGCTCGGCCTGCCCTATCCCGGCGGCCCCGCCATCGAGCGCACGGCCCGCGCGGGCCGCGCCGGCGCTATCGCCCTGCCCCGCCCCCTCCTCGGCCGTCCGGGGGCGGATTTTTCCTTCTCGGGACTGAAGACCGCGCTGCGCCTTGCCCTTGACGCGCCTGAGGGAGCCCCCGCGCCCCGGACCGCCGATCTCGCCGCCGGCCTGCAGGCGGCGATCGCGGACTGCCTCGTCGACCGGACACGGAACGCCATGGCGATGATGCGCGAAAGCCGCGCGGCCCCCGCGCCTGCGCTCGTCGTCGCCGGCGGCGTCGCGGCCAACACGCTCATCCGCGAGCGCCTCGCCGGGGCCGCGTCCGAGGCGGGCTTTGCCTTCGTTGCACCCCCCGTCGCGCTCTGCACGGACAATGCGGCGATGATCGCCTGGGCCGGCATCGAGCGCCTGCGCGCGGGCCTTGCGCACGACCCCGACATTGCCGCCCGCCCGCGCTGGCCGCTCGACGACCGGGCGGCCCCGCGCGAGATCACCGCGGGCGCCAAGGGAGCGCGGGCATGAGCGGGCCTCTCCACGTGGGTGTCGTCGGCGCGGGGGCCTGGGGAACGGCCCTTGCCCAGACCGCCGCGCGCGCGGGCCACGCCGTCACGCTCTGGGCCTTCGAACCGGGCCTCGCCGAATCGCTCGAGACGACACGCGAGAACGCGCTTTATCTGCCCGGCGTGCGGCTCGAGCCCGCCATCCGCGCCACGGGATCGCTCGCGGCGCTCACGGGGGCCGACGCGCTTCTCCTCGTCACGCCCGCCCAGCACCTGCGGCCGGTCGCGGCGGCGCTGGCGGGCCATGGGGCGGGCCCGGTTCCCGCCGCCATCTGCGCCAAGGGACTCGAACAGGGCACGGACAAGCTCTTGAGCGTCGTCCTCGCCGAGGCCTTCCCGGCCGCGCTCCCTGCCATCCTCTCGGGGCCGAGCTTTGCCATCGACGTCGCGCGCGGGCTGCCCACCGCCCTCACGCTCGCCGTCACCGACCCCGAGGCGGGACGCACGCTCCTGCGCGCGGTGGGCCTGCCGACCTTCCGTCCCTATCTCTCGGACGATCTCGTCGGGGCGCAGATCGGCGGGGCGGTGAAGAACGTGCTCGCCATCGCCTGCGGGATCGTCGACGGCAAGGGGCTCGGCGCGAGCGCGCGCGCAGCGCTGATCGCGCGCGGTTTCGCCGAGATGTCGCGCCTGGCCGTGGCGCTCGGCGGCCGCGCCGAGACGCTCGCGGGGCTGTCGGGCCTTGGCGACCTCGTCCTCACCGCCTCGAGCCCGCAATCGCGCAACTACTCGCTCGGCGTGAAGCTCGGACAGGGCGAGACCCTCGATGCCGTGCTCGGCGGCCGGCGCAGCGTCACCGAGGGCGTCCTGACCTCGGGCGCGGTCGCCGATCTCGCGGAGCGGCTCGGCGTCGACATGCCGATTTCCACCGCCGTCGCCGCGATCGTTTGTAAGCAGATGAGTCTCGACGCCGCGATCGGGGGCCTTCTGTCCCGGCCCTTCCGGTCCGAAACGTGACCAGTTCGGAGAATGCCATGCACTTTGCCCTGATCTGCATAGACAAGCCCGACGCCATGGAAACCCGCCTTGCGACGCGCGCCGCGCATCTCGACTATGTGCGCAAGAGCAATGTCGCCCTCGGCGGTCCCTTCCTGAACGAGGCGGGGGAGATGATCGGCAGTCTGATCGTCATCGAGGCCGAGGACCTCGCGAAGGCGCGCGCCTGGGCCGAAAACGATCCCTATGCGCGGGCCGGGCTCTTCGAGCGCGTGGACGTGCGGCCCTTCCGCGCGGCCATCGGGAGCTGGGTGAGCGGCCCGTCCATCCCCCCCGCCGGCTGAGGACGCTCCCATGGCGGTCTGGGTGTTCAAGTCCGAGCCCGGCGCCTGGAGCTGGGAGGATCAGGTGAAGCGCGGCCCGGCGGGCGAGCCCTGGACCGGGGTGCGCAATCATCAGGCCGCGAACAACATGAAGGCGATGGCGGTCGGCGATCTCGGCTTCTTCTATCATTACGTGGACGAGAAGCGGATCATGGGCCTCGTGCGCGTGACCGAGAGCTATCAGCCCGACCCCACCGATCCGAGCGGGCGCTTCGGCATGGTCCGCGTCGCGGCGCTGCGCGCCCTGCCCCGTCCGGTCAGCCTTTCCGAGATCAAGGCAGAGCCTGCTCTCTCGGGGCTGCTGCTCGTCCGCCAGTCGCGCCTCTCGGTCATGCCGATCCCCGAGGAGGCCTTCACGCGGATCCTCGCCATGGGCGGGCTCACCCCCGAGGAGCTCGAGCAGGCATGAGCGCGGCGCGTCTTCATCTCTGCGCGGCGACGGAGATCTCCGAGGGCGGGGCGCGCGGGTTCAGCTTCGGGTCGGGAGCGGACGCGGTCGATATCGTCCTTGTGCGGACGAAAGGCGCGCTTCACGCCTATCTCAACGCGTGCCCGCATCAGGGCACCCCGCTCGAGACCTTTCCGGACCGCTTCACCGATCCGCAGACGGGGCTTCTCGTCTGTTCGACCCATGGCGCCCGCTTCCGGCCCGAGGACGGGCACTGCGTGTCGGGGCCCTGCAAGGGCGAGGCCCTGAGGCGGCTCTCCCTCGCCATCGCGGACGGGCAGGCGATCGTCACCTTGGAACAGGACCAATGACCGGGAGGAAGGCGTGAGCATCGAGGCCGTGCTGTGGGATTTCGGGGGCGTGTTCACGACCTCGCCCTTCGAGGCGTTCAACCGCTACGAGGCCGAGCGGGGTCTGCCGCACGACTTCATCCGGAGCGTGAACGCGCGCGATCCGGACACCAATGCCTGGTCGCTGTTCGAGCGGTCGAAATGCACGGCGGCGGAGTTCGACAGCCTTTTCGCCGAGGAGTCCGAGCGCCTCGGCCATCGCGTGCCGGGGCGCGACGTCATCGCCCTCCTCTCGGGCGAGGTGCGGCCGCGAATGGTCACCGCGCTGCGGCGCTGCAAGGCGCGCTTCAAGGTCGGCTGCATCACCAACAACGTCGCCTCGGGCGAGGGGCCGGGCATGGCGGGGACGAGCGAGAAGGCCCGGGCCATCGCCGAGATCATGGGCCTCTTCGACCACATCATCGAAAGCTCGAAGGCGGGGGTGCGCAAGCCCGATCCGCGCATCTACGCGATGATGTGCGAGGCGCTGGAGGTCGCGCCGCAGGCCTGTGTCTATCTCGACGACCTCGGCATCAACTGCAAGCCGGCGGCGGAGATGGGCATGCGCGCCATCAAGGTGACCCATCCGGACCGGGCGATCGCCGCGCTCGAGGACCTCGTGGGCTTCCCGCTCGGCTGAACCGGCGCGGCGGCGGCCGGACGAGGCGCCGTCATCGCGAGCGCCGAGGCGCCCTGCGGGCGCGCCTCAGGATGACGGGCGTTGAGGATGGATCCGGCACCGGCGCGGGCCGCCGTTCAGCCGGTCGGCTGGATGTCCCCGAGCCCCAGCCGGGCGGCCGCCTCCTTCCGGGCGGCGTCGACCTCGCTCTCGGTCACGCCCACCTCGATGGCGACGCGGCGGATCATGTGATCCTCGAAGGAATGCAGCTCGCCATCCGACAGCGCCACCTCCCAGAGCATGCTGATCAGCTCGACCCGCTCCCCCTCGGAGAAGCTCTCGCGCACCGCCTCGGTGAAGGTGAAGTCGGAATAGACCTCGCTCTGGCTGCGTTCGGCAAGGCGCAGGAGCCCCTCCGCATCGGGCTCGCTCAGGGCGAAGCGCTCGCCGAGGACGCGCTTGATGGCCCGCCGCTCGACGCCGGCATAGCTCGCATCGATCCGGCAGCTCTCGACGAGCAGCGCGCCCGCCGCGATCTGCTTCGCGTCATAGCTGTCCGGGTCGACGGCGGGCTGGCCCCGGAGAAGGCTAATCAGGCGGTCGATCATCGAATGCGCTCCTCAGCCATATGTGGCCTTTCGCCGCCTGCCCCCACCGCGCTCTCCTACATAAGCTCTGCAATGCGAGAAGGCCATACAGGAGCGGGGAGGAACGCCCATGACCACGCCATCGCGCATCGCACGGACCCATTTCGAAGCGGCGCTGGCCGAGGCCGCCCGCATCGGGCACGAGCCCGACCAGATCGCCCGCGCCATGTTCGCCCTCGTCGTGAAGACCTATCTTCAGGCGCGCAGCCCAGAGGATGTGAGGGCCGAGCTCCTCACCGCCGCCGAGAATGTCGATCCCGACACGGACTATCCCTTCATGCGGCCCTGAGCGTCACTGCCTTAGAGAAGGCCCTTGCCCGTCGCGAGCGCGTTGAGCGAGGTCTCGGGCCGGGCGCCCAGATGGGAGATGATCTCCGCCGCCGCAAGGCTGCCGAACCGGCCGCAGGTGCCGAGATCGCGCCCGCGCGCGAGGCCGAACAGGAAGCCCGCCGCGAAGAGATCGCCCGCCCCCGTGGTGTCGACGACCTTCGCCACCGGCTCGGCCGGCACCACATGGACCTCCTCCCCGCTCACGATGACCGAGCCCGCTGCCGAGCGCGTCAGCGCCGCGAGCCGGCACTTGCGCCGCACGATCTGCAGCGCCGCGTCGAAGCCGTCCACCTCGTAGAGCGCGGTGATTTCCGCCTCGTTGGCGAAGAGGATGTCGACCTCGCTCTCGACGAGATGCTGGAAGGCCGCGCGGTGACGGCCGACGCAGAAGGCGTCGGAGAGCGTGAGGGCAACCTCCCGTCCCGACCCGTGGGCAATGGCGGCGGCGCGGTAGAAGGCGTCCTTGGCCTCGGGCCTGTCGAAGAGGTAGCCCTCTAGATAGACCGTGCGGCCCGCCGCGATCAGCGTCGGGTCGAGATCGGAGGGCTCGAGGAGGCTCGAAACGCCGAGAAAGGTGTTCATGCTGCGCTGGGCGTCGGGCGTCACCAGGATGAAGCAGCGCGCCGTGGCCGGCCCTTCCGTCGCGGGGGGCGTCGCGAAATGCACGCCGGCGGCTCTGATGTCGTGGGCGAACACCTCGCCGAGCTGGTCGTTCCGCACCTTGCCGATGAAGGCGGCGCGTCCGCCGAGTCCGGCAAGGCCCACCATGGTGTTCGCGGCCGAGCCGCCGGAAATCTCGACCGCGGGTCCCATGGCCGCGTAGATGGCGTGGGCGCGGGGTTCCTCGATCAGCGTCATCGCCCCCTTGGCGATGTCGTGGGCGGCGAGGAAACCGTCGTCGGCCTGGGCGAGAACGTCCACGATCGCATTGCCGATCGCCACGACGTCGTACTGACTCTCCGTCATGAAACACTCCGGATCGAGGGGGAGAAATCGGGCTCGGGGGCGGAGTATAAGGATGGCGCGTGCCCGGACAACCGAGGGAGCCCCGACCGCCATGTCCCGACCCACGGCCTCGACCGCCCCCGCGCGGGCCGCCTTGCGGGCTCCCGCCGCCCGGGCGCTCGCGCGCGGGGCCGGCGATCTCTTCTCCGGCCCGCTGCTCCTCACGATCCTGAAGGCCGCGCTTGTGAGCCTTGCGCTCGCCGTGGGCCTCTTCCTCGCCGGGCGGGAGGCGCTCGGTCTTCTGCCCGATCTCGGGCCCGCCTGGCTCGACCGCCTCGCGGAGGTGCTCGGCCAGCTCGGCCTTCTCGTCGGCCTCGTCCTGATGATGCCGGCGGTGACGGCGCTCTTTCTCGGCCTCTTCGCCGAGGGGCTGGCGAACCGGCTCGAGGCGCGGCGCTATCCGGAGGCGGGCCCGCCGCGCGACGTGCCCTTTCTCGACGGGCTCGTCATGGGGCTTCGGCTCCTCGGCGCCGTCCTGATCGGCAACCTTCTCGCGCTGCCGGTCTATCTCTTCCTGCCCGGGCTCAACCTCGCCGTCTTCCTTCTCGTGAACGGCCTCCTGGTGGGGCGGGAATTCTTCGAGCTCGTCGCCCTGCGCCGGATGGCGCCGGCACAGGTGCGGGCCTTGCGGCGCGGGAACCGGCTGCGCATCCTCGCGCTCGGCGCCGCCTCGGCAGTGCTGATGCTGGTGCCCGTGCTGGGACTGGTCGCGCCGCTCTTCGCGACGGCGCTCATGGTGCATTTCGTGGCGGGGCTGCGGCCGGCGAGCGAGGAGGGGGCGAGATGGAACAGGGGATGAGGACCGGACGGGCGAGGCGGCTGCTGGCGCTCGCGGGCGCCCTCGCGCTCGGGGCCTGCGCGAGCGGGGAGCCGGACGCGGTCGCGCCCGTGCCGACCGTATCGCTTGCCCCCGCAGAGGTGCCCGCCGCGCGCGAGGTCATGGGCATGGCGCCGGCGCGACTGCGCACCACCTTCGGCGAGCCGACCGTGCTGCGCGTCGAGGGCGAGGCGCAGATGTGGCAATACCAGACGGGAGGCTGCGTGCTGTTCCTCTTCCTCTATCCGGGCGCGGAGGGCCGCCACGAGGTCACCCATCTCGAATACGAGCCGCAGAGCGGGTCGCGGCCGCTCAGCCCCGAGGCGGGGATGGCCGCCTGCCTCGAGGCCGCGGTGCGCGCGCGGCGGCCGTCGGCGCCCGTGTCGTGACGGCGGCCTCCGCCGGCCTGTCCGTCTTGTCGGGAAAGCGGCACAGATCGCGGACGACGCAGGCCGGACAATCGGGCGCGCGCGCCTTGCAGACATAGCGTCCATGCAGGATCAGCCAGTGATGCGCGTCCTTGAGGAAGGGACCGGGGACCGCCGCGAGAAGCCCGTCCTCGACCGCGCGCGGCGTGCGGCCGGGGGCGAGCCCGGTGCGGTTGGCGACACGGAAGATATGCGTGTCGACCGCGATGGTCGGCAGGCCGAAGGCCGTGTTGAGCACCACATTGGCCGTCTTGCGCCCGACACCGGGCAGCGCCTCCAGCGCCTCCCGGTCCGCCGGCACCTCGCCCCCATGACGCTCGATGAGCTGCGCCGAGAGCGCGATCACGTTGCGGGCCTTGGCGCGGAAGAGGCCGATGGTCTTGATGTGCTCGGTCACGCCCGCCTCGCCGAGCGCCAGCATCTTCGCCGGCGTATCCGCGCGGGCGAAGAGACCGGCGCTCGCCTTGTTCACGCCCTTGTCCGTCGCCTGGGCCGACAGCACCACCGCCACCAGGAGCGTGTACGGATTGGTATAGGCGAGCTCGGTCGCGGGATGGGGCGTGTGGGCGGCCAGCCGCTCGAAGAAGGCGGTTCGCTCGGCGCGGGTGAAGGGCTTGCGGGAGACGGGCGGCATGGCGGCTTGATAGGCGCCGGACCCATACGAGGCAAGACCGGGCGGCTCTCCTGCGGGATGCGTCTGGAATTCGGGCCGCTGCGACCCTACTCTCTTAAGATGACCAGCTCGCAGGACACGGCCCCGCCCGTGCTGTTCTCGGCCACCCTCTACCCCCACCGCTCGCTCGGCGGGCGGGGGTTCGTCTGGCTGATGGCGGGCGCGGCCGGCGTGACGCTGCTGTCGGGGCTCTTCTTCTGGAGCCTCGGCGCCTGGCCCATCACCGGGTTTTTCGGGCTCGACCTGCTTCTCCTCTACATCGCCTTCCGCTGGTCCTATCGCGACGGGCGCCGGCGCGAGATCGTCGAGCTCTCCCCCGGTGTCCTCACCCTGACGCGGATCAGCCCGGGCGGCCGGGCGGAGGTGAGCACCTTCGAGCCCGCATGGGCGCAGGTGCTGCTCGAGGGCGGAGGCGGCCGCACCCCGCGGCTCGTGATCGCCGAGCGGGCCCACAGGGAGGTCGTCGGCGGCTTTCTGAGCCCGCCCGAGCGGGCCGATTTCGCCAAGGCGCTCGCCGCCGTCCTCTGGTCCTATCGCAGTGGTGGGCCCGCCGAGGTCCTTGGAGCAGCTCAGCGCAGATGAGCGCAGGGATCGTCGTCCTGATTTCCGGGATCTTCGTCGCGCTGGTCATCGCCCAGCGCTACGTCCTGCACGTCACCGGCGTCCTTGCCGACAGCGAGGCGGAGGCCGCCACGGCCCGCGGCCGCGCCCTCTCGCCGGAGGAGCGCTCGGCCGTCCGCCGCGCCGCCCTGCCCCGCCTCCTCGCCCCGCTCGTCGCGGGGCTCGGCTTCCTCCTCCTCGCGGGAGCGGGGAGCTATGCGCTGCTCGGCCTCCTCTCGCTCGTCCACGGGTCCAACCGGTTCGGGCCGCTGGTCTGGCAGTTCACGATCTATTTCGCGCTGATCCTCTGGTGGCTCCTCGCCGCCGGCGTGACGCTCTACGCCTATGGGCGGCTGCGTCCCCGCTGAGGTCAGCGGCCCGGATCGAGCACGCTCGCGCCCTGCGTCGCCCGAGCCTCGAGCGCTTCATGGGCCCGGACGATCTCGCTGAGGCCGAAGCGCTGGTGGATCGCGACGCGCACACGGCCATCCCCGAGCACCGCGAAGAACTCACTTGCTATCCTGTCGAGCGCCGCGGTGGTCGAGGCATAATGGAAGAGCGTCGGCCGGGTCAGATAGAGCGACCCCTTGGCCGAAAGAAGGAGCGGGTCGATCGGGCCCACGGGCCCGCTGGCATTGCCGAAGCTGACCATCAGCCCGCGCGGGGCGAGGCTGTCGATCGAGGCCATGAAGGTGTCCTTGCCGACGGAGTCGTAGACGACCGGCACGCCCGCCCCGCCGGTGATCTACCGCACGCGCGCCGCCACGTCCTCGCGCCGGTAGAGGATGACGTGATCGCATCCATGCTCCCGGGCGAGTGCCGCCTTGGCCTCGCTGCCCGCCGTGCCGATGACCGTGGCGCCGAGGGCCTTCGCCCATTGGCAGAGGATGAGCCCCACCCCGCCGGCGGCGGCATGGACGAGAATGGTCTCCCCCGGCTGCACGGCATGGCAGCTGCGGAGGAGGAATTGCGCGGTGAGCCCCTTGAGGAGCCCGGCGGCGGCGAGCTCGCTCGTGATCCCGTCCGGCACGCGCACCGCCCGGCCCGCGGGCACGGCGTGGGCCTCGGCATAGGCGCCGAGCGGTCCCGTGCAATAGGCGGCGCGGTCGCCGGGCCTGAAGCGGGTGACCCCCTCGCCCACCGCCTCGACCACGCCCGCCCCCTCGAGTCCCAGCCCCGAGGGCAGCTTCACGGGATAGAGCCCCGAGCGCTGATAGGTGTCGATGAAATTGAGCCCCACCGCCTCCTGGGCGATGAGGATCTCACCCGCGCCGGGGACCGGCCGCGGCACGTCAACGAGCCGAAGCACCTCCGGCCCGCCGGTCGTCTCGATACGGACGGCTTTCATGGCGCCTCACCCGAGCCAGGCGGCGAAGAAGGCCGCCGTCGCCGCATTGGCGAGCCCCGCCGCCCGCGCATCGTAATGGGCGCCGCCCACCCGCGCGAAGGCGTGGTCATTCTCCGCATAGCCCAGAATGGAGACGAGCGGAGTGCCGGCCAGACCCTCGCGTACGGATTTCTGTGCCGCAGGCGGCACGAACTGGTCCTTGCCCGCTATGTGCAGGAGCAGCGGCTTCTTGATCCGCCCCGCCTCCGCGAGCCTCCCCTCGATGCCGACCCCGTAATAGCCGACGGCGCAGTCGGCATCGGTGCGGGTGGCGGTCAGATAGGCGAGCAGGCCCCCAAGGCAGTAACCGACCGTGCCCACCTTGCCCGTCACGCCCGCCTGTCCGCGCAAGGCGGTGATCGTCGCCTGCAGGTCCTGCAGCCCAGCATCGACGTCGAAGGCCTGGAAGAGCTCGAAGGCCCGCTTCCATTCCGCGTCGGTTTTGTCCGTGAGCTGAATACCGGGCTCGATGCGCCAGAAGAGATCGGGGCAGAGCGCGACATAGCCCTGCGCGGCAAGGCCATCGCAGATGTCGCGCATCACCTTGTTCACGCCAAAGATCTCCTGGATCACCACGACCCCCGGCCACTTCCCGCCGGCGGGACGGGCGAGATAGCCGGAAAACGCGCCGTCGGGACCCTCGATCGTCAGTGTCGTGCCGCTCATGTCGCTTGCCTCCATCAATTCGGGGTTCGGCGGAGAACCCTATAGCGGATGGGCGCCGATGTTGAGCCCCTCGCCTCGCGCGCAGCGAAGGCGCGGGGCGGCCCTCAGCGCCGCGTCAGACGTCGGCAGATCTCGTCGAGCTGCTCGAGGGACTCGTAGGCGAGGACGACGCGCCCCCGCTCGCCGCGATGCTCGATCGTGACGGCAAGGCCGAGCGCGTCGGCGAGATTGGCCTCGAGCGCGCGCGTGTCGGCATCGGCCTGAGGGGCGGGCGCGGCGGGCCCC
>JACAEB010000094.1 GCA_013389075.1 Alphaproteobacteria bacterium
GCCCCCGTGCAGCGCCTCTTCTCATTCGGGCACGGTCACGGCGCGGATCTCACTCCGCCGGCTTGCGCAGCCGGTAGACGAAGCGGTCCGTATTTCCGCGCACGGACGGATCGAAGACGAGCAGCGACTTGTCGTCCGCCGGATTGGCGAGGACCTCGCTCCGCGCCTCGACCACGAAGCCGGCGGCCTCGGCCACGGGCGGCACGAGGGCCGGGTCGATCCGGTGGAGCTTCTCGTTGTCGGCGCCCGGAACGCCGGTATGGTCGATGATGCCGAGCACCCCGCCCGGCTTCAGCACACGGTGGATCGAGACGAGAAAGGCCGTCGCGGCCTCGGCGCCGCGCGCATTGTAGACGTCATGGAAGTTGAGCGCGGTGATGGCGAGATCGACCGAGCCAGGGGCGAGTTCAGAGCGGTCGAGATCGGTGTCGATCCGCGCGACATTGGTAAGCCGGCCATCGGCGAGCCGGGCCGCGAGCGCCTGTTCGTTGACGCCGTTCCGCATCTGCAGGAGGGCCGGAATGTTCTGCGCGTAGACCTTGCCGTCCGGTCCCACGGCCGCCGCGAGGACCTCCGTGTACCACCCGCCGGCGGCCCAGACGTCGACGACGGTCATGCCCGAGGCGAGACCGAGGAAGGCGAGCACCTCGGCGGGCTTGCGCCCGGCATCGCGGGCGGCGTCCTCGGCCGGCCGCCCGGGCGCCGCGGCGATGCGCGCCGCGATCTCCTCGGCCGTCAATCCCTGCCCGTCCGCAGCGGCCACGGGCGAGAGGCCCCCGAGGGCAAGGCCGAATGCGGCGAGAAGTCCGAAGGCAAGGCGGCGCGAGGGCATCATGGCGTGTCTCCCTGAGTGGCGTCTTTCGGGGCGGCATAGGCCCGTCTGAAGGCGCCTGCACCGTACCTCGTCGGCCTGCTCAATTGAAGCAGGCGCCGCATTTCGTGTTCCGCCTGATCGCTCCCATGTGGTCCGCGGCCCGCCCAACGGGTGGCGCACGATCAGCCCCCGCCGATCTTGTCCTGCGTGCGGGTCTCGAAATCGGTCGCATCGTGACGCTCACGGAGCTGGCTGGCCGGATCGCCGAAGGTCCGGTTCACCATGCGGCCGCGCTGCGCGGCAGGACGGGACGCAATGCCATCCGCCCATCGCCGCACATGCGTGTATTCGTGGACCGACAGGAATTCGCCGGCGCCGTAGAGAAGGCCATTGGCGAGCCCGCCATACCAGGGCCAGATCGCCATGTCGGCGATGGTGTACTCTCCGCCGGTCATGAATTCATGCTCCGACAGATGCCGGTTCAGCACGTCGAGTTGGCGCTTCACCTCCATCGCGAACCGATCGATCGCGTAGGCGATCTTGACCGGCGCATAGGCGTAGAAATGGCCGAACCCGCCGCCAAGGAACGGCGCGGATCCCATCTGCCAGAACAGCCACGACATGCATTCGGCGCGCTCCTTCGGCGTCTTTGGAAGGAAGGCGTCAAACTTCTCGGCGAGATGAAGGAGAATAGCGCCCGACTCGAACACGCGAATCGGTTCTGGCCCACTGCGATCGACCAAAGCCGGGATTTTGGAGTTGGGGTTCACCTCGACAAAGCCGGACGAGAACTGGTCGCCGCTCATGATCTGAATCAACCAGGCGTCGTACTCCGCGCCCTTATGTCCAAGGGCGAGCAATTCTTCCAGCAGCAGCGTGACTTTGACGCCGTTCGGCGTGCCTTGCGAGTAGAGCTGCATCGGATGACGCCCGACGGGCAGCGGCTTTTCATGGGTCGGTCCCGCGATCGGACGGTTGATCGAGGCAAAACGCCCACCGAACTCCTTGTTCCAGGTCCACACTTTCGGCGGGGTGTATCCGGTATCGTCGCTCATCGTGTGCATCCATCCTGTCGTGGCCTGCACCCAGGGCGCCAGCGATGGCGTCCTGCCGGTGCACGGACATCTCAACGATCGCGACCGAGACAAACCCAGCCCGTTCGGGCTGACTCGCTGGCGATCGCAACGGCTCGCTAGCGTAAATCGACCTTCTCCGGAAGGATTCCGGCGATCAGCTGGAAGCTGGCCTCGAGGTTCCTGGCAAATTCGGGCCGAAGTCTCATCGCTTCCGAGTGCTTGACGAGCGCGGGCCAGCGGTCCGCATCCGGAAGTCCGGCGACGAGATCCAGTTGCAGCATCTGGCAGCCAACGGCGATGTCGGCCAGGGAATAGCGCCCGCCGACGAAATGCGCGCCGCCATTCAGGACGCCCTCCAGATAGTCGAAAATCGAGGGCAACGTTTCCGACCAGGTCTTCCGGGCCGTGTCGAGGTCGGATGGCTTTCCGGCGAAGCGCGGGAACAGGATGGGCCGGAAAATCCCCATGCCGACGGTCGGCCCGAGCACGCTGTCGGCATATTCCTCGATCGCGGCAATGCGTCCCGCCTCGAATGGCGTCGTTCCAAAAAGGCCGGCGTTGAGACGACGATCCAGGAAAAGACTGATGGCCGAGGAGTCGAAGATCGTTCCGGCCTGGCCCTCCGTTCCGATCGTCCGATCACGGATGACCGGAATGCGCCGGGCAGGGCTGATCTCCAGGAACCAGTCCGGCATCGCCCGGATGTTCACCGTCTCGAAATCGTAGGGACAGCCGGTATGCCCAAGAACAACCTGGACTTTCCTCACGAAGGGTGACAGGGGCGTGCCGTAGAGCACGAGATCAGCCATGGGTGCGCTCCTTGCGTCTCATCAATTCGGCGGCACGGCTGGTCGAGCCACCTCACTGCCCGCGCAACATAGCGCATGCGGCATTCACGTTCCGCGTTGGCTGTCGCAGGGCTGCCATGCAGCAGGGGGAGCGGCTTGCCGACGGCGGCGATCGGGTCGGGCGGGACCTCCGATGCTCTTGCACCGCAGGCACAGGGCGGGGAATGGGCGCCGGACCATCGGCTGGCGTCCCCGGCGGGATTCGAACCCACGGCCCTCAGATTAGGAATCTGATGCTCTATCCTGCTGAGCTACGGGGACAGCCGCGGGGCCTTCATAGCGCGGGCGGGCGCCCGATGCCACCTCGCGGTCACTTTCCGGGTCCCACGCGCAGGAGGCGCCCGTCCGTCTCGTCGGTGAGGAGATAGAGAAAGCCGTCCGGCCCCGCGCGGACGTGGCGGATGCGCGTCTTCAGCTCGGCGAAGAGCACCTCCTCGCCGAGGATCTCGCCCTCGGGGCCGAGATCGATGCGGCGGACATCGCCCGGAACGAGCGCCGAGAGGAAGAGGTCTCCCGTCCAGGCGGGAAAGCGCGTGCCGTCATAGAGGTCCATGCCCGAGGGCGCGATGGAGGGGACCCAGTAGCGCAAGGGCTGCTCGGTGCCCTCATAGGCCGTGTGCGGAGAGACATAGGCGCCCGAATAGTCGAGGCCATAGGTGGCGAGCGGCCAGCCGTAGTTCCGGCCCGGCTCGATGAGGTTGAGCTCGTCGCCGCCGCGCGGCCCGTGCTCATGCGCATAGACGCGCCCCGTCCGGGGATCGACCACGATCCCCTGGACGTTGCGGTGGCCATAGCTCCAGATCTCGGGCCTGGCGCCGGCCTGCCCGACGAAGGGATTGTCGGCGGGTGCCGCGCCATCGGGGGTCAGGCGCACGATCGTGCCGAGATGGCTCGTCAGGCGCTGGGCCTCCTCCCGATAGTCGAAGCCATCGCCCAGGGTGAGGAGCAGCGTGCCGTCCGCCATCAGGGCGAGGCGGCCGCCATAATGCACCGTCGTGTCCTTGGCGGGTTCCGCGAGAAACAGCGTCCTCACATCGTTGAGGCGCGTGCCCTCGAGCGTGGCGCGCACGAGGCGGGTGGCGTTTGCCTTTGGCGTGCCGGCGGCGAGGGAGAGAAAGAGGGTCGAGCTCTCGGCGAAATCGGGCGCGAGGAGAATGTCGAGGAGCCCGCCCTGCGACATCGCCAGCGCCTCCGGGACCCCCTCGACGGCGGCCTTCGTATCCGCGCCCGGGGCGATCCGCACGAGCCCGCCGTTGCGTTCGGTCACGAGGAACCCGCCATCGGGCAGGAATTCGAGGCCCCAGGGATGCTCGAGCCCGGAGGCCACCTCCTCGATCTCGTAGGGCAGCGGCCCGGCGGCGGCCGGGGCGGCAAGGCCGAGGGCCAGCGAGAGGCTCGCAACGAGGCAGCCCGGAAGCGGTTTCAGCATAATCGACCCCATGGTCGGGCCCCGAAGGCGCGGGGACTGGCGCGGCGAACGGGCCGCAGGCTAACATGAAACCGCGCGGGCGGCAGATCAGATGCAAGGGGCGAGACGATGGTGGCGATCGGGTCGGTGATCGGACTGGTCCTGAGGCTCGTGATCAGCGCGGCGGTCGCCACGGTGCTCGCGGCGATGCTTCACACCCAGTTCGTGATCGGAGCGATGCAGGGGATCGGCATGAGCGTGCCCGGCTCCGAGCGCCTCGCCTGGACCGCGCACGACATACTGGGGATGGGACCCGCCTATGGCGTCGTCATGCTGGCGGGGTTCCTCCTCGCCTTCCTCGTCGCGGCGGCGGTCCTGCGCCTCGTGCCGGGCCTTCGGGCGATCGGCTATCCGCTCGCGGGCGCAGCCGCGGTGGCCACCGCCCTCCTCCTGATGGAGACGCAGTTCAACGGCACCATGCCGATCGCGGGCGCGCGCTCGGGCCTCGGCTTCGCCGCGCAGGTGCTGGCGGGCGCCGCGGGCGGCTTCGTCTTCGGCGCGCTCGGCCGGCGCTGAGCCTTATCGCCGGTCGGGAAGGCGGGTGCCCCAGACCTCCCGCGGGGTCTCGCCCATGGCGTCGATCAGGCGGGCGTGCACCTTCGCCGCCGCCTCGAGCCCGGCCGCCGACACCTTGTCCGGCGTGTCGCCGCTCGTGTGGTACCAGTAGCTCGGCTGGAAGAGACACACTGCCGGCAGGCCCGTCACCTGCCAGGGCAGGAAATCGCGGGGCTCCTCCTCGCGCGGCGCGCCGCAGAGGGACGCGCGAGGGTGACGCGCGTCGCGTCCCCAGCCAACGGAGCGGACGCGTCCGAGCCTTCTGCCCTCGCGCCACGGCCGCAGGCCATGGCAGCGTTGCGCCCCTGAGGTGGGGACAAGATGTCGGCAATCATGTAAACCATCGGCCGGTCACGCGGCTGACCATCCCCGCCCCGGAACGGAGAGACATCCATGACCCTGAACTTCCAGCTCTACTGGTCCTTCCGCTCGCCCTATTCCTACATCGTGACCAAGCGGGTCCGCCGGCTGACCGAGGACTATGACTGCACCTGCGACGTCCGGCCGGTCTATCCGATCGCGGTCCGTTCGGCGGAATTCTTCGAGACCGTCAACCCGCTCTGGTTCCCCTATTTCGCGCGCGACGTCGGCCGGTCGGCGGAATTCGCGGGCCTGCCGATCCGCTGGCCGGTGCCCGACCCCGTCTATCGCGACCCGCAGACCGGCAAATATCCCAAGGAGCAGCCCTACATCTTCCGCCTGACGGCGCTCGGCATCGCGGCCGCCGAGGCGGGACGGGGCCTGCCCTTCCTCGACGAGGTCAGCTCGACGCTCTGGAGCGGGAAGGTCGACAACTGGCACGAGGGCGATCACCTCGCCAACGCCGCGGCGCGCGCGGGCCTCGACCTCGCCAAGCTCGATGCGCGCGTGACGGCGGAGCGCGCCCATTTCGAGGCGGTCCTCGAGGCGAACCAGGCGGCGCAGCTCGAGGCGGGCCACTGGGGCGTGCCGCTGATGGTGTTCGAGGGCGAACCCTTCTTCGGGCAGGACCGCTTTGACATGCTCAAATGGCGGATGGAAAAGAAGGGACTCGCGCGGCGCTGACGTTCCTGTCATCAGCGTCCGGTCCCCGCCACCCGATAGGTTTCCATGCGCCCTGCCCTGCCCACGCCCGTGGTCGCCCCCCGCGAGGCGGGCCTGTCGCCTGACCGGCTCGCCCGCATCGACCGCTTCCTCTCCGAGCGCTACATCGGGACGGGGAAGCTTCCTTGCGCGGAGGTTGCGGTCTGGCGGGGCGGCGGGCTCGCCCATCATGTGCGGCTCGGCCATCAGGACCCCGAACGGGGCGTTCCGCTGGCGGAGGATACCGTCTACCGCATCTATTCTATGACCAAGCCCGTCACGAGCGTCGCGCTGATGCAGCTCGTCGAACAGGGCCGCATCGCGCTCGACGAGCCCGTCCACCGCCACATTCCCGACTGGCGCGATCTCGGCGTCTATGCCGCGGGGTTCATGGAGACCTTCCGCACGCGGGGGGCCGAACGGCCGATGCTGGTGGTCGACCTTCTACGCCATACATCGGGGCTCACCTACGGCTTCCAGCAGCGCACCAATGTCGATGCCGCCTATCGCAAGCAGCTGCTCGGCGACGTTGGCGGTCCCGTCAGCCTCGAGGAGATGGTGGGCAAGCTCGCCCGCCTGCCGCTCGAGTTCTCGCCCGGAACGGCGTGGAACTATTCCGTGTCCACCGACATTTGCGGCCGCCTCGTCGAGATCGTCTCCGGACAGTCGCTTCCTGACTATTTCGACGAGCACATCTTCGGCCCGCTCGGCATGAGCGAGACGGGCTTCTTCGTGCGCGAGGACCAGGCCCAGCGCTTCGCCTCCTGCTGGTGGTGTCCGCCCGGCGGCAAGCCGGTCCTGCAGGACGATCCGCGCACGAGCCTGTTCCTCAAGCCGCCGGTCTTCGTTTCGGGCGGCGGCGGCCTCGTCTCCACCATGACGGACTATCTCACCTTCTGCCGCATGCTGCTCGAGGGCGGCTCGCTCGGCGGGGCACAGATCCTCAGCCCCAAGACGGTCGAGCTGATGACGCAGAACCATCTGCCCGGCGGGCGCGACCTCACCGACATGTCCATCTCGCTGTTCAGCGAGGCGACCTATGCGGGGGTGGGCTTCGGGCTCGGCTTCGCCATCGGCCTCGACCCCGCGCGCTCGCTCGTGCCGGGCTCGGTGGGCGATTTCTGGTGGGGCGGAGCCGCCAGCACCTATTTCTGGATCGACCCGGCGGAAGATCTCATCTGCGTCTTCCTCACCCAGCTCCTGCCATCCACCACCTACAATGTGCGGCGCGAGCTGCGGACGCTGGTCTATTCGGCGTTCACGGAGTAGCGGCACCCTCACCCCCTGCCCCTCTCCACTCCTGGGGGCTCGCCCGGTAGGAGCGGCCAGGATGGGACATAGGGGAAAGAAACGCCCGCGCCGCAGCGTCCTTCGCCTCTGCCCTGGGAGAGGCCGAAAGTCCGTCTTCGGACTTTCGGGTGAGGGCCCCCCTCAGCGGTTGAGATATCGCAGCGAATGCCCCGCGCGCGGCCAGTCGACGCTGACGAGGCGGCCCGTGCTCGAGAGCGTCACATAGGCCGTCTTCAGACCGGGGCCTCCAAAGGCGATGTTGGTGGTGAGAAGATCCGGGAACGGCACGTGCTCGACCACCGCGCCGCCCGGCGCGAAGACGGTGATGCCGCCATTGGCGAGCGTGGCGACGCAGATATTGCCGCCCGCCTCCACCGCCATCGAATCGAGGAGCTGATAGCCCGGCAGTCCCGCGACCAGCGTGCCGGGCGCCCAGCCGTGCTGGAGCTGGAGCACGCCGGGCGAGAGGACCGGGAACTTCCAGAGCCGCCCGGTCTGGGTCTCCGCGACATAGACGGTCGATCCGTCCGGGCTCAGCCCCGTCCCGTTCGGTGTCGTCAGACCCTCGGCGCACAGGCGGATGGCGCTGCCGTCGGCCCTGGCGTAATAGAGTCGCCCGATGTCGATCTCGTGCGGACGGCTCTTGCCGAGATCGGTGAAATAGAAGCCGCCATGATCGTCGAAGACGAGATCGTTCGGCCCGCGCAGACGGACGCCGTCACACTCCGTGTACAGAACCTCCGCCTTGCCGGTGGCGGGGTCGACGCGCTCGATCCGGCCGCCCGAATAGGTCTTCGGCTGCCGGCCGGGAAAGAGGAGCCCGTCGACCTCGTGCCAGTCGAAGCCGCCATTGTTGCAGACGAAGATCGCCCCGTCCGGCCCGGCAGCGGCCCCGTTCGGTCCGCCCCCGAGCTCGGCGATCACCTCGATCCGGCCCTTCGGCGTCACGCGCGAGAGCGTGCCGCGCGCGATCTCGACGAGGATGACGCCGCCATCCTCGTAGACGACGGGACCTTCGGGAAAGCGAAGGCCTGAGGCGATCTCGCGCACCGGCCCCTCCCTCAGAAGATCTCGAAGAGCCCCGCCGCACCCATGCCGCCGCCGATGCACATGGTGACCACGGCGAGCTTCGCGCCGCGCCGCTTGCCCTCGATGAGCGCGTGTCCCGTGCAGCGGGCGCCCGTCATGCCGTAGGGATGGCCGATCGAGATGGATCCTCCGGACACGTTGTACTTCTCGGGATCGATGCCGAGCTTGTCGCGGCAGTAGAGGCATTGCGAGGCGAAGGCCTCGTTCAGCTCCCAGAGGTCGATGTCGTCGACCGTGAGCCCGTGGCGCTCGAGAAGGCGCGGAACGGCGAAGACGGGGCCGATGCCCATCTCCTCCGGCCCGCAGCCCGCGACCGCCATGCCGCGATAGGCGCCGAGGGGGGTGAGCCCGCGCCGCTCGGCTTCCCGGGCCTCCATCATCACGAGGGCGGCCGCGCCGTCGGAGAGCTGGGAGGCGTTGCCGGCGGTGACGTAACGCCCTTCCTTGATCCGCTGGCCGCCCTTGAAGACGGGCTGGAGCTTCTCGAGGTCGGCGAGCGTCGTCTGCGGGCGGTTGCCCTCATCGAGGCTGAGCGTGATCTCGCGCTTCGACGTCTCGCCCGTGGCCTTGTCGGTGACGAGCATGCTGACGGTGATGGGCGCGATCTCCGCGGCGTGCCGGCCCTCGGACTGCGCCTTCGCCGTGCGCTGCTGGGACTGCAGCGCATAGGCGTCCTGCGCCTCCCGGCTGACGCCATAGCGCTCGGCCACGATCTCGGCCGTCTCGATCATCGACATGTAGAGTTCGGGGATCGTCTCGATGAGCGTCGGGTCGCCCCGGCGATAGCTGTTCACATGCTCGTTCTGGACGAGCGAGATGGATTCGACGCCCCCGCCGACGACGATCCTCATGCCGTCATCGATGATCTGTTTTGCAGCGGTCGCAACCCCCATGAGACCCGACGAGCAGGCCCGCTGCACCGTCATGCCCGAGACCTCCTTCGGCAGGCCCGCGCGCAGGGCCGCCTGCCGCGCGATGTTGCCTCCGGTCGTGCCCTCGGGCAGGCCGCAGCCCAGCACCACATCCTCGATCTCCATCGGATCGACGCCCGAGCGCTCCACGGCGGCGGCGATGGCATGGGCGGCGAGCGCGGCCCCGCCGGTGTCGTTGAACGCACCCCGATAGGCCTTGCCGATGGGGGTACGGGCGGTCGCCACGATGACGGCTTCGCGCATGGGACGTCTCCTCTGAGTGCGGTCGGATGATCGGGGGTACCGGGGCCTTCACGGGTGCGGCACGCGGCCGCCGAACGGCGGATGGTTTTCTTCGTCGTTAAGACGGATTAAAAGACGGCTCGCCTGCGCGCCGTCAACCGGCCCTGCGACCCCGTCCCACGGATCGGCCCTCCGCCATCCCCGCTCCCTTGCCCGTCTCCCCCGGGAGACCGACCAGAAGAAGAGACCGCCATGACCCTGTCGAGCCTGTTCGCGCCCGCCGCTCCCGATGCCGTGATCTCCGCCTACATCTCCTCCGCCACGGCGAAGGCCTGGCAGGTGGACGGCCTGCGCGAGGGCACGCCGACGCGCAAGGTGGCGAAGGTCGGCATCATCGGCGCCGGCACGATGGGCGGGGGCATCTCGATGAACTTCGCCAATGCCGGCATCCCGGTGACGATCGTCGAGACGAAGCAGGAGGCCCTCGATCGCGGCCTCTCGGTGATCAAGGGCAATTACGAGCGCTCGGCCGCGCGCGGCCGCTTCCCCATGGACGAGGTGCCCATGCGCATGAGCCGCCTCACCGGCTCGCTCTCCATGGACGACCTCAAGGATTGCGACCTCATCATCGAGGCCGTCTTCGAGGACATGGACCTCAAGAAGCAGATCTTCACGAAGCTCGACGCCATCGCCAAACCCGGCGCCATCCTCGCCTCGAACACCTCGGCGCTCGACATCAACGAGATAGCCAGCGTGACCAAGCGCCCGCAGGACGTGATCGGCCTCCACTTCTTCTCGCCCGCCAATGTGATGAAGCTGCTCGAGATCGTGCGGGGCGCCAGGACGGCCGATGACGTGATCGCCACCTCCATGGCCGTCGCCAAGACGATCGACAAGGTCGCCGTGCTCGTGGGCGTGTGCCCGGGCTTCGTCGGCAACCGCATGCTCTATGCGCGGGGCGCCCAGCTCCACCCGCTCCTCGCCGC
This sequence comes from Alphaproteobacteria bacterium, assembly GCA_013389075.1. Lineage (GTDB taxonomy): Bacteria > Pseudomonadota > Alphaproteobacteria > JACAEB01 > JACAEB01 > JACAEB01. The sequence continues at coordinate 10,343 of JACAEB010000094.1, forward strand.
CGGCGCCATGCCCTGGGACATCGACGCGGCCATCAACAAGTTCGGCTTCAAGATGGGTCCCTTCCAGATGTCCGACCTCGCCGGTCTCGACATCGGCTGGAAGAAGGGCGCCAAGACCGCGAACCCGCTGCGTGACGCGCTCTGCGAGCTCGACCGGCGCGGCCAGAAGACCAATGCGGGCTACTATGACTACGACGCCGAACGCCGCCCCACCCCCTCGCCCGTGGTCGAGAAGATCATCCGCGACTACCTCGCCGGCATCGGCGCCAAGCCGCGTCCGATCAGCGAGGAGGACATCGTCACCTACTGCATCTTCCCGATGATCAACGAGGGCGCGAAGATCCTCGAGGAGGGCATGGCCCAGCGCGCGAGCGACATCGACGTTGTCTGGCTCAACGGCTATGGCTGGCCCGCCGACAAGGGCGGTCCGATGTTCTATGGCGACAAGCTCGGCCTCGACCGCGTCGTCAAGGGCCTCGAGAAGATCAACGCCGAAAGCCCGGTGAAGGTGAGCCTGTCCCCCCTCCTCACGAAACTCGCTAGCGGCGGCAAGACCTTCATCGCCGCCTGAAGGGGCATGGGGGGGCATCCTCCCCCGTCAGTGCGAAGCGCGGCGAAGCACGAGGCGCCGCGTCGCCTGGATCGCCCCGGGCTTCGCCCTCGCGATGACGCCTCTGTCATTGCGAGCGCAGCGAAGCAATCCAGGCCGCGAGCGGAGGCGTCGCGCCACGCGGCCCCGGGCGCCCCGGCCTGGCGACCCCGGCAGGACTTGAACCTGCAACCGGCCGCTTAGAAGGCGGCTGCTCTATCCAGTTGAGCTACGGGGCCAGTTGAGCGACGGCGCCAGTGACTCAGTGCGTCCAGGGCTCGCGCCGGTTATAGGCGAAATTGTCCGAATAGGACTTGCGCTTGGCCGAGCGGTCGCGCGGCTCGAAGACACGGTGCGGGATCTTGTGGGCCCGCGCATAGGCGATCGCCTCCGCCTTGGTCGAGAAGGTGAGGCTCACCTGCTGGAGCGTGTCGCGCGAGGAGGTCCAGCCCATGAAGGGTTCGACCTCGCGCGGGGATTCCGGCTCGAATTCGAGGATCCAGGAGCGGGTCTTGCCCCGGCCGGACTGCATGGCCGTCCGGGCCGGCCGATAGATGCGCGCGAACATGGCGGTGGGTCCCGATGCATGACGGAAGACGCGTCCAAGCCTATTCCACATTCGGCCCCGCCCCGTCCAGCGCGCCGGGGCGGATTCTGGTCTAGACTGGCCTCACAAGAGCCTTATGCGGGGAGGATCGACCATGACGCAGCCCAATCCCACGGCCCGGCCCGGGCGCCCTTCCGTCTGGCGGACCGCCCTCCCCCGCCTCGCCCTCTTCCTTGCGATCGCCGCGACGCTCGCGGGGCCCGTCCGCGCGCAGAGCCAGGGCGAGCGCAACCCTGCGCCCGATGCGCGCCTGACCTACGCGACACTCGCCGATGGAGCCGAGCTGCAGATCTGGGTCTACAAGCCGCCGGGCTGGAGCCCGTCCGACCGGCGGGCCGCGATCCTCTTCTTCTTCGGCGGTGGTTGGTCGGGCGGAAATCCGAGCCAGTTCGCGCCGCATGCCAAGCATTTCGCCGACCGGGGCATGGTGGCGATGGCGGCCGAATACCGCATCCGGAGCAAGCACAACTCGACCCCGATCGACAGCACGAAGGACGCGCGCTCGGCCATGCGCTGGGTCATCGCCCAGGCGGGCGAGCTCGGCGTCGATCCGGCGCGGATCGCGGCCGGCGGCGGCTCGGCCGGCGGTCACCTCGCGGCGACGCTGCCGACCATCCGCGACGTCAACAATGCGGGCGACGACCTCTCCATCGACCCGCGGCCGGCGGCGCTGGTTCTGTTCAACCCGGCGGCCAACCTGACCGGCGACGTCGCCGATCTCAGCGATCCCTCCCGCCACCGGAGCGGGCTCACCGTCGCGGAGTTCGCCACCATCGATCCCATCCGCCATCTCGATGCGCGCTTCCCGCCCTGCATCGTCTTCCACGGCACGGCGGACGAGACCGTCACCTTCGACAAGGCCGAGGCCTTCGTCGAGGCCGTCAACGCGGCGGGCGGCGGACCCTGCCGCCTCGTGGCCTTCGAGGGACGGGGCCACGGCTTCTTCAACAGCAGCCGCGGGGCCGACGATTTCGGGACGACGCTGCGCCTGTCGGACGATTTCCTCGTCGAGCAGGGGCTTCTTGAGCCTCGCGCGGAGTAGGACACAGTGCGCCCGCATCCGCGCTTTCTTTGCCGGCGCGATCTGCGCTAGAACACGGGGCCTCGTCGGGGCGTAGCGCAGTCTGGTAGCGCATCTGCTTTGGGAGCAGAGGGTCGCGTGTTCGAATCACGCCGCCCCGACCACGCCTCGCGGCGCGCAGGACGAAGGCCGCCGGCGTGGACCGGCGCGGCGGAGCCCGCCGCTAGTTCGCCATGTTGTAGCGGCCGTTGACGGGTCCGGTACGGCGGTCGACGGGTTCCCCGCCATCGAGCAGCCGCGTGTTGCGGATCTCGACATTGGTGACATGGCGGTCGCCCGTGCGGATCTCGCCCGCGAGGTAGAAGAACTCCGCCCACGTCTTCAGCGCGCCCATGATGTTGCCGTCGTAGAGCGCGTTGTCGACCCGGCCGAGCCCGCCCTTGGTGCCGATGGTGAAGACCTGGCCGAAGCCGATGCACAGATTGCGCGTGACGAGCACGTCGCGCACCTCGGCATCGCCCTCCTTGCGCTCGGGATAGAGACGGAAGGCGGAGACGAAGCCGACCCCGCCCTCATAATGGGGCGAGGAGCGGGCCGGCGCGTAGAAAGTGTTCTGGTCGAGCACGAGATTGCGGCCCGACCCCGTGATCTGCGCGGCGTCGAAATGGGGCTTGCCCGGCCCGAGGCCGCCATAGCGGCCGAGATTCTGACGGATGGTGACGTTCTCGCATCCGTGCACGAACTTGATGAAGTCCGAATTGGCATGGTGGAGGTAGGAGCGCTCGAGCGTGTCGTTCGTGCCGAGCTTGACGAGGCCCTGCGCCCCGCCCTTCCCGGGCTCGCCGGCGACGTCGATCCGCCGCAGCGTGACCGGGGCCCGCGCACTGGCGCCCTTGTTGTAGGGGAAGCGGTTCCCGGTCGTGCGGATGCGCCAGTTCTCGAGCGTCAGCGGCCCGCCATCATAGGAATCGTCGACATAGAGGGAGCCGGCGAGATCGACATCCGCGTGCAGACCTTCGGGAAACCCCTTGCCGATCCAAAGAATGCCGTCATCGGCGCGCCAGAAGCGCCCGAAGAGCTCGCTCGCCGGCGTCAGCGTCCGGCCCTCGACGAGCCCGAACCCGTCGTCCTCCCGCCCCGGCGGAAGATGCACGTCGAAGACGTCCGCCCGGCCGAAAAGGATCTCCGCCATGTCCGGCATCAGCGGCCAGCGGGCGTCCATCCAGGCCCCGCGGGCAAGCTGCTCGCGGAACGGCAGCGTGTCGGCTTTGCTCGCCATGCTCACTCCCCCCTCGGCCGGCGGGCCTGCCGGGCCACGATCTTGAAGATCGCGCTCGTGCGGAAGACGGCGCGCCCGCCCACGGCGCCCTCGCCCTCGATGAAAACCAGCGAACGGGTGACGCGCAAGGGGCTCGCGACGCCCTCGAGCCATTCGCCCTCATGGGCGGGGGCGAGGAAGTCGGTGGTCATCCGCACGGTGACGACGGCACTGCGCGCGGCGGCGATGGCGGCGGTCGCGCAGATATTGTCCGCGAAGGCCATCAGCATGCCGCCATGGGCAAGGCCGAGCCCGTTCAGGTGCCGCTCGTCGACATAGAGGCCCTTGATGATGCGGGCGTCCCCCGTGCGGCGGAGATAATAGGGGCCGTTGCGGCTGGAGAAGGGGCCACCATGGGTGCTTTCCTCGAAGCCCTCCGGGATGGGGCGCGCGTCGCGGGGGGCGATGTCGGCGGTGCTCATGGGGCTTTGTCCGTGCTGGGCGCGGGCGCGGGCGCAAAGAAGGGATGATCGACCCGGTCGCCGGGCGCAAGCCCGAGGCGGTCGGCCGTGCCGGCACTCACCTCGAGGACGCCGGCCGCCGGCGCGCCGGAGGGGATGGGCTCGAGCGAGTGCGGCACCGTCGCGCGTGCGATGTGCACCACCCGGCCGTCGGCGGCGATGAAGACGATGTCGAGCGGGATGTAGGTGTTCTTCATCCAGAAGGAGAGCGGGCGTTCGGCCTCGAACTCGAACAGCATGCCCCGGTCGGGCACGAGGCTGCGGCGCCACATGAGACCTCGCGACCGCGTCTCCGGCGTGTCGGCGACCTCCACCGACAGGCAGTGCGCGCCGGTCGCGGTCAGGAGCACGAGCGGCTCCTCCCCCGCCGCCTGGGCGAGGCAGGCCCCGGGCGAGGATGCGGACGCGGGGGCGGGTGCGGTCTCGGCCGAACAGCCGGACAGACCGATGAGGAGAGAAAGGCCGATGAGGAAGGACTGGCGGGCCGCACGCATCATGGGCCCGGACTCTAGACCGGGATCGGGGCGAGGGGAACCGCGCAGCCGCTCCCCGCGGCGCGGCCTATTCGCCCTCGATCTCGTGGATCTCTGCCACCATCAGCCCCTTGGGGCCGTGGCCGAAGCGGACACGCACGCGCTGGTTGGGCCTCAGCTCGCGGATGGAGAAGCGCCGCAGCGTCTCCATGTGGACGAAGATGTCGGGCGTGCCGGGCCCGCGCGTGACGAAGCCGTAGCCCCGGGCGCGGTTGAACCATTTGACGATGGCGAGCTCGTAATCCCCGACCGGCTCGACCCGCAGGCTGCTCGGCCTGTCCTCGTCGACGGCGTTGTCGTTCCCGGCGGTCGTGACCGCCGTGGAATTGTCGAGCATGATGACCTTGAGCGCCTGCATGCCCTTGGGCCGCTTCACGGCCTCGCAGACGACCGTCGCGCCTTCCTTCGGCACGTCCAGCCCCGCCTGCCTGAGGCAGACCTGATGCAGGAGAACATCGCCCGATCCATCGGCAGGGACTATGAACCCATAGCCCTTGCTTGCATCGAACCACTTGACGATTCCGGTCACTTCGACCGACTCATCGCCATCGGTGTTTGAAACCGGAAGTGTCTCACTCATCCTCGAACAATGCGCCCCGTCCGTGAAGAGGACGGTAACCCTAACACACATCTTCAAGCGGACGAAAGCGTAAAATTCGCCAAATCCGCTAATCGAAAGTGCGAACTTCCGCATTGCGTGCATCGGGACCTTGGCCTCGGCAGAAAAACCCCCTCCGGCCCGCGCCGCTGTTCTGTATACTGCGTCGTCGGCCTGCGGACGGGCGCCCGGACGGCGCGGATTCCCAGCGCGTCCGGGATGCTCTAGGCTCGCCGCCTCATCCCCGATCCCGCACGAGGACCCGTCATGGACCTGACCGGAGAACGCCGGATCGCCGCTCCGCGCGAGCGCGTCTTTCAGGCCCTCAACGATCCGGACCGGCTCGCCGCCGCGCTGCCCGGCTGCGAAAGCCTCACGCGTGTGTCCGACACGGAATTCGCGGCGGTGGCCACGGCGAAGGTGGGACCCATCGCCGCCCGCTTCACGGGGAAGGTGGTGCTCGAAGAGGTCGAGGCGCCCGTCCGCTACCGTCTGCGGGGCGAGGGCAAGGGGGGTGCCGCGGGCCTCGCCTCGGGCGAGGCGGAGGTGACCCTGCACGAGGATGGCGGCGCGACGGTGCTCCGCTATACGGCGCGGGCGAAGGTCTCGGGCAAGCTCGCCCAGCTCGGCCAGCGCGTCGTCGACACCGCCGCCCGCTCCATCGCCGACAGCTTCTTCACGCGCTTTGCCGCCGATCTCGAGGCGAGGGAGGCACCCCCGCCCGCGCC
>JACAEB010000185.1 GCA_013389075.1 Alphaproteobacteria bacterium
CCGCCGGGCGGCGCCCCCCGGCCAGACGGTGGCCGAGGGCGCCCCGCTCCTCTTCATCGAGCCGGGTCTCGTCGAATCCGCCGTCGAGGCGAAGGCGCGCGAGATCGACCCGGATCATGTGCGGCCGGACCTTGCGGAAGTGATCGAGCGCCACGCGGTCACCCGCGACGCCGCCCGGCCCGAGGCCGTCGGCAAGCGCCACAAGCTCGGCATGCGGACGGTCTGGGAGAATGTCGACGACATCTGCGATCCGGGCAGCTTCATCGAATATGGCGGGCTCACCTTCGCCGCCCAGCGCCGGCGCCGCTCCATCGAGGATCTCGTGCGCAACACGCCGGCGGACGGCATGGTCACCGGCATCGGCACGGTGAACGCCGGAAGGTTCGGCGAGGAGAAGGCCCGCGCCGCCATCCTCGCCTACGACTACACCGTGCTCGCCGGCACGCAAGGCACGATGAACCACCGCAAGAAGGACCGGCTCTTCCATCTCGCGGCCGAATGGCGCCTGCCGGTCGTCCTCTTCGCGGAAGGCGGCGGCGGCCGTCCGGGGGACACGGACTATCCCGGCGTCGCCGGCCTCAACGTCACCACCTTCTGGCAGTACGGCAAGCTGAGCGGCCTCGTGCCGCTCGTGGGCATCGTGAACGGACGGTGCTTTGCGGGCAATGCGGCGCTGCTCGGCTGCTCGGACGTCGTCATCGCCACCGAAAGCTCGACCATCGGCATGGGTGGTCCGGCCATGATCGAGGGCGGCGGGCTCGGCATCTACACGCCCGAGGAGGTCGGCCCCGTCTCGATGCAGGTGCCGAACGGGGTGATCGACGTGCTCGTGCCCGACGAGGCCGCCGCCGTGGCCGCCGCCAAGCAGTATCTGTCCTACTTCCAGGGGCCCGTCGCGGACTGGAGCTGCGCCGACCAGCGGCGCCTGCGCCATCTCATTCCGGAGAACCGCCTGCGCGTCTACGACGTGCGGCAGGTGATCGAGACGCTGGCGGACGAAGGCTCGGTGCTGGAGCTGAGGGCGGGCTTCGCGCCGGGCATGATCACCGCGCTCGTCCGGATCGGCGGGCGGCCCCTGGGCCTCATCGCCAACAATCCCACGCATCTTGCCGGCGCGATCGATTCGGACGGGGCCGACAAGTCGGCGCGCTTCATGCAGCTTTGCGACGCCTTCGACATTCCCATCCTCTTCCTGTGCGACACGCCCGGCATCATGGTCGGTCCGGAGGCGGAACGGTCGGGCACGGTGCGTCACGCCTCGCGCCTCTTCGTGGTCGGCGGCAGCCTCACCGTCCCCTTCTTCACGGTGGTGCTGCGCAAGGGCTACGGGCTCGGGGCGCAGACCATGGCGGGGGGAAGTTTCCTCGCCCCCGTCTTCACCGTCTCCTGGCCCACGGGCGAGTTCGGCGGCATGGGGCTCGAGGGCGCTGTCCGGCTCGGCTTCCGCAAGGAGCTTGCGGCCATCGAGGATGTGACGGAGCGCGAGGCCGCCTTCCGGAAGATGGTCGCGGCCTCCTATGAGCGCGGCAAGGCGATCAACATGGCCGTGCATCTCGAGCTCGACGACGTGATCGATCCCGCCGAGACGCGGAGCTGGGTCCTCCGTGGGCTGAAGTCCGTGCCGCCCGCGCCGCCGCGCCAGGGCAAGAAGCGGCCCTGCGTCGATACCTGGTGAGACCTACCAGAGCGGGGGATGGCGATCGGCCCAGGGTCGCGCCTTCTCGAGCTGCGCGGCGAGGCGGAACAGCGTCGCCTCGTCGCCGATCCGGCCGGCGAACATGAGCCCCACGGGCAGACCGTCCGTGTTCCAGGCGAGCGGCACCGACATGGCCGGCGCGCCCGTCGCGTTGTGCAGGCTGGTGAAGGGCATGAAGCCGGCCAGCTCCTGCGCGTAGGCGTCCGGGTCGGAGGGCGTGAGCGCCACCTTGCCGAGCTCGATCGGCGGCTTGCCGAGCGTGGGGCTCAGCGCCACGTCATAGGTCGTTGTGAAGGCGCCCCAGGCGATCCCCGCCGTCTGCGCGGCATCGAGCGCCCGCAGGAGATCCATGCCCGTCAGCCGGCCGCCGAGCTCATGCAGCTTCCAGGTGATGAGCTCGACCTCGCCCTCGGTCACGGGCCGGCCGCGCGCGCGCCCCTCGTCCTCGAGGATCCGCCGCACATCGGTGGCGACGATCGCCGTGATCCCGCGCGCCAGCGCCTCCCCGTCCACGGGCGGGGTGGCCTCCTCGACATGGTGGCCGAGATCCTCGAGGAGGCGCCCGGCATCGGCGAGCGCGTCGAGACAGTCCGGATGCACGGGAACGTCCGTCGGCGGACGGGTGACGAGCGCGATCCGCAACCGCCCCGGAGGCCGGCCTACCTCCTCGAGATAGGGGCGCTCGGGCGGGCGGGCGATCGTCCGTGCGCCGCGCTCGGGGCCTTGCGTCGCGTCGAGCAGGGCCGCCGAGTCGCGCACGCTGCGCGTGATGGCATGGGCGACCGAATAGCCGCACCAGCTCTCGGTCCTGTAGGGCCCGCGCGGCACGCGGGCGCGGGAGGGTTTCAGCCCGAAGAGGCCGCAGCACGAGGCCGGCGTGCGGATCGATCCGCCCCCGTCCGAGGCCTGCGCCATGGGCACGATTCCGGTGGCGACCGCCGCCGCCGCCCCGCCCGAGGAGCCGCCCGGCGTGCGCTCGAGGTTCCAGGGGTTGCGCGTGGGCCCGTGAAGGAGCGATTCGGTGGTCGCAGTGAGGCCGAATTCGGGGCTCGTGGTCTGGGCGAAGAGGACGAGCCCGGCCCGCTTCAGCCGCTCCGTCAGCGTGCTGTCATAGTCCATGGCCCGTCCGGCAAAGAGGCGCGAGCCATTGGCGAGCGGGGCACCCTTCACCGCCGTCTCGAGGTCCTTGGTCATGTAGGGCACGCCCCGGAACGGCCCCTCGGGAAGGCCCGCCCGGATCGCCGCGCGGCCGAGATCGAAGAAGCGGGCCGAAATGGCGTTGATGGCGGGGTTCATGGCGGAGAGGCGCGCGATGGCGGCGTCGAGCACCTCCTCGGGGCTCACCTCGCCACGCGCCACGAGCGCCGCAAGGCCGAGCCCGTCCCGGGCAAGATAGTCCTCCTGCCGCATCTCATCCTCCCTTTCTTGCCGGGCGCCCGGCCTTATCTGTTATGAGGGCAAGGCTACAGGCTTTCGGTGCCCGCGCAATGCGGGGGCGGCTTGCGGCCCGTGGCCGCAGGCCTGATCAAGGGACGGGACAGGAGATCTCCCATGCTGGACGAAGGCACGATCGTCATCGCCGCGCGCGACTGCCGCATCGAGGACGAGGCGCTTCTGTGGGAGGACGATACGGGCACGACGCGCCGCATCGCGCTCACCGACATCGTGAGCCTGACCGTCAGCCGCTCGCGCGTGAACGGGGTGCACCGGACCGAGATCCGCGTGGCGACGCGGGAGGGCCGGCGGCTCCTCCTGATCGAGGACGGCCCGCCCCGGGCGCTCGACCGCACGAGCCTTGCCCGCAGGCTGACCGAGGCGACCGCCGCGAGCAATCCGGGTGTCATCATCCGGCAGGGCGTGGGCGCCGTCGGGGCCATGCTCTATGTCGTGCTTTTTCTTGCGATTATTGGCATTGTGGGCGCGGCGCTGCTCGTCCTCATCTTCTTCGGGCTCCTGTGGGCCCTTCTGGCGGGAGCGCTTCTGAGCCTGCTCGCTCTGCCGCGCCTCCTGGGCCGCCTGTTCCGCTGAAGGACGGGCCGCCGGCCGCTCGGGGGAGCTGGGGGACGGCGAGCCGAGGGAGGACGGGGACGATGAGCGAGACATTTGCGGAGCTGAACGGGGTGCGTATCCATTACCGGCTCGACGGGCCGGAGGATGGCGAGCCGCTCGCCCTCGTCAACATGGGCTCGTCCAATCTCCAGAGCTGGACGCCCGTCATGGACGATCTCGCCCGGACCTTCCGTGTGCTGCGCCACGACATCCGCGGAACCGGACGGTCGGGCGGAGGCCCCGCGGAGGGCTACACCTTCCCTCAGTATGCCGATGATCTCGCGGCGCTGATGGATCATCTGTCGATCCCCCGCGCCTTCGTCATGGGGCTTGCCTATGGCGCCCGCACGGCCGGGCAGTTCGCCCTGCGCCATCCGGGCAGGCTCACGCGCATCGCCTTCTTCGACGTCGCCTTCACTCCCCCGGTGGAGAGGGAAGCGCGCGAGGCGAAGGGCCGCGAGGCCGCGGCCCTCCTCGCCGAGGCGGGCGAGCGCATGGTGGAATCGCAGAAGGCGTGGTTCTGGCACGATGTGAAGGAAAATGCCGCCGCCGTGCATACGGCCCATCTGACCGAGCCCGACATCACCGAACGGCTCGCCACACTCGCCGTTCCCTGCCTCGTCGCCTGCGGCCGCCAGGACCTCAATCTCGCCCAGGCCGAGCGGGTGGCGAACACCATTCCGGGGGCGGCGTTTCACGTCATCGAGCGCTGCGGACACGGATCGATCCTGTTCCAGCCGAAGGTCGTGAGCCGGCTTCTCCTCGAATTCGCCGGGCACAGGGCCGCCTGAGCGGCCGGATGGCTCCGCGGCTCGACATCGGGGTGGCGGGCTGCGGCCTGGCGGGCCTTGGCGCCGCCTTGCTGCTCACCCGCGCCGGCCACAGGGTGACCCTCTACGACAGGCTTCCCGTTCCAGCACCGATCGGCTCGGGGCTTCTCCTCCAGCCGACGGGGCTCGCGGTGCTCGAGAGGCTCGGCCTCGCACGGCAGGCCGTGGCGCGCGGGGCGGTCGTCACGCGGCTCTTCGGCCGCTCCGTGCCCTCCGGCCGGGCGGTCCTCGACGTCCGCTATGGCGCCGGCAGCTTCGCCATCGGCATCCATCGCGCCGCGCTCTTCGATCTTCTCTATACGGAGGTCCAGCGCCTCGGCATCGCTCTCGAGGCAGCGACGGAAATCACCGACATCGATCCGCAGGCGGATGGCAGAGCCCGCCTCGTTGCCGCGGGCGGACGGCGCCTGCCGGGCTTTGATCTCGTCGTCGATGCGCTCGGCGTCCGCTCCCCGCTCGCAGGACCCCCGCCTCGCCCGCTCGAATACGGTGCCCTGTGGGCGAGCCTCGCCTGGCCCGAGGGGGCGGGATTTGCGCCCGATACGCTCGAACAGCGCTACCGGCGCGCCGAACGGATGGCGGGCGTTCTGCCGATCGGCCGGCTCGGCGCGGACAAGCCGCCGCTCGCCGCGGTCTTCTGGAGCCTTCGCGGCGCGGACGCGCCGCAGGTGCGGGAGCGAGGGCTGCCCGCCCTCCTTCAGGAGATCCGGAGCCTCTGGCCGCAGACGGAGCCCTTCCTCGCCGGGATCACGGCGTTCGATCAGCTCGCGCTCGCGCGCTATGCCCATCGCACGCGCCCGCCGCCCTGGCGCCGGGGTCTCGTTCCGATCGGGGACGCGGCCCATGCGGCGAGCCCGCAGCTCGGCCAGGGGGCGAACATGGCGCTGCTCGACGCCTTCGGCCTCGCCGAGGCCCTCGATCACGCGCCCGACGCGGGCAGCGCCCTCTCGCTCTACTGGCGCCGGCGCCGCCTCCACGTCCATCTCTATCAGGCGCTCGCCGCCGTCCTCACCCCGCTCTACCAGTCGGACGGCTCCCTCGCGCCGGCCCTGCGCGACCATCTTGCCGCGCCCTTGTTCCGTATCCGGATGCTGCAGCCGCTCTTTGCCGGCCTCGTCGCCGGGCTTGCCGGCTGGCCGCTGCGCCCGCTCGGGCTCGCCCCGCCCGGTCGGGAACTGACGACCGAGAGCCCTCAGCCCGACCAGTCGTTGGCGTGACCCACGAGCGGACCGATATCGGTCTCGGCGCGCACGGTCGATCCGGGCCGCCGCTTTCCCTCGATGGGCACGGAGGTCTCGAAGGCCGTCTTCAGCCGGCCGGCGATGCGGCGACCGTTCTCGAGCGTCACGGCGAAGGCGCGCTCCGCCCCCGGAGGATCGACCTTGACGTCGATGACGCGGATGACCTGTGCGCCATCGTAGAGAAATCCGTAATCGTCCTCTCCCTCGACCGAGACGGCGAGCAGGCCGCGCGTCTCGTCGGAGACCGCGATATAGGTGAAGGGTGGCGCGAAGGAGGGCCGGTCGCCCGACTGCTCGTGCCACTTGCCGGGCGCCGTGAAGCGGCTCACGCCCTCCGGCGTGGTCACCACCGCCTCGACGAGGCCGAACACCTCGTGCCGGCCGGGGCTTGTCAGCACCGGCGCGTGAAAGGCCCGGAAGCTCGCCTCGATGCCGACCGGCACCTCGCCCGCCCCCGCGGGCGGATGACCGGTGCGGTGCATGTTGGCCGCTGCCGTCAGTGTCCCTCCGAACTGCGGCGCGGAGAGATCGTGGCGGTCGAGCCGGATATGGCTGACGCCCCGCTCCTCGTAGAGCGCGCTCTCGCTGTTCACCGGCGTCGCGACGTGCGGCGAGGAGAGCGTGATGCGATCGGAGATGGCATAGCTGCGCCCGCCCAGATGTGCGCTCGCCCAGAGGGTGCCGGCGCCCGCCGCCGGAAAGCGGGCGAGGCGCACGGAAATCTCGCGGCTGAGATCGGTCGAAACCCCGACCAGCGCCGCGGATTCGGAATAGGTCGGCGACACCGGGATGGGCGTCGGGGTCATGGCGGTTTCCTCGCTCTCAGTCAGCCAGGCCGGAGCGGCGCAGCCGCCGAGGGACGCGGCGGCCCCGAGGAGCAGCAACCGCCGTGGCAGGCAGGGGAGTGCTTCACGCAATGGTCACGCCTCCATCGATGACGAACATCTGCCCGGTCGCGAACCGGCCCGCCGGCGAGGCGAGATAGACCGCGCAGCCCGCGATCTCCTCCGGCTCGCCGATGCGGCGCAGCGGCGCGTTCGCCGTCGAGCGCTTCAGGATCTCCGGATCCTCCCACAGCGCGCGGGCGAAATCGGTCCGGATCAGTCCGGGGGCGATGCAGTTGACGCGGATGTTGGACGGTCCGAGCTCCACAGCGAGATTGCGCGCGAGCTGGAAGTCGGCCGCCTTCGAGATGTTGTAGGCGCCGAGCACGGCATTGCCCTTGAGCCCGCCGATCGAGGAGATGATGACGATGGCCCCGTCCTTCCGCTCGGCCATTTCGGGCGCGACCATCTGGATCAGCCAGTGGTTCGAGATGATGTTGTTCTGAAGGATCTTGTGGAAGGCGTCATCCGGCAGGGCCGACATGGGCCCGAAGAACGGGTTGGAGGCCGCGTTGCAGACGAGGGTGGTGATCTTGCCGAAGGCCTTGCGGGCGCCGTCGACGAGCCGCTGCAGATCCTCCTTGGACGAAATGTTCGCCGGAACGGCGATCGCCGTGCCCTTGCCATGCGCCTGGTTCAGCGCGGAGGCGACTTCGTCGCACGGGCCGGCCTTCCGGGAGCTGATCACCACCTTCGCGCCGTGCTCGGCGAACTGCTCGGCGATCGCCTTCCCGATGCCGCGCGAGGATCCGGTGATGACGGCCACCTGGCCCGACAGATCGAACATGGACATGGAGACTTCCTCTTTCTTCGGATGAACGAGACGGGCGGCCGCCCCGTCTAGGGCTGGGGCGGGGGATCGATGAGCTGCCGCGCCACAGGTCCGGCCGCGAGCCGCCTGGCCCGCATGTCGAGCGCGGACCTCAGGCGCTGGTGCCGTTCCGGCGTCAGGGGGTAGCCCCAGATGAGGGGCAGGGCGAGCCCGTAGAAGAGCACGGGCCCGAGACAATAGACGGTGTAGAGCGACCGGACGCCCAGCTCCGAGGAGCCGGCGACGCCCTCGACCGCATTGAACCCCAGAAAGCCCACGATGTTAAGCGCAAGGCCGGTTCCGATGGCGACCGCGAGCTTCTCGGAGAGGCCGAGCACCGCGAAATAGGTCCCCGCGCGGCGCCCGCCCCGGGAGCGGGCGGTGTCGATGTCCACGACGTCGGCCAGCATGGCGAGCGGCAGGAACTGCAGCCCCCCGAAGGCAAATCCCTTGAGGAGAAAAAGGCAGAAGAAGACGAAATAGTCGCCCTGCCCGAGAAAGAGATTGCTGATCGAAACGAAGGACACGAAGACCAGCGTCACCATGAAGGCGATGTGCTTGCCGAACCTGCGCCCGAGATGGAGCCAGAACGGGATGGCCGCGATGCCGGCCACGAAATAGAGGAAGTAGGCGGCTCCGATCGTCGGCACGCCGATGATGTCGCGGATGAAGAAGAGCGACACGGCATTGCGGGAGGATTCGCCCATGATCACGAGAAAGGTGATGATGATGACGCGCCGCATCGGACCATTGCGCCACATGATCCGCATGCCTTCCCGCAGCGGGACGCGCTCGCGCATCGCGGCCGGCGGCTCGGGCACGAGCGCCGTCACGATCAGCGCGGTGAGCGGCAGGCTGACGAGAACCGCGATGGCAAGGCCGGTGAGCACGGGCCCCGTCAGCGCCGCGCGGCTCGTCGGCACCTTGTCGGCGATCGCGCCGGTGAAGGCGCCGATGGCATCGCGCCAGAGCGCGGCGGCCACCTCGCCGATGCCGGTTCCTCCGTCCGCGGTGATTTCCACCACCATCGGCACGGCGGCCGCGACGATGAGTCCGGCGATGACGAAGAATTCGCGCGAGGCCGTGATCAGGCTGCGCGTGTGATAGTCGGTCGACAGCTCGGCGCCCCAGGCCCTGTAGGGCAGCGCGATCATGGTCACGCCGACGAAGAAGACGGTCAGCCAGAGGAGGAAATAGAGGACGCCGACCCCCTCGGGCGGGACGAAGAGGAACCAGGCGCCGAGCATCATCACCGGCACGCCGAGCAGGATCCAGGGCTTGCGACGGCCGAGCCGCGTCCGGAAGCGGTCCGAGATCTCGCCCATGATCGGATCGGTGATGACGTCGGTGAAGCGCGCGAGCATCAGGATGGTGCCGACCGCCGCGAGCGAGAGGCCGAGCCCGCCCGCATAATGGGCCGGGATCCAGATGGCGAGCGGATAGCCGATCACCGCGAGCGGCAGGCCCAGAAGGCCGTGAACCGCGATGAGCCGGCGCGCCGGGGCGAACAGCCCCGCTCCGGAACCGGCTGCCTGTGCAGTCATGCGCGCGCTCCTCCCGCTTCGAGAGCCGGCCGCAGTTGATCCCGCGACTCTTCGCCTCAGGGCTTCCCGATGACGGAACTGTGCGCCGGAAGCCGTCCGGGGCGCAAGCAAATCCGGACGGGCGGCGCCCCCTCAGAGCGCCCGGTGGGGGAAGTCGCGGTGAAGCGCCCGCAGGAGGCCGACCGCCATGAGGACCATGATGACCGCGAAGGGCAGGGCCGCCGAAATCGCCGCCGACTGGAGCGCCGACAGCCCGCCCGCCAGAAGCAGGGTCCCGGCGACGGCGCCCTCGCCGACTCCCCAGATCAGCCGGTGGCTCACGGGCGGGGTGAGATTGCCCACCGACAGGATCGTATTGACGACGAGCGTGCCCGAATCCGACGAGGTGACGAAGAAGGTGGCGATCAGCACCGTCGCGAGGGCGGCCATGGCCGTGCCGAGGGCCCCCGGGCTCAGCGCCTCGATGGTGGAATAGAGCGACAGCGTGACGTCCTCGCCGGCTTCGGCGAGGAGCGCCGTGTCCCCGCCGATGACCATGTGCAGCGCGGTTCCACCCAGAATGGCGAGCCAGAGAAGGGTCACGAGCGTCGGCGCGAGCAGCACGCCCGCGCAGAAGGCCCGAATGGTCCGCCCACGGGAGATCCGGGCGATGAACATGCCCACGAAGGGGGCCCAGGAGATCCACCAGCCCCAGTAGAAGGTGGTCCAGCTCGCCTGCCAGTCCCTGTTGGCGTTCGCATCGGTCCAGAGGCTCTTCCAGACGATGTTCTGGAGATAGTCTCCAAGCCCCTGCACGAAGGTCTCGATGAGATAGGCCGTCGGCCCGAAACTCGCCACGAACAGGAGCAGCGCCACGGACATCCACATGTTCGCCTCGCTCAGCAGGCGGATGCCCCGGTCGAGGCCGGAAACGACCGAGGTCACGGCGATCAGCGTGATGACGCCTATGATGACGAGCTGATGCGGCACCGACACCGACAGGCCGAAGAGATGGGCGAGCCCCGTATTGATCTGGACGGCGCCAAGGCCGAGGGAGGTGGCGACGCCGAAGGTCGTCGCGAACACGGCGAGGATGTCGACGGCATGGCCGAGCGGGCCCCAGACCCGCTCGCCGAATACCGGCACGAGGGCGGAGCGCACCGTCAACGGCAGGCCGCGCCTGTATCCGAAATAGGCAAAGCACAGCCCGACGAGCGCGTAGACGGCCCAGGGATGCAGCCCCCAGTGGAAGAAGGTGATGCGCATCGCGATCTCGGCGGCATCGCCCGGATCCTCGCCGGCGAGGAAGGGATTGTCCGTGTAATGCAGAAGCGGCTCGGCGATGGACCAGAAGACGAGCCCGATGCCCATGCCGGCCGCGAACAGCATGGAGAACCACGACCAGAGGCCGAAGGCGGGCCGCTCGTCGGGCGCGCCGAGGCGCACCGAGCCGAACCGGCCGACCATGAGGTAGAGAACGAGACCGAGCGCGCCCGCGACCACCGCGACATAGAGCCAGCCCACCGAGGCGATGATGGCCTCGCGCACGGCGCCGAACGCCGCCGAGGCGCGTTCGGTCTCGAGCACGGTGAAGAGCACGAAGACGAGAACGAGCACCTTCGAGACGATGGCGACCGTCGGGTTGAGGCCCTTGAGAAGGCCGGAGCTGGCACGCAGGCCGCTCCCCCGCCTCCCTCCGCGCGGCGGCGGGCCCGTCACGCCGCCTTGCCGAAGCAGAGGATCCCCCAGGACAGGCTCCCCGCATCGGCGCCGTCCACCCAGTGCTGGAGACCCGTCAGCATGCGGTCGATATAGGCCTCGCTGATCCGCCCCGAGAGCTCCCCGCGCCGGCGCGCGAGCTCGGCCCGCACGCGGGCGTAATGCGTGCGCAGCTCGTGCGGCATCGGCTCGACGGAGAGCTCGGTGAAGCCGAGCCGGCCGAGCTCCGCCCGGTAGAAGGCGATGGAGCCGAGCGAGGAGAGATGGATGCGGTCATAGATCGGCTGAAGGACGCCCGGATCCGCAAGATCATCCGCCTGCATCGGATCGGTGAAGATGAAGCGACCGCCGGGCCTCAGGACCCGCGCCACCTCCGCGAGCACGCGCCTGCGGTTGCCCGAATGCAGCATCGCGTCCTGCGACCAGACGATGTCGAAGGCGGCGTCGGGCTCGGGAATGTCCTCGAAGCTGCCATGACGCACGGCCACCTTGTCCGCAAGGCCCTCCGCTCCCGTGAGCGCGCGGTTGCGCGCGTTCTCGACCTCCGAGAGATTGAGGCAGCTCACGCAGGCGCCATAGGTCCGCGCGAGGTAGCGGGCCGCCCCGCCATAGCCCGCCCCGATGTCGAGGACGCGCGTGTCCGCGTCGAGCCCGCCCGGCTCGAGGCGCCGGGCCATCTCCGCCACGGTGCGCCGGCTCGCCTGCGCGATGGGCTCTCCCTCCGACCGGTAGAGGCCGATATGGATGTCCTCGCCGCCCCAGATGGCGGCGTAGAAAGTGTCCGCGTCAGGACTGTCGTAATAGTCCTCCGCGACCCTCGCCTGCGCCGCGCCGTCAGCCATCGAGGAAGCTCTTCTCGGCGACATGAATGAAGAAATCCGGCTGATTGTCCTCGTAGGTCTCCTGGAAGTCGCCATAGGTCTTGACGCGCTGGAAGCCGACCTCCTTCATCAGCCTGCGGACATAGGCCTTGCGCAGCGGAAACATGTTGAGATGATAGCGCGAGCCGTCGGGGAAGCTGTAGCAGAAGCGCGCGAGGCTCTCGTCCACATGCTCGGGCTCGGCGGTCACCCGGTCGCCGCAGTAATAGTACTTGTGCTTGCTCGAGAAGCCGACATCGAGGATCGCGTCATAGTTCCGCTGATCGAGGATCAGGATGCCGTCATGCTTGAGGGCGGCGTAGAACTCGGCGAGCGCGCGCCGCCGGTCGGCCTCGTTGAAGAGGTGGGTGAACGAATTGCCGAGGCAGATGATCGCGTCATATTTTCCGTGCAGGTCCTTGTTCAGCCAGCGCCAGTCGACATGGACCGTCTTGAGGACGAGGCCGCGGTTGCGACCGTTCTCGAACGCCTTGGTCAGCATGTCGGCGGAGCCGTCCGCGCTGAACACGTTGAAGCCGGCCTTGGCGAGCTGCACCGAGTGGAAGCCCGTGCCGGTGGCGACATCGAGAACGGTTTCCTTGCCCCGCGCCTTGAGGATGTCGATGAAGAATCGGCCCTCGCTCTCGGCCCGCGCCTCCCAGTCGATCAGCTCGTCCCATTTGTCGACGAAGCCGCGAATGTATTCCTCGCGATAATGATCGGTCTCCCGCATGGCGATCGGGTCGGCCCCGAAGTTCTGATCTGTGTTGGCAGCCATCAGCGGATCCGGTGCCGGATCGAGGCTCCCGGTCGGATCGCGTCGGTGAGCCGGACTGTCGCGCATGATGTCGATCCCCTCTCGTCTTGAGACGCGCCAGCCCCTGTCCCGCCGGCCCCGTGGGGACGCCTCCCGGCAGGAGGCCTGCACGCTATCGGACGGCGCGAACAGAATGCCCGAGCCGGCAGGAGCCCTCGGAAGCGGATGATCGGCTGACGCTTTGAATGTCGGACGCTCGCTCTATAGCAAATCCGGGACGGATGGACAAATCCGCCGTGACCATGAGCAGATCATCCTGGCACAAGACGGCGGCCAATGATTACGGAATTTCTCCTGCTGTTCGTCCTGACTGTTCCTATTGCACTCAATAATCGGCTATCATGACAGGACTAATCCGATGGAATACATTTCGACATTTTTTTTGTACTATCCCCCTCCCCCGCTCCGCGCGCCGCGGCGGCCCGGCGCGCGCGGGGCTGCCCTGTTCCTGAGGCGACTTGCGGGGGGGCCGCCGTGGCCCGTAAAGTCGGCACCGTATTGTCTACAATCAGGCGCGCCACGGGCGTGCCCAGTCAGGGATACCCCATGATCGATCTCTACACCGCGGCGACGCCGAATGGTCACAAGGCTTCCGTGACGCTCGAGGAGCTGGGACTTGCCTATGAGGTCCACCCGATCGACCTGCAGAAGGGCGAGCAGAAGACGCCCGCCTTCCTCAAGATCAATCCCAATGGCCGGATTCCCGCCATCGTGGACCGCGACAATGATGCCTTCCCGGTCTTCGAGTCGGGCGCCATCATGATCTACCTCGCCGAGAAGGCGGGAGCTCTTCTGCCCACGGATGTGAAGGGCCGGTCGCGGGTGATCCAGTGGCTGATGTTCCAGATGGGCGGGATCGGCCCCATGATGGGCCAGGCCAATGTCTTCTTCCGCTACTTCCCCGAGAAGATCCAGCCGGCCATCGACCGCTACCAGAAGGAATCCAAGCGCCTGTTCACGGTGCTCGACGGTCATCTGGCCGACAACGAATATCTGGCGGGCGCCTATTCCATCGCCGACATCGCCAATTTCTGCTGGGTGCGCACGCACAAATGGTCGGGCGTCGAGATCGACGATCTGCCGCACCTCCAGCGCTGGCTCGGGGTGATCAGGGCGCGTCCGGCGGTCGAGCGCGGCCTCAAGGTTCCCCATGAGGTCAAGATCAAGACGGACACGGACTCCAAGGAGGCCGAGGCCTTCATCAAGGGCGCCCAGAGCATAGTGACGCGCTGAGCGCTCAGGCCCGGCAATCGAGCACGATCTTGCCGATCACCGCGCGCTGCTCCATCAGCGAGAAGGCGCGCGGGACATCCGACAGCGGCACCTGCGCGTGGATGTGGGGCCGCAGCCGCCCGTCCGCCGCGAGCGCATCGATCCGTGCACGGCAGGCGCGGCCATCCTCCGGGTGGCGCCGTCCGTGTTCTCCCGCGCGCACGCCGATCACGGAGAATCCCTTGATGAGCGGAACGTTCGCGCCGATCTCGGGGATCTTGCCGCTGGCAAAACCGATCACGAGCAGGCGCCCGTCCCAGGCGATGCAGCGGGTGGATTGGGTGAAGACGTCCCCGCCCACCGGATCATAGATCACATCGGCCCCCCGGCCCCCGGTCAGCGCCTTCACCTCCTCCCGGAAGCCAGGCTCGGGCGAGAGCACGTGATGGGCGCCCCGGCTTGAAAGGAAGGCGCGCTTCTCGGCCGTGCTCGCCGTCGCGATGACGCGCGCGCCGAGGATGAGGCCGAGATCGACCGCCGCGAGCCCCACCCCGCCCGCCGCGCCATGGACGAGCAGCGTCTCGCCCGGCCGCAGGGCCGCGCGCCGGTCGAGCGCCACGAAGGCGGTCATGTACATGGTTGTGAAGGCGGCGCCCTCGGCCATGCTGAACCCGTCCGGCAACGGACGAACGGCGGCGGCGGGGCAGGTCGCGGCTTGCGCGAAGCCGCCCGTCCCGAGCCCGCAGATGACGGCCGTCCCGGGCGCGGGGCCCGCAACGCCCTCGCCGAGATCGGTGACGATGCCGGCCGCCTCCATGCCCGGCACGAAGGGCAGCGCGGGCTTGTGCTGATAAAGGCCCTGGCGCATCAGGAGGTCCGGAAAATTGAGGCTCGCCGCATGGAGCTCCACGCGCAGCTCGCCCGGGCCCGGTGCCCGGTCGGGCCAGTCCGCCTCGAGCCCCGCTCCCTCGCCGCTCTCGCTCAGCCTGCGGACGACATAGGCGCGCATGGCGGGCGGTTCACCCCTTCGCCGTGGTCAGCGCGGCCACCCCGCCGAGGACGAAGCGCGTCGCGAAGGCCGCCGCCGCCTCCACATCCGGCGCCTCGCGCAGGACGAGCTGCTCGGCCATCTCGCGGCCGACGCCGACCATGGCGGCGGTGAGGAAGTCGACGTCGATCCCCTCGAGCCGGCCTTCCTCCGCAGCGCGGGCGAGATCGGCGTGGATCTCGGCCACGATCATTTCCGTCTCGCGCGTATCCATCCGCACACGGACGTGATCCGCGTTGGAGCGCAGCATGTCGAAGTCGTGGCGGTCCTCGCAGCAGAAGGCGAAAAAGACGCGGAAACAGTCGCTCACATAGGCCTCGAAGGATCCCGCCCGCTCGCGCGCCTCGGTGAGGCGCGGGCGCACGCGGGCGGCCATGTCGTCGAGCAGCGCCTCGAACACCTCTTCCTTGGAGCGGTAGTAGTTGTAGAACGTGCCCGCGGCGAGGCCGGTGCGGCGGATGATGTCGCGCACCGTGGTGGCGCCATAGCCGAGTTCGGAGAAGACCTCCCGAGCCGCCGCCAGGATAGCCTGCCGGTTCGTCGCCTTGTTCTGTTCCCGTTTGCCGCGCGCCTCGCCGGTTCCGGCGCTTGAAGGCAGGGTCGCCGTACCGCTCACGCTGTCGCCTCTTCTATCATGAGATGTCTCAGACTCGTGGGTGGCCCTACTCTAGCGGCGCGGACGGCAGCGTCAATTTCTCCTCCCGCGAGCGGGGATGGCCCCGTTGACAGGCGGACCGCGAGCCTGTGGGATCCCCGCCGGGCCTTCCGCGCCCCGAGGAGCCGATGACCGACACGAACGCCCCGTCCGAGGGGGAGCGCCCCCCGCTCGCCTATCTGCAGTTCGACCCGCAGGGCTGGCTCGACGCCATACCGCACGGGCGCGCGCTCGGCATCCGCTGCACCGGCATCGAGGAGGGGCGGGCCCGCCTCGAAATGCCCTACCGGGCCGATCTCGTGGGGGATCCCGAGACGGGTGTCCTGCATGGCGGGGTGATCACCACTCTCCTCGACACGGTATCGGGCCTTGCGGCCCTCTCCGCCCTCGACCGGCTGCGCTCCATGGCGACGCTCGATCTCCGGATCGATTATATGCGCCCGGCGAGCCCCGAGGAGACCGTGTTCGCCGAGGCGCATTGCTACCGGCTCACCCGGTCGGTCGCCTTCGTGCGCGGGCTCGCCCATCATGGCGATCCCGAAGCCCCCATCGCCGCCTCCTCGGCGAGCTTCATGCTCGACACGGGGAGCGCCCGCAAGGCCCGCGCGGGGGAGACGCCGTCATGACCGAGGCCGCGGCACGCGAGCTCAGCGCACGGCTCGGCAGCATTCCGTACGCGCAGTTTCTGGGGCTGAGCTGGCGGCTCGAGGGGCAGCACGTCACGGCCATGCTCGCCTATCGGGAAAGCAATGTCGGCAATCCGCTCCTGCCCGCGCTTCATGGAGGGGTCATCGGCGCGCTGCTCGAATTCTCCGCCATCGTCCAGCTCGCGGTCGACCTCGGCGAGGGCCATCTGCCCAAGCCGATCAATCTCACCGTGGAATACCGCCGCTCGGGCCGGCCGGTCGACACGTTCTCGACAGCGACCGTGACAAAGCTCGGCCGCCGCGTCGCCAATGTCTCGGCGCTCGCCTGGCAGGACGACAAGAGCCGGCCGATCGCCGTCGCCCACGGCCATTTCCTGCTGGCGACCGATTCATCCGCTGACTGACGGACCTGCCCCGCCCTCGCCATCATTCCGCCATCAGAAATCATCGTGGGACCGGACCCTCGCCATGGTTTGCCGCGAGATTGGCGGGCGTGGACCGGCTTACTGGCCCGCTGCGTATCGCGGTGCCGACGCCGGCGGCCTTCGCCCCCGCTCATCACGATGGGCCGTCGGCGGGGAGCCGGTCCACGCCGCCGCCCGAGCATCGCAGCCTCACAGCGTGAGCGCCCCCGCAAGGACGCGCACGCAGGCGCCCTCGAGACGCACCCGGTCCTCTTCCAGGAGCTCGCAGCCCACGAACCCGCCACGCCGCGAGGCCTGGTAGCCGAGCAGCTTGCGCTTGCCGAGCCGGCCCGCCCAGAGCGGGGCGAGCGCGCAATGGGCCGCGCCCGTCACCGGATCCTCCGGGATCCCCTTGCGCGGGGCGAAGAAGCGCGAGACGAAATCATAGTCCGCGCCCGGCGCGGGCGGCGCGGTGACCGAGAGGCCCCAGAAGCCGAGAGCCTCGAGCGCCCGGCCGAGCCGGCCGGGATCGCAGACGAGCGCACGCAGCTCGGCCTCACCCGGATAGTCCGCGATCAGATTGACCGACGCATGGAAGCCGACGGGCCGGCCGCCAAGCGCCTCTTCGAGCTCCCGGACGGCGGCGAGCGGCACCTCGAGCGGGGTCACCGCGAGGCGGGGAAACTCCATCGCATAGCGCTCGCGGCCCACCCGGAGCACCCGCAAGGGCCCGCTGCGCGTCTCGAAGGTCACGCGGTCGAGCGAGCCCGCCATGCGGTCGAGCACCAGCGCCCCCGCCGCCAGCGTCGCGTGGCCGCACAGATCCACCTCCGCCGTCGGGGTGAACCAGCGCAGCGCATAGCGCCCCTCCCCCGGCAGGGGGCGGAGGAAGGCCGTCTCGGAGAGGTTCATCTCGCCGGCGATGCGCTGCATGAGGCTCTCGTCGAGCGCCTCGTCGGACACGACGACCGCCGCCGGATTGCCCTCAAAGGCGTGCTCGGCGAAGGCGTCATAGACCGAGACCGGCAGGCTGAGGTCCGTGGACCGCCGCGTGGCGATGAGCTGTCCGTTGGAAAAGAGCCGAGCCAAATCCGTCCTCCCGGGGGCAGGTCGTTGCCTCCGCCTGCCTCACCCTACCGATTTTGGGTCACCCTTTGACGAACGCAAGGGATGGCCGTGATCGAGCGGGCCGTGCCCCGCCCCGAAGCCGGGCGCCGCGGCGATGGCGGCGCGGACATAGGCATGGGCCTCGGCGAACGCCGCCTCGAGCGGCCGGCCCCCGGCCATCAGCACGGCCATGGCCGAGGCGAGCGTGCAGCCCGTGCCATGGGTGTGGCGCGTCGCAAGGCGCTGCCCCTCGCGCATCCGCAGGCCCGCCGGCGTGTCGAGACAGTCGACGAGGCGGGGCCCGTCGAGATGGCCGCCCTTGAGGAGCACGGCGGCGGGGCCGAGCGCGCGCAGCGCCCCGGCCATGGCCGCAAGGGCGGACTCGGGCGCGTCCGCGCCACCAAAGGACGCGAATGCGCGGCCAAGAAGGCGCTCCGCTTCCGGAATGTTCGGCGTGAGGAGGCTTGCGAGCGGCAGGAGCCTCTCACGGAGCGCTCCCTCGGCCGCGCGGGGCAGGAGCGCCGCGCCGCCCTTCGCCGTCATCACCGGGTCGACGATGATCGGCACCCTGCCCGCGAGCGGGGCGAGCGCGTCCGCGATGACCCCGATCAGGGAGGCCGAGCCGAGCATGCCCGTCTTCACCGCGTCGACGCCGATGTCGGAGAGGACCGCCTCGATCTGCGCCGCGACGATCTCGTCCGGAACCGGATGAACCGCCGAAACACCCAGAGTGTTCTGGACCGTGATCGCCGTCACCGCCGTCATGGCGTAGCCGCCGAGCATGGTGACGGTCTTGATGTCGGCCTGGATCCCCGCGCCGCCACCCGAATCCGATCCGGCGATGATCAGCACACGGGGGATCGGCGCGCTCACGCCCTGGCGCCTTCGAGGAGGCTCACCACCTCGCCCACCACTTCACGCACCAGCGCCTCGTCCTCCGCCTCGGCCATCACGCGGATGAGCGGCTCGGTCCCCGATTTGCGGATGAGGAGCCGGCCCTTGCCGTTCAGCCCCGCCTCGATGCGCGCGATGCCCGCCTTCACCTCCTCCCGTTCGAGGGGGGAGCGGTTGGCGTAGCGGACATTCTCGAGCAGCTGGGGCAGCGGATCGAAGAGGTGGCAGACCTCGCTCAGCGGCTGCCCGCTCTCGACCATGACGGCGAGCACCTGAAGCGCGGCGATGAGCCCGTCTCCCGTCGTGGTGAAATCGTTGAAAACGATGTGTCCGGACTGTTCGCCGCCGATGTTGAGCCCCGCATCGCGCATCTTCTCGACGACATAGCGGTCGCCCACCTGCGCCCGGTGCAGGGTGAGGCCGAGCCCGCCGAGATAGCGTTCGAGCCCGAGATTGGACATGACGGTGGCGACGACGCCCCCGCCCTTCAGGAGCTCCCGTCCGTGCCAGGAGCGGGCGATGACGGCCATGATCTGGTCGCCGTCGATGAGCCGGCCCTTCTCGTCGGCGATCAGCACACGGTCGGCATCCCCGTCGAGCGCGATGCCGATATCGGCCCGCACCTCGCGCACCTTCTCGCGCAGACGCTCCGTGTCCGTCGACCCGCATTTGAGATTGATGTTGAAGCCGTCGGGCGCGACCCCGATGGGGATGACCTCGGCGCCGAGCTCCCAGAGCACGGTGGGGGCCACCTTGTAGGCCGCGCCATTGGCGCAGTCGATGGCGATCCTGAGACCCTCAAGACGCAGCGCGCGCGGGAAGGTCGACTTCGCGAACTCGATGTAGCGCGCGCCCGCATCCTCGATCCGCTTCACCCGGCCAAGCCGCGCGGGCGGGGCGAGCCCGTCCGACAGACCGTCCTGCATGAGGCGCTCGATCTCGCTCTCGACCGCGTCCGACAGCTTGTAGCCGTCGGGGCCGAAGAGCTTGATGCCATTGTCGTGGAACGGGTTGTGGGAGGCCGAGATCATCACGCCGAGATCGGCCCGGAGCGAGCGCGTGAGCATGGCGACGGCCGGGGTGGGCAGCGGGCCGAAGAGGAAGACGTCCATCCCCACCGCCGCGAAGCCCGCCGTGATGGCCGGTTCGATCATGTAGCCCGACAGGCGCGTGTCCTTGCCGATCACCACCCGGTGGCGGTGCTCGCCCCGCGTGAAGACACGCCCCGCCGCCATGCCGACCTTGAGCGCGGTCTCCGCATCCATGGGCGGGCTGTTGGCGGTGCCCCTGATCCCGTCCGTGCCGAAAAATCTGCGTGTCACGTTGAACCCGTTCCGATGTCCTGTTTCCCGCCACTCTATCGCAAGCCCGTTAATCGATGACAGAGGCGGCGCGGCGGCGGCGATTTTTGGGGGCGGCCTCCTGAAATAGTCAATTCCTTCAAGCTCTTGCGACGAGGAATTTCCCGCCTGGACGGTCCGGACGGCGGCGGGTCCGCGATACGGGCCCGCTCCGCCCGCCCTGCCCGAGGAGCCTCGCACGGGAGGACAGGCGGCGCACAAGGCCCGGGCCGCGCCCTCCCCGGCAGGCCGGGGAAGTATGTCACCGGTCAGTTACAGTTATTTTCGAGGACAAATCAGGCATGTCGAGCGTTTTTTCTTTGCATTATCGTATTAATCAGGAATTATATCCGGATTGTTCACAAGGGCTTGCGGAAAAAAAGCCCGCTTGCGTGGAGAGGGGTAATGATGGACGTTCGCCGACTGCTGATCCTCGGTCTTGCCGGTCCGGCTCTTGCCGGTTGTGCCACGGTGATCGAGGGGACAACCGACACCATCGCCGTCAATTCGCGTCCCGTCTCGGGCGCGGAGTGCGAGGCGAGCCACAAGGACGGCCTCTATTATGTGACGACGCCAGGAACGATCACGGTGGAGAAGAGCAAGGACGACCTCACCTTCCGCTGCACGCGCGCGGGCTATGAGGATGCGGTGAAGGTCGTCCCCTCGACCTTCAAGGCCACGACCTTGGGCAACATTCTCCTCGGCGGGGTGATCGGCGTCGGCGTCGACGCGGCGAGCGGGGCGATGAACGAATATCCCAAGGCCGTCGTCATCGAGCTCAAGCCCCTCCCCGGCACCGAGCCGCCCGCCCCCGAGGCCATCCCGGCCGAAGAGGCCGTCGGCGCCCCCGGCACAATGGCGCCCATTCCGGACGACGAGCCCAAGCCCGGCGTGTGAGGGAAGCCGGCGCAGCGGGGGAAGACGAACCGTCCGCAGCCGGAAAAACGCCGCCTTCACCTGGTGCATGCCCCCGCGAGGGGGCATGTCCTCAGCTCAGCGGAGAGGCGGAAAGTCGAAGACGTAGTACGCGGTGCCGAGACAGGCGCGCGCCGGGTCGAGGGCCGGGTCGAGCGACAGCGCCGCGTGCGGGCCCTTGGCCTCGAGCAGGGCGAGCGCCTCGAGATCCTCCGCTGACAGCGCCGCACGCGCCCGCGCAGCCTGATCGGCAGCAAAACTCCGGTCGAGCCAGTAGACGGCGGCGGCCGGTATCGGCGCACCAGTCCCCTCCCCGCCCTGATAGTACCGGATCAGGAACCATTTCGCGGGTTCAAAGTCCTCCCGGGCCAGCTCGATCATGCGCCGGAGCGCCAGCAAATGGACGTTGAACAGGTGCTCTCCGCTCGCCTGATCCCCTGACGCACACGGACTGTCGACGCCCCTCTCCGACGCGTCCTCGATTTCGGCCTTAGCCCGATGAAAGCGCGCGGCGTCCGACCCCTGATCCGCCGCGATCCGCAGATAGGAGCGTTTGATGACCATCGGCCAGGCGATCGCGCCGGCGGCCGACGCGGCCATTGCTTCGTCTCCGGAGTGATCGGCCATCGACGCCGCAAGGCGGTAGAGCTGTTCGCGGCAGTAGGCCAGTCTCGATTCGAATGCGGCCGACTGAAAGTCCGGCGACCCTGTATGCGCGTGAAGGTAGCTGGCGAGCCGCCATCGGGGCGGGCCATTGAGGTGCATCGATACGCTGTCTCCGCACAAGAGTTCGATCCTGTTCGCTCTCCATGCTGTCGCCGACCCCCGAAAGATGATGATATTGCGGATCGCTCCCCCAAGGCGCGGGAGAAAATCCGCTGGATAGTCTGGGTACATCCTGTTCGGTTCATAAGACCCATCGATCGTGGCCCGTGCGCGGGCGCGTTCATACTCCAGGCACTCGTCAACAGCACTGTCAGTGCTCACTTGGCGTGC
The DNA here is from genome assembly GCA_013389075.1 of Alphaproteobacteria bacterium. Taxonomy (GTDB): domain Bacteria; phylum Pseudomonadota; class Alphaproteobacteria; order JACAEB01; family JACAEB01; genus JACAEB01. The sequence continues at coordinate 21,649 of JACAEB010000185.1, forward strand.
ATCTTCACATGGATCGATGCCGAGGTCGTCACCGGCGAGGAAGCTCTCGGCCCAGAACGCCATTGCGCTCGGCACTTCGGCGAGCCGGGCGAGCCAGAGCAGCCGCCGTGCCTCGTCGGTGCGCCCCTCCTCCATCCAGGCATCATAGAGCGGGCGCCAGTCGGGATCGGGAATGGCGATCGGCCGGGCGATGACATAAAGGAGCGCGACGAAGCCGATCGCCGCCCCAAGGCTCATCAGGAGCAGTGCCGATATCAGCTGCCCGAGCGCGCGCATGGCAGACCCCCTCGCCCTGTGCAGGAAAGTCCATCCTATCATGGCGAAACCCCTAGAGGCAGCGCCCCGGCGCAGGCGCTCACCCCGACCCTCCCCGCGAGGGGGAGGGAGAAAAAGGACCCTCGGAGCGGCGGCACGGCGTGCCGGCCTCAGCCCTCCAGCGCGGCAAAGACCGCGAGCGCCTGGCGCGTCGCGGCGACGTCGTGCACGCGCAGCATACGGACGCCGCCCCGCGCGCCCCAGAGCGCGAGGGCGAGCGAGCCGCCGCGGCGCGCATCGGCGGGGCCCGCGCGGTCGAGAGCGGCGCGCATCCGCGTGCGGGAGGCGCCGAGGAGACGCGGGCGTCCGAGCCGGGCGAGCCGGGGCAGCGCGCGAAGGACCGCGAGATTGGGCGCGAGCGTCTTGCCAACGCCGATGCCGGGGGCGAGCCAGCTCGCCTCGGCGGGCACGCCCGCCTCGCTCGCGGCCGCCCGCCG
>JACAEB010000161.1 GCA_013389075.1 Alphaproteobacteria bacterium
CTCAGTCCCAGTGTGGCTGATCATCCTCTCAGACCAGCTACTGATCGTCGCCTTGGTGAGCCATTACCTCACCAACTAGCTAATCAGACGCGGGCCGATCCTTCGGCGATAAATCTTTCCCCGTTAGGGCTTATCCGGTATTAGCTCCAGTTTCCCGGAGTTGTTCCGAACCAAAGGGTACGTTCCCACGTGTTACTCACCCGTCTGCCACTCATCCTAAGATGCGTTCGACTTGCATGTGTTAAGCCTGCCGCCAGCGTTCGTTCTGAGCCAGGATCAAACTCTCAAGTTGAGGGTCGACCTGGCACGGCTTCAAGCACTACTCGTTTCCAAAGGAAACGGGTTTCGCGACCCCCCGGGAAGGGGGCCACGACATAGAGCTGAAACGTACCGAGTCGTTCCAGCGCCCATCCCGTCCGCATCCGCACCAGAGGCACGGACCGACCGGATGGCGCATGGCACGCTCGCCACGCTTCCATTTTCGCTTATTCAATTGTCAAAGAGCGACGCCGACCTCTGCCCGGGGGTCCCGGGTGCCAACCCCTTCTTCGGGGCCGCCCGATGTCGGCGAGAGGCTGGGGGTATACGCCCGGCCCGACCGCCTGTAAAGCCCCTTTTGCAACATTTTTGCTTCAGGGCCAATTTGGCTGTGGGTAACGTGGCAGGGCCTTGATTTTTCTAGGCTTTTTGCCCGAAAGCGGGGCCCTGTCACCGGCGCCGGAAGTGATCTCCCTGCCCGGCTGACAAAGGTAGGCCCGCCCGGCCCCCGATTCAAGACCCTCCCTCGGGCTCAATAGGGCTCGCTGCGGACGGCGATCGCCCCGGCCGGCGGCTCCCCCCGACGGCGCCGCGTCTCGACCGCCCGGCCATTGACGTACGCCTTGGTCTCGCCGGCCCTGGGCGGCACCACGAGCCCCGCCGAGATGATCAGCTTCGCCCCGTCCTCCACGCTCATGTCGAGCAGGATCACGTCCTGGCGCGGCACGAAGAGCAGGAAGCCCGAGGTGGGATTGGGCGTCGTCGGCAGGAAGACGCTGAGGTGATCGGGGGTGAGATGATCGGCGACCTCCCCGCGAGCGCCCGTCGCGACGAAAGCAAGGGCCCAGAGGCCCCGGCGCGGATACTCGACGAGACAGACCTCCTTGAAGCTCGTCTCGGTCTGCGAGAGCACCGTCTCGAAGATCTGCTTGAGCGCCCCGTAGATCGAGCGGATCACCGGCATGCGGTCGACGATGCGCTCGCCGAAGGAGATGAGCGTACGCCCGAACAGGTTCCGCGTAAGCGCCCCGAGAATGATCAGTGCAAGGATGACGAAGAGGACGCCGATCCCCGGAATGGCGAGCGGCAGGAACGTGTCCGGGTCATAGCCCGGCGGCAGAAGCGGCCGGATCAGGGTCTTGATGAGCGGCCGGACGTGCGTGTCGACGGTGGTCACGAACCAGTAGGTGAGCCCGATCGTGATGCCGATCGGCGCGGCGAGAATGATTCCCGTGAGAAGGTTCGTGCGCAGATCGAAAAATTTCCTGCGCTTTCTGTCCGGCCCGTCGGGATGATCGCCTCTCGGGGCCCCGTCATCCCGGTCCTGCACATGCTGTGTCATTCGTGACGATCCGTCGTCTGAGGAAACCTCGCCAGCGGCCTCAGCCGGCACGCCGGCGGCGCGCGTGATGGCGCACGGCTCTATGGGTCCTCCCCCGGGCAGGCTTCTTCTCCGACTTGGCGCGGAGTGTCGCGTCCCTTCCGGGCTGCATCAAGGCAAATCGGGTGTCCATGGCGGTCATGCCGGCACACGGCCGCGGCCCATGGCGCCGAGCCGGGCGAGGAGAAGCGCGAGCGCAAGGGCAGCCTGAACGCCCGCCGACAGGACGCTCGTGAGGCTGCCGGCCTCGGGCGAGGGCACGAAGAGGGCGAGCGTGCCGATGGCGCCCCAGGGGCCGAACATCGCGACGGGCACGAGATAGAGGAGCGCGATGCAGACGAGCGCCCCGAGGTCGCCGCGCCGCGTATCGGCGCGCGCGTTGAAGAAGAGGATGAGCGCAAGGTCGCGCAGGACGAAGAGGACGAGCGCCAGGATGAACAGGCGCGGATCGGCCACGGCCTCCCCCGCAAGGCGCACCGGCGCGGCGGTGAGAAGGAGCCAGCCCATGCAGGCAAGGAAGGCGAGCCCGGCCACCATCCAGCCCTGCAGCGCCCCGAGCGCGGGAAGGACGGCCCCCCGCCCCAGCGCCGCGCCGATCCAGCGGTAGCGGACCCAGTCCTTGGGATCGAGAAAGGCCATGGCATAGAGGAGCCCGTAGGCGACCGCCGCGGCGAGGCTGACATAGAGCGTGTTCATCTCCGCCCAGCCCGCGCGCGTCAGCGGCTCGACCAGCTCGAGCGAGGCCCCGAGCCCGGCCACATAGGCCATCAGGTAGAGGAGGAAGCCGGCGAAGACGACGGGGCTGTTCCGGTATTGCAGCTCCGTCCGCATCAGGCGGTAGCAGCCGATCAGCGCCCAGAGCACGAAGATCAGGAGCGAGCCGAGAAAGAAGGCGCGCATGCCGGGCTCGAAGGCGAACCAGGAAACGGTCGCACCGGCCGGAGCCACTTCCGCCGCCGTCCAGAAGGAGGAGCCGACCGAGGCCGCGATCAGCCCCGCAATGAGGAACAGCGCGACATCGATCCGCCTGTGGGCATAGCGGCGCCGCACGGCGAGAAGGCTCGCCAGCATCGCGACGGCATGGGCGAAGACGCCGATGAGCAGGTGGTAGGCGACGGCCGTGACGGCCGCCCCGGCGCCATCGGTCGAGAGCTCGGCGAACGCGAGGGCGGCGAGGATGAAGGCGCCGCCATACCAGGCATAGATGGTGGCGCCGAAGAGCTTGCCCCAGACGAGCTGATAGGCCCCGAGCGCCGACAGACGCTGGCCGTCCCAGGTCCGCTCGCGCACCTCCGAGACGACGGAGCGCGCGGCGAGCCAGGTGCCCCACAGGATGACGATCAGGAAATGCAGGCTCCGCGCCGTCTGGCCCAGCGCCTCGAGTCTCGCCTCCCCGCCCACGCTCATCGCGGCGGCGAAGATGAGCCCGAGCGCCACGGGCATCAGGAGCAGCCGCAACGGCGAGAGCTCGAGCCAGATGTTGCGCTGGAGTTCGGGGTTCATGCCGGCCTCCCCTCCCCCGGGCCCGCCCCGACCGCCGGCACTTCGGCGAAATAGGCGTCCTCGAGCCGGCGGCGCATCACGGCGAATTCGCAGACCAAAAGCCCCGCCTCCACGAGCCGGGCGAGCAGCCCGGCCCGGACGGCCGGATCGGCCGGGGCGACAACGTCCGCCTCGGTGTCGGTTCTGCGCAGGATCTCGAGCGCGCCGGCCGCGCCCAGCAGCTCGACGAAGCGGCCGTCCGCGGCGGCGAGACCGATCCGCAGGCGGACGGTCTCCCCCGCCTCCTCGCCGACCCGGATGGCCCGCCCGCCCATCAGCCGGCCGCCCTCGATCACCAGCATCTCGGTGCAGTAGTCCTCGAGCTCGGCGAGGATGTGGGAGGAGACGATGAGCGTCATGCCCTCCGAGCGCAGGGCGAGGAAGAGCGCCGAGAGGCGCCGCCGCGCCTGCGGATCGAGCCCCGAAGCCGGCTCGTCGAGCAGCAGAACCTTCGGGCGGTGAACGATGGCCTGGCCGATGGCGAGCCGCTGGCGCAGCCCGCGCGACAACGTCTCGGCGGCGGCCTCGAAGCGGGCGTCGAGATCCACAAGACCCGCCGTGCGCCGGGCCGCGGCCTCCGCCTCGGCCGGGGCGCGCCCGCGCGAACGCGCGGCATAGACGAGGCACTGCCGCACCGTCAGCTCGTCATAAAGGCCGAAGAAGTCGGGCAGATAGCCGATGCGGGCATGGACCGCGCGCGGATGGCGCGTGACGTCGATCCCGTCGAGTCTCATCCGGCCGGCGAAGGGAGTGTCGAGGGCGGCGAGGCAGCGCAGGAGCGTCGTCTTGCCGGCGCCGTTGGGGCCCACGAGGGCGGCAATCGCCCCGGCCTCGACGCGGAACGACACATCGTCCAGCGCGCGCACGGTCGGATAGTCGAAGGTGAGGCCCTCTACCTCGATCATACGTCCTTCCGCCGATCGCCGAGCCGGATCCGGGCAGGTCACGCTAGCGCAAGACGCCCCGATTCCCAAGTGCGGGGGCCGGCCCGACCGTCAGTTCCCCGCGCGGATGATGCAGCTCAGCCCGCGCTCCTCGAGCGAGGCGCACAGGGCGCGCGCGCGCTCGCGGCTCCCGAGCGGACCCACCTGAAGGCGGAAGACCGGATCGGCGCCGTCCGTGCTCACCTCTGTGACCACCGGCTCGAGCCCGTCGAGGAGATCGCCATGCTTGCGCTGGAAGACCTCGCGCCAGGCCTTCAGCGCGCGGTCCTCGCTCGCATAGGCGGCGAGCTGCACGAGCGGGCCGCCCCCGGTCGGGCTGATGGCGGCGCTCCGGGCCGGGGCCGGTTCGGGGGCGGTCGCCGGGCGCGCCGCCGGAAGGGGAATCGGGGTGTCCTGAACCGCCGCTCCGCCCTCGGGCTGGCTGAGGAGGCGCAGGCTCGGATCGGGCCGGGCGGCGATCTGGAGCGTATCCGGGAGGCTGGGGCCGCCGGTGGCGCCGGCCTCCTCGGAGGGCTCCTCCGGCGCCGCCGCACTCTCGGGCGGCGCCTTGCTCCGCCCCAGGACGGGCGGCCCGTTGGAGGCGAAGACCATGCCGCCATTGCGCTCGAGCCGGTCGCGGGCGGGCGCGTATTCCGGATTGGCCTCGAGCGCGGCCATGAAGTGGCGGGCGGCCTCGGGCTTGTCGCCCATGGCTTCGTAGACGAGCCCCATGCCGAAGAGCGGCAGATGGGGCATCGGATTGTCGAGTTCGAGCGAGGCACGGAAATCGGCCAGCGCGTCCTCGAACCGGCCCTCGCGCCGATAGATGTTGCCGCGATTGTTCCGCGCCTCGGCGAAGTCGGGGTCGAGCGCGATCGCCCGGTCGAGATCGGCGAGCGCCCCGGCCACGTCGTCGAGATCGTCGAAGGCAAGGGCGCGATTGTAGTGCACGATCGCGGCGACATCGGCCGGCAGCGCGTCGAGCGTGATGGCGGAGGTGTAGTCGCTCACCGCCCGCGAGGGATTCTTGAGGATCTGGAGCGCAAGGCCCCGGCGGTAATAGAGGCGGGCCTCGAGCCCGGGGCCGAGCCCCTCGGTCTTCAGCGCCTCGGTGAAGTCGGCGACGGCGTCCTGATAGCGCCCTTCCTCATAGGCGACGACACCGCGCTGCATGGTCTCGAACGGACGCAGTTGCGCGGCCGCCGGGCCAAGGCCCAGCAGCATCGCACCGAAGATCGCCGCACCGAGCGCGATCATCCTGCGTGGTCTGATCATGGCGCACCCTTCATTCCGATAATCATACTGCGATTCCCGCCTCCGGCGGGTCGTCCGTCCGTCCGTCACGATCACCGTTCCACTCCGATTCGGGCCCTCTTCCCCTCGCCCTCAGCGCCCGATTATGCGAGGGTTCGACCGGTGTGCCATCGGCGCGCATCGATCCGTCGCGAGGGCAAACCGCCATCCCCTGTCCATCGCCCCCGAAGGGGCTCCATTCACCAGTGTCGAGGTCCGATCCCGCATGTCCGCATCGTCCAGGCCCCGCCCGCTCCGCAAGATGGTCCTGCCCGTCGCCGGCCTCGGCACGCGCTTCCTGCCCGCCACCAAGGCCGTCCCCAAGGAAATGCTTCCCGTGGTGGACAAGCCCGTCATCCAGTACGTGGTCGAGGAGGCGGTCGCCGCCGGCATCGAGCAGATCATCTTCGTGACCGGCCGGGGCAAGGGCGCGCTCGAGGATCACTTCGACCACAGTTTCGAACTCGAATCCACACTTCAGTCCCGCAACAAGACCCAGGCCCTGACCGAGGTGCGCGCGCCCATCCAGGCGGCCGGAAACGTGATCTACACGCGGCAGCAGGAGCCGCTCGGCCTCGGCCACGCGGTGTGGTGCGCCCGCCATCTCGTGGGCGATGAGCCCTTCCTCGTCGCGCTGCCGGACGTGCTGACCGATCCCGCCGCCCCCTGCCTTGCGCGTCTCATCGAGATCTACGGGGAAACCGGCGGCAACGTGCTGACGCTGAAGGAAGTCCCGCTCGAGGAGGTGAAGAAGTATGGCATCGCCGCCACGGGCGCGCCCCGGGGCGACATCGTCGAGATCACCGGGCTCGTCGAGAAGCCCGATCCCGAGCGCGCGCCCTCGCGCCTGCACGTGCTCGGACGCTACATCCTCCAGCCCGAGATCTTCGGCCTGCTCGAGACCCAGACCCGCGGCGCCGGGGGCGAGATCCAGCTCACCGACGCCATGGCGCGGCTGATGGAGCGCCAGCCTTTCGCGGGCCAGGTCTTCGAGGGCGGCTTCTGGGACTGCGGCGACAAGATCGGCTATCTGCATGCCAATCTTGCCATTGGTCTGTCGCGTGGGGATATTGGCCCGAAGCTGCGCCCCGTCCTCGCGCAGCTCCAGCTCGAGGCCTGAGCCGCGACCGGCGGCGCGGATCTCGGACGAGCGTCCCCCTGAGGCGAGCGAGGGGACGGAGGACCAGGGCGGCGGCGCGGCACGCGGCTTGCCTGCCCGGACATCAGCGAGCGGGCCGCCCGTCCCGCGATCGGGCACCCGTGCGGCGGTCGGGCAGGTGTGCCAGCCAGGGGAATCTTCATGCGCGTTGCGATGATCGGCACCGGCTATGTGGGCCTTGTGTCCGGAGCCTGCTTTTCCGATTTCGGCCACCAGGTCGTGTGCGTCGACAAGGACGCGCGCAAGATCGACCGGCTGAAGGCGGGCGAGATCCCGATCTTCGAACCGGGACTCGAGGACCTCGTCGCCGAGAACGTGAAGGCCGGCCGCCTGTCCTTCACGACCGAGCTCGCGCCCGTGGTGCCCGATGCCGACGCCGTCTTCATCGCGGTGGGCACGCCCTCGCGGCGGGGCGACGGGTTCGCCGACCTCAGCTATGTCTACGCCGCCGCCGAGGAGATCGCCTCGGCCCTCGCGGGCTATACGGTGATCGTCACCAAATCGACCGTGCCGGTGGGAACGGGCCGCGAGGTGGAGCGCATCGTGCGCGCCCGCGCCCCCAAGGCGGAGTTCGACATCGCCTCGAACCCCGAATTCCTGCGCGAGGGATCGGCCATCGAGGACTTCAAGCGGCCCGACCGGGTCGTGGTCGGCACCGAGTCCGAACGCGCGCGCGGGGTGATGCGCGAGCTCTACCGCCCGCTCTATCTCAACGAGACGCCCGTTCTCTTCACCAGCCGCGAAACGTCCGAACTCATCAAATATGCGGCGAACGCGTTCCTTGCGACGAAGATCACCTTCATCAACGAGATGGCCGATCTCTGCGAGGCCGTGGGCGCCGACGTGAAGGATGTGAGCCGGGGCATCGGCCTCGACGGGCGCATCGGGCGCAAGTTCCTCCATGCGGGGCCGGGCTATGGCGGTTCCTGCTTCCCCAAGGACACGATCGCCCTCGTGCGCACCGCCCAGGAGGCCGGCGCCCCCACACGGATCGTGGAGGCGGTGGTCTCCATCAATGACGACCGCAAGAAGCGCATGGCCGACAAGATCGTTTCGGCCTGCGGCGGCTCGGTCAAGGGCATGACGATCGCCATTCTCGGCCTCACCTTCAAGCCGAACACGGACGATATGCGCGACGCGCCGAGCCTCGACATCATTCCGGCCCTCATCGCCGCCGGCGCGCATGTGCGGGCCTTCGACCCCGAGGGCATGAACGAGGCGCGCAAGCTCCTGCCCGACGTCACCTATTGCAACGACGGCTACGAGGCGATCCGTGGCGCGGACGCCGTCGTGCTTCTGACGGAATGGAACGAGTTCCGCGCGCTCGATCTCGACCGGCTCAAGGCCGAGATGGCCCGCCCGCTGATGATCGATCTGCGCTCGGTCTACAATCCGGCCGAGATGGCCGCCGAAGGCTTCGACTATCACTGCGTCGGCCGGGCCCACGTGCCGCCCGCCACCCGAAAGGCCTGAGGCCATGCATCTCGAACAGCGGGTTCTCGTGACGGGCGGAGCGGGCTTTCTCGGCTCGTTCCTCTGCGAACGGCTTCTCGAGCGCGGCGCGGACGTGCTCTGCATCGACAATTTCTTCACCGGCGCCAAGCGCAACGTCGCCCATCTCCTCGACAACAAGGCCTTCGAGCTGATGCGCCACGACGTGACCTTTCCGCTCTATGTGGAGGTCGACCGCATCTTCAATCTCGCCTGCCCCGCGAGCCCCATCCACTATCAGCACGACCCGGTGCAGACGACGAAGACCTCCGTGCACGGTGCGATCAACATGCTCGGCCTCGCCAAGCGGCTCAGGGCCCGCATCCTCCAGGCCTCGACCAGCGAGGTCTATGGCGACCCGCACATCCATCCGCAGCAGGAGGATTACTGGGGCCACGTGAACCCGATCGGGTCGCGCGCCTGCTATGACGAGGGCAAGCGCTGCGCCGAGACGCTGTTCTTCGACTATCACCGCCAGCACCGCCTCGAGATCAAGGTCGCGCGGATCTTCAACACCTTCGGGCCGCGCATGCACCCCAATGACGGGCGCGTCGTCTCCAACTTCATCGTGCAGGCGCTCAAGGGCGAGCCCATCACCATCTATGGCGACGGCTCGCAGACGCGGTCCTTCTGCTATGTCGACGATCTCGTGGACGGGCTGATGCGCCTCATGGACAGCCCTGCGGAGGTGACGGGGCCGATCAATATCGGCAATCCCGGCGAGTTCACGATCCGGGCGCTGGCCGAGGAGATCATCACCCTTACCGGCTCGCGCTCACCCATCGTCCAGAAACCTCTGCCAGCGGATGATCCCAAGCAGCGCAGGCCCGACATCACCCGCGCCCGCGAGCTCCTGGGCTGGGAGCCGAAGGTGAAGCTCACCGAGGGGCTGAAGAAGACCATCGCCTATTTCGACGCGCTCCTGAGCGAGGGCGCCTGAGAGGCGTCATCACGGGCAAGGCCGCTCCACTCGCGGGTGACAGTGAGATGTCATCGCGAGCGCGGCACGCGCGTGGCGATCCAGGCCGCACCACGAGACGCCCCGCCAGTGGCCTGGATTGCTTCGCTCCGCTCGCAATGACACTCATTGTCATCGCAAGCCCCGCAGGGGCGTGGCGAACCAGGCGGCGCAACGCCCTCAGCCGCGCGGATAGCGCAGCGAGCCGAGGATCCGCCAGGGCGAGGGCACCTTCGCCCCGGCCGCGCGGACTTTCGCCTTCACCTTCTCGAACTCCATCACATTGGCGATGCGGTCGTCGAGAAAGGCCCAGGTCGCGGCCGCGCCCTCGCTGTCGTCCTCGAACCAGCGCAGGAGGGTCGATCCGTACACGGCCGAGAGTATGGCCCGCTTCGTGTAGAAGTTGAAATCGGTGGAGGTGTCGCCGACCGCGCGCCAGAGGCCGTCGACCGTGTCATAGACAAGCTTGCTCGCAAGCCGCGCATGGAAGGGAAGCGCGAGCGTGCGGGCGGCGAGGCGCGCAGCCTCCTTGTGGGGCGCGAGGGCCTCGATCCGCAGGCGGACGGCGAGCGTCACCTTCTCCCGCACCTTGAGCGTCGAGAGGTCGGCCGCCGCGAGCCGGCGCAGCGCCGCCTCGTCGGCGCTCTGCGAGTAGAGAGCGAGGCAGTCGCGCACGCCCCTCGGAAAGGCGAGGAGCTGCACCTGCCGCGTGAACCCGGCCGCCTTCGCCGCGCGCCTGAGCGCGGGAACGGACCAGCCATGGAAGGGCGCCTCCTCGAGCAGCCTGCCGAGAATGGCGGCGCGGACGGGGGTCAGGTCCTCGACGGCGTCCGGGCCCCTGAGACCGGCTGCGGCATCCTCCTGCGGCGTGCTCATGTCTGAGGCTCCTTCTTGTGGTCCCGTGCGGACGCTGCCTGCGGGAGATGGTGTTTCCACTCGCTCTCGAAGATCAATGCGCCAGGATCGCGCATGCGGGCGGGGTAGAGAACGCCGTCGAGGTGATCGCATTCATGCTGCACGACGCGCGCGTGAAAGCCCACCGCCTCGCGCTCGATCGGCCGGCCGTCGAGGCCGAGCCCGCGATAGCGCAGATGGAGATAGCGCGGCACCCGGCCGCGCAGGCCCGGCACGGACAGGCAGCCCTCCCAGTCCTCCTCCATCGCCTCGCCGAGGATCTCGATCTCGGGATTGACGAGCACGGTGCGCGGGCAGGCCCCGCGCGGGTCGGGGCCCGCGGCGCGCGGCCCGCCCGCTTCGAACACGACGAGGCGGACGGGCTCGTGGATCTGCGGCGCGGCGATCCCCGTGCCGCCCGCATCCTCCATGGTCTCGATCATGTCGGCGACCAGCGCCGCGACGGCGGGCGCCGTGGGATCGGCGATGGGCGATGCGGGTCGGGCGAGAACGGGATGGCCCATGCGGGCGATCTTGCGGATGGCCATGACTCTCTCCGAAAGGTGCGGTGCGGAATATGGACAGGCCGGGGCGCTTTTGCTAGACAGGCGCCTCTTTGGGCGCACGGGCCGGCACGCCGGCCGCGTGCGGCAGTCGGAAGTCGGTCGGGACACGCGCGCGGCGCTCAGGAGCCCGATCCGCAGAGGAGGACTCGTCATCGTTCAGATCGTCGTCCGGGACAACAATGTGGACCAGGCCCTGCGCGCGCTGAAGAAGAAGATGCAGCGCGAAGGCGTGTTCCGCGAGATGAAGCTTCGCTCGCATTACGAGAAGCCGTCCGAAAAGCGCGCCCGCGAAAAGGCCGAGGCCGTTCGCAGAGCCCGCAAGCTGGCGCGCAAGCGCGCCCAGCGTGAAGGCCTCCTGCCGAAGTGAGGACCGGGCGGCGGGCCCCCGTGCCTTCGCCGCCCCCTGTCTCTGCTTCCATCAAGAGATCGCTCCGACAGCCTGCCGGCGAGCCCCGCGCGGGCTGTTTGGCGTTGACGTCGAGAAGCCCGACCGCCGGCCGGGACACCGGCCAGGGCCGGCCGCCGGGGCCAAGCCCCCTTGCGCGACCCCGGCCTGGTCGACCATCATGACAACCATCGTGAGCGGTGTGGCGCCAGCAGGCGCTTCTCGCCGCCTGCCTCGCTCCCCGTCAGGAGGAACAGATCTCATGGGTCGCCACGGTCTTGCAGCCTGTCTTCTCTCTCTCTGTCTCATGGCCGGCCCGCCGGCCATGGCGGCCGATGCGGAAACCGACCCCGCCCGCCTCGCCGAAATCCTGCGCAGCTCGGATTTCGCGCCCGATGACGCGACGCTCGCCTGGCTGGTCTCGTCGGACCATGAGGGCCCGTTCCACATGGTCAACCTGCTCAAGTTCAACGAGACGGCCGCCTATCCGGAGGGCAGCGAATTCGGCGGCACCGGGCGGGAGGCCCAGGCCCGCTACAGCGCCGCCATGCGCGGCGTCACCGCCGACAATGGCGTCAGGTCGATGATCGCCAATCCGGTGATCGGCCCGGTCATCACCCATGGCGCGCTGAGCGACGAGGTGACCGACTGGGACGTCATCACCGTCGTCTTCTATCCGAGCCGGCAGGCGGTGATCTCCATGGTGCAGGACCCGCGCTACAAGGCCGCCATCGTGCACAAGAACGCCGCGCTCGCCCGCACAGTGGCCTTCGTCACCCTGCCCGGCGGCGCCATCGTCACCCCGCCCGCGCCGGCCCCGTGAGCGTCACAGGAGGCAGGACACGCCCGCGCGGACGGCCTCAGTCCACGACGCGCGATCCCGACCGAAACGAAAGGGCCGCCCCTCGGGGCGGCCCTCGTGCATTCCGGTGCTCCGCCCGCGCCGCCTCACGCCAGCGCCTTGTTGATCTCCTCGACCATCTTCTTGGCGTCGCCGAAGAGCATCATGGTGTTGTCGCGGAAGAACAGCTCGTTCTCGACGCCCGCATAGCCCGAGCCCATGCCGCGCTTGATGAAGAGCACGGTGCCCGCTTTCTCCACATCGAGGATCGGCATGCCGAAGATGGGGCTCGCCGGATCGGTCTTGGCGGCGGGGTTGGTCACGTCGTTGGCGCCGATGACGAAGGCGACGTCCGCCGTCGGGAAGGCCGAGTTGATGTCCTCGAGCTCGAACACCTCGTCATAGGGAACGTTCGCCTCGGCGAGGAGCACGTTCATGTGGCCCGGCATCCGGCCCGCGACGGGGTGGATGGCGTAGGACACCTTGACGCCTTCGTGCTTGAGCATGTCGGCCATCTCGCGCAGCGCATGCTGGGCCTGGGCGACGGCCATGCCGTAGCCGGGCACGATGATGACCGAGCGCGAGTTCTTCATGATGAAGGCCGCGTCGTCCGCCGAGCCCTGCTTGACGGGCCGCGTCTCCGCCGCCCCGCCCGCCGGACCCGCGGTCTCGCCGCCGAAGCCCCCGAGGATCACCGAGATGAACGAGCGGTTCATCCCCTTGCACATGATGTAGGAGAGGATCGCGCCCGACGAGCCCACGAGCGCCCCGGTGATGATCAGCGCCACATTGTGCAGCGTGAAGCCGATGCCGGCCGCCGCCCATCCCGAATAGGAATTGAGCATCGACACGACCACCGGCATGTCGGCGCCGCCGATCGGCACGATGATCAGGAAGCCGATGATGAAGGCGAGAACCGTCAGCGCCAGGAAGGCCCAATGGGCCTCGGAGGTGACGAAGACGAAGATCAGGATGGCGATGGCCGCCGCCAGCGCGATGTTGATCTGGTGCCGCATCGGCAGCAGGATCGGCTTGCCCGACATGCGCCCGTCGAGCTTGAGGAAGGCGATGACCGAGCCCGAGAAGGTGATGGCGCCGATCGCGACCCCGAGCGACATTTCGAGCCGGCTCAGGGGCTTGATCTCGCCGAGGACACCGATGCCGAAGGCGCTCGGCGAATAGAGCGCGGCGAGCGCCACGAACACCGCGGCGAGGCCGACGAGGCTGTGGAAGGCCGCGACCAGCTGCGGCATCGCCGTCATCGGCACCTTGCGCGCGATATAGGCGCCGATGCCGCCGCCGATCCCCACGCAGACGAGGATGATCAGGAGCTGCAGGACACCGAAATGTCCGCCCCCGAACAGAAGGGTCGCGGCCACGGCGACCGCCATGCCGACCATGCCGTACATGTTGCCCTGGCGCGAGGTGGCCGGAGAGGAAAGACCCCTCAGCGCGAGGATGAACAGGACGCCGGCGGCGAGGTAGAGAAGGATCGAGAGATTGTCCACGGCCCGCCCCTCAGCTCTTCTTCTTGTACATGGACAGCATGCGCTGGGTGACCAGGAAGCCGCCGAAGATGTTCACCGACGCCATGATCAGCGCGAGCCCCCCGAACACGATCGAGATCGGGTTGCCCACATCGAGCGAGGTGCCGACCGCGAGGAGGGCACCCACGACGATCACGGACGAAATGGCGTTGGTCACCGACATCAGCGGGGTGTGGAGCGCGGGCGTCACCGACCACACCACGTAGTAGCCCACGAAGATGGCGAGGATGAAGATCCCGAGGCCGAAGATGGTGGGGTCGACCCCGTGCACGTCGACCGCGCTCGCCGCGGCCTGATCGACCGCCACCTCGAGGATCTGGCGAATGTCGTAAAGCGCCTTGTCGATGAGCTCGCTCTTGTCCTCGATGCCGAACTGTCCGCTTTCGGATGCCATTACCTGCCCTCTCCTTCGCCAGAGCCCGCCCCGGTACCGGCGGACGTGTCGGCCGTGGCCGGCGTCGCCGCCGGCTGGAATTGCGGATGCACGATCGCCCCGCCCCGCGTCAGATTGGTCGCGGTCACGAGCTCGTCGGCCCAATCGATCTTCAGCGCCTTCGTCTCCTTGTCGATCAGCGTCGACAGGAAGTTGAAGAGGTTCCTGGCATAGAGGTTGGACGCGTCGACGGCGATGCGGCCCGGCATGTTGAGATGGCCGATGATGGTGACCCCGCCGACATCAACGACCTTGCCCGGCTCGGAGAGCGCGCAGTTGCCGCCCTGCTCAACCGCGAGGTCGACGATGACCGAACCCGGCTTCATCGATTTCACATGCGCCTCGCTGACGAGGAGCGGCGCGGGCCGGCCCGGAATGAGCGCGGTGCAGATGACGATGTCCTGCTTGCGGATGGTCTCGGAGATGAGTTCGGCCTGCTTGCGCTTGTAGTCCTCGCTCATCTCGCGGGCGTAGCCGCCGGAGGTCTCGGCCGCCTTGGTCTCTTCGCTCTCGACCATGACGAAGCTCGCCCCGAGGCTCTCGACCTGCTCCTTGGCGGCGGGGCGCACGTCGGTCGCGCTCACCACCGAGCCGAGCCGGCGGGCGGTGGCGATCGCCTGCAGCCCGGCGACGCCCGCGCCCATCACGAAGACCTTGGCGGGCGCGATGGTGCCGGCCGCCGTCATCATCATCGGCATGGCGCGGGTGAAGGTCGCCGCGGCGTCGATCACCGCCTTGTAGCCGGCGAGGTTCGCCTGGCTCGAGAGAATGTCCATTGTCTGGGCGCGGGTGATGCGCGGCATCAGCTCCATGGCGAAGCTGTCGACGCCCTGGGCCGCGCAGGCGACGAGCACGGCGGCCTCGCGATAGGGGTTCATGATGGCGACGAGCACCGCCCCCGACTTCATCAGCGGGACTTCCTCGACGAGGGGCGCCCGCACCTTGAGGATGACATCGGCGCCCTTCAGCGCGTCCTCGGCGGTCTTGGCGATCGTGGCGCCGGCGTCCTTGTAGGCGGCATCGGGGATCGAGGCCCCGGCCCCCGCGCCCTTCTCGACGACGACGTCGAGGCCGAGGGCGGTCAGCTTCTTCACCGTGTCGATGGAGGCGGCGACACGGGTCTCGCCCTCGCGGCGCTCCCTGGGAATGGCGACTTTCATCTTGCTGTCCTTGCTCGTCTTTGGAGGAGGCGCGTGAGGGAGGCCCTGCCCCGGCCGACCGGCGCAGGCGGCAGAGGAACGCGGACCCGGCGCTAGCCGTGCATCATCGAGGTGAAGACCAGAACGAGCCAGCCGACGATGATGTGGCCGGCCGTAAGCAGCGTTCCCCAGAAGATGGCGAGCGTCTCGATACGGAAGAAGGCGCCCAGCGCCACCACGGCCGAGCAGAAGGCCACGATGGCCCCCAGAACCGGCCAGTGCCAGACGAGCACCGCGACGAGGCCGAACACGGAGGCCACGAACACCAATGCGCCGATCCAGAACAGGCGCATGAAGGAGGCGTAGGTGTGAGACTGCTCCTCCAGCTCCACGCGGCTGCCCTTGTAATGCTTGCTGTCTGCCATGCTATCGACCATTGATCCAGACATTGGTTGACCCAGCTAGAGAACCCATCCGGCCCGCGCCCTGTCGCGGCGGGCCGAGCCCGCCCGGGGGCGGGGACCTCGCCGCCCCGCCCGTCCGCCCGGGCGAGCGGTCCGGCCGGCCCTGCGGCCCGCGGCTAAACGGGTGACACGATTCGACGGGCCCCACCGAACGGCAGACCCCCTCCCGAAAACGCGGCGGACTATATCAGATGAGAGGTGCCCGGCAAGTGGCTGGAAAAGCGGGCAATTCGGCCGGGCGGCGCCGCGGGCGAGGGCCTCAGGCGGAGGCGAAGGCGCGCGCCACATCCTCGGGCACGGCAAGACCCGCGCGCGCGAAGGCGGCGTCCTGCCGCGCCCCCATCCCCGCCCCGTCATAGGCCTCGAGGGCCTCCTCGAAGAGCCGGTGGAAGTTGATCTCGGCCCCCAGATGCAGGAACACCGCGCCGAGCCCGATGGCCGCCCGGTCCATGAAGACGAATTCGCGCGGCGGGGTCACGGGCCCATGGGCGCGCAGCTCGCGATGCACCTCGAAGGCCTCGCGCCGCCCGTATTCGGCGGGCGTGACCGCATCGGCGATGGTCCGCACCCGGTCGTCGAGCAGCGGCCCGTAGATGAACCGCGCCCAGATGGTGAGCGCCTCGCGCACCTCCCGCTTGAGGTTGCGGAACCCCCAGGTCTCGTAGGCGTGGACGGCCAGCGCCTCGTCGCCCGTCTTGAGCGCCGTATAGAGATCGATCACCCCCTGCACGAAGCGCACGGGGAAGATCCGTATGCACCCATAATCGAGGAGATTGATCTCGCCGCGCCCGGCATCACGAATGGTGTAGTTGCCCAGATGCGGATCGCCGTGGATGACGCCGAGCCGGGCGAAGGGCACCCACCAGGCCCGGAAGAGCGAGCGGGCGATGGCGTTGCGGTGCGCGAGCGGGTCGGCCTTGTGCTCGAGAAGGCGCGTCCCCTCTTCCCAGCTCATGGTGAGGAGCCGCCGGGTCGAGAGCGCCTCCACCACCTCCGGCACATGGATCTCCGGAAAATCGGCGAGCGCTTCGCGATAGAGGCGGATATGCGCGGCCTCGCGCACATAGTCGAGCTCCTCGCGCAGGCGGAAGCCGAGCTCGGCGCCGATCTCGGAGGGCTCGATGGCGCTGTCGAAGCGCCGGTAGAGCGAGAAGATCAGCTCGAGCTGGCTGAGATCGGCCTCGACCGCCGACTGCATGTCCGGATACTGGAGCTTCACCGCGAGCGGCTCGCCCGCGAGACTGCGCGCGCGGTGCACCTGCCCGAGGGAGGCAGCGGCCGCGGCCTCGCGCTCGAAGCTGCCGAAGCGGCCCGCCCAGTCCGGCCCGAGTTCGGCGGCCATCCGGCGGCGGACGAAGGCGGGGCCCATGGGCGGCGCGTTGGTCTGGAGCTTGGCGAATTCCTCGGCATATTCGGGCGGGACGAGATCGGGCACGGTCGCGAGGATCTGCGCGACCTTCATGATGGGCCCCTTGAGCCCGCCGAGCGCCGCGGCGAGCTCGGCGGCCCCGATCCGCGCGTCATGGGAGCGCCCGAAGAGCCGCTCGCCGGCCATGCGCGCGGCGAAGCCGCCAACGCCTGTCCCGACGCGCACATAGCGCTTCATCCGCCCCGAAAACCTGTTTTCCTCGGCCATCCGTACCTCGCCTGTCGCCCGGGAAAGATGGCGCCGGCGGCCGGCATTTCAAAGCGGAAGATGCGGAGCGGTCCGGCCCCTCTCGTGCGGGCTGTCCGCCGCAGTCTCCCCTCTCC
>JACAEB010000195.1 GCA_013389075.1 Alphaproteobacteria bacterium
CGATGCGCGCAACGCGCCCGCCATCATCGCCGCCATCGAGGCCGCCGTGCTGGCGCTCCGGGCCGGCACGGTGGACGCCCTGGCGACGGGGCCGATCGCCAAATCCGTGCTCGCCGAGGGCGGCTTCGGCTTTCCGGGGCATACGGAGTTTCTGGCCCATCTCGCGGGGCGGCTCTGGGGTCTTGATCCCGCGCCCCATCCGGTGATGATGCTGGCCGGCCCGCGCCTGCGCACCGTGCCGATCACCATCCATGTCCCGCTGCACGCGGTGCCCGCCCTCCTCGACGAGGCGCTCGTGCTGCGCACGGCGCGCATCGTCGCGGCGGCGCTCGCGCGCGATTTCGGCATCGCCCGGCCCCGCCTCGCGCTCGGCGGGCTCAACCCCCATGCGGGCGAGGCCGGCCGCATCGGCACCGAGGAGGTCACCGTCCTCGCCCCCGCCGTCGCCAGACTGCGCGCCGAGGGGATCGCGATCGAGGGGCCGCTCGCCGCCGACAGCCTCTTCCACGAGGCCGCCCGCGCCCGCTACGACGCCGCGCTCCTGCCTCTCCACGATCAGGCCCTGATACCGGTGAAGACGCTCGACTTCGACCGGACCGTCAACCTCACGCTCGGGCTTCCCTTCGTGCGCACCTCGCCCGATCACGGCACGGCCTTCGACATCGCCGGACGGGGCCTTGCGCGCCCGGAGCCCTTCGAAGCCGCGATCGCCCTCGCCCGCGCCATCGTCCGTACCCGCACGATCACGGCCGGCCATGCGCGCGGTTGAGGCCCTGCCGCCCTTGCGCGAGGTGATCGCCGAGGCCGGGCTCGGGGCCCGCAAGGGGCTCGGCCAGCACTTCCTGCTCGACCTCAATCTCACCCGCCGCATCGCCCGGGCGGCCGACGTGCCGCGCGGGATGCCGGTGATCGAGATCGGCCCGGGGCCCGGCGGGCTCACCCGCGCCCTTCTTCTCGAGACGGACGGTCCCGTGCTCGCGATCGAGAAGGACCCGCGCTGCCTGCCCGTGCTCACCGCGCTCGCGGAGGCGGCGGAGGGACGGGTGCGGCTTCTTGAGGCCGACGCGCTCGCCGTCGACGAGACGCTTGCGCTCGCGGAGAGCGGCATGGCGATCGGTGACGGCGCGGGGCGCGCCGCCCTCGTCGCCAACCTGCCCTACAATGTCGGCACGCCCCTCCTTCTCAAATGGCTGAAGGCCGAACCCTGGCCGCCCTGGTGGGCGAGCCTCACGGTCATGGTCCAGAAGGAAGTGGCGCTGCGCCTCTGCGCCGCCCCCGGAACGTCCGACTACGGTCGGCTCAGCGTGATCACGGCGGTGCGGGCGAAGGCCGTGCGCCTGTTCGACGTGCCGCCCCGCGCCTTCACGCCGCCGCCGAAGGTGATGTCGAGCATCGTCCGCCTCACCCCCCGCGCCGAGGCCCCTTCGGGCGCCCGTCTCGGCGCGCTCGAACGGGTGACGGCCGCGGCCTTCGGCCAGCGCCGGAAGATGCTGCGCTCGAGCCTGCGGGCCGTCTTCCCCGAGCCCGAGCCCGTGCTCGCGCGGACGGGCATCCCGCCGCAGGAGCGGGCCGAACGCGTGGACCCGGCGGGCTTTCTTGCGCTCGCCGCATGCCTCCTTCCGGGCGATGGTTGAGCGCCGCCCCCGCCCGGCCCATGATGATCCGGGATCCTCGCGCGGAGGCGCGGGCCCGCACACGGGGAGAGACGCCATGCACAGCCAAGCCGTCACCGCCTTCGGCAAGCCGCTCGCCGACATCGAGAGCCCGACGCCCGAGCCGCGGGGGACCGAGGTCGTCGTGAAGGTGCATCATTGCGGGGTCTGCCACTCCGACGTTCACCTCCATGACGGCCATTTCGACATGGGCGAGGGCAAGCAGCTCGACCTCTCGCGCACGCTGAAGCTGCCGCACACGCTCGGCCACGAGATCGAGGGCGAGGTGGTGGCGCTCGGCCCCGACGCGAAGGGCGTGACAGTGGGCCAGCGCTTCGCCGTCTTCCCGTGGATCGGATGCGGCGCCTGCCCCGCCTGCCTGCGCGGCACCGAACACCTGTGCGCCAAGCCCCGCCAGCTCGGCTGCTCCTCCGGGGTCGCGGGAGGCTATGCGACCCATGTGCTCGTTCCGCACCCGAAATATCTGCTCGACTACGGCAAGACCGAGCCCGCCCTCGCCGCCACCTATATGTGCTCCGGCGTCACCGCCTATACGGCGCTCAAGAAAGTCGGGGCCCTCGGGCCTCAGGACCCGCTCCTCATCCTCGGGGTGGGCGGGGTCGGCATGATGGGCGTCCAGTTCGCGCAGGCGGTGACGGGGGTACGCCCGCTCGCCGCCGACATCGACGAGGGCCGCCTCTCCGCCGCCCGCTCGGCCGGCGCCACCGCGAGCTACAACAGCCGCGAGGCCGACGCCGCCGACCGCATCAAGGCCGATACGGGCGACGGGGTGGCCGTGGTGGTGGATTTCGTCGGCTCGGAGGCGAGCCTCGCCTTCGCGACGAAGGTCATCCGGCGCGGTGGGCGCGTCGTCATCGTGGGCCTCTTCGGGGGGGCCTTCTCGGCGCCGATCCCCTCCTTCCCCATGCGGCAGATGGCGCTCATCGGCTCCTATACGGGCTCGCTCTCCGAGGGCGAGGAGATGATGGCCCTCGTCCGCGCGGGGTCGATCCGCCCCATCCCCATCGAGAAGCGCCCCCTCGCCGCGGCGAGCCGGACGCTCGACGATCTGCGCGCGGGGCGCGTCACCGGACGGGTCGTGCTCACGCCCTGAGGGGCGCGCGCTCCGAAGGCCCTCACCCCCGGCCCCTCTCCCTGCGGGAGAGGGGAGAAGATCATTCGGTTCCGTCCGCCTTCCTGCGCCTCTCCCTTGGAAGAGGCCGAAAGTCCGCCGTCGGACTTTCGGGTGAGGGCCCCTACTCCACGTCCTCGACAGGCTCGGGATTGGACGCGCCCACGCGCGCGGCGAGGGCCGCTTCCATGAAGGGGTCGAGCGCGCCGTCGAGCACGCCGGCCGGATTGGTGCTCTCGACGCCGGTGCGCAGGTCCTTCACGAGCTGATAGGGCTGGAGGACATAGGACCTGATCTGGTGGCCCCAGCCGATCGCCGTCTTGGCGCCCTTGGTGGCGTTGGCCTCTTCCTCGCGCTTCTGCAGCTCGTGCTCGTAGAGACGGGCACGGAGCATGTTCCAGGCGGTGGCCCGGTTCTTGTGCTGCGATCGCTCGTTCTGGCACTGCACGACGATGCCGGTCGGAATGTGCGTGATGCGCACCGCGCTGTCGGTCGTGTTGACGTGCTGGCCGCCCGCCCCGCTCGCCCGGTAGGTGTCGACGCGGACATCCTTTTCGGGGATCTCGATCTCGATCTCCTCGTCGATCAGCGGAAAGGCGCCCACGCTCGCAAAGGAGGTGTGCCGCCGCGCGTTCGAATCGAAGGGCGAGATGCGCACGAGCCGGTGGACCCCGCTCTCGGTCTTGAGCCAGCCATAGGCGAAGGGCCCCTTGACCAGCAGCGTCGCCGATTTGAGGCCCGCCTCTTCGCCGGGGCTCTCCTGGATCAGCTCGACCTTCATGCCGTGATCCTCCGCCCAGCGCATGTACATGCGCGTGAGCATGGAGGCCCAGTCCTGGCTCTCCGTGCCGCCGGCGCCGGCGTGGATCTCGACATAGGAATCGTTCATGTCGGCCTCGCCCGAGAGCATCGCCTCGAGCTGGCGCTTGAGCGCAAGGTCACGCAGGGCGGCGAGCTTTCCTTCGGCATCGGCCACGATCTCGGGCTCGTCCTCCTCCTCGCCCATCTCGATCAGGCCGACATTGTCCGTCAGCTGATTTTCGATCTCCTGGGTTCCGGAAATGGCGGTGTCGAGACGGGTCCGCTCGCGCAGGATCTTCTGCGCCGCCTCCGGATCGTTCCAGAGCCCGGGGTCCTCGGCCTTGCGGTTCAGCTCACCAAGACGTCTGACGGCCCGATCCCAGTCAAAGATGCCTCCGCAGCAGGGAGAGGGACTCGCGGATTTCGTCGATGATCGCCTGGGTTTCGGCACGCATGCCGGGCGCTCCTTCTCGTGCGGCGGGAGGGTTCGGCGCGGGGGAGGATCGCTCCTCGCGCGGGAGGCAGGATAGGCAGGCCGCGCGGAGCCGTAAAGCCCGCGGGACCGCGGGTGGTCTAGTAGAGCCCGCCGGTGCCCGAGCTGACGGCCCGGCCGGAAGCGGGGTCGACATAGGCCCCCGTCTCGGGGTCCACATAGCCCGCCTCGCCGCCCGGACGGTCGGACTTGCGCGGCTCGGAGCCCGCCTTGAAGGCCTCGAGGATGACGGGCCCCTCGCCGCCGGGAAGGCCGGTCTTGGCGCTCACGCGCACGAGGCGGATGCCGGGCGGGATCCGGAAGGGCGTCGCGGGCCGGTCCTCGAGCGCGACCATCATGAAGTCGCGGAAGATGGGCGCGGCGACCCCCCCGCCCGTCTCGCCCCGCCCGAGCGAGCGCGGCTGGTCGAACCCCACATAGATGCCGACCGCGAGGTCGGGGGCAAAGCCGATGAACCAGGCATCGTGCGAGTCGTTGGTCGTGCCGGTCTTGCCGGCGAGCGGCTTGCCCACGTCGCGCACGGAGGTCGCGGTGCCGCGCTGGACGACGCCCTCGAGCATGGAGACGATCTGATAGGCCGTGCGCTCGTCGATGACGCGGGCGCGGGGATCGGGCAGGAGCGGCTCCTCCTGGGAGGCCCAGCCGATATTGCGGCAGCCCTCGCATTCGCGCTGATCGTTGCGGTAGATCGTGCCGCCCGTCCGGTCCTGCACGCGGTCAAGCAGGGTGGGCGTGATCTCGTGCCCGCCATTCACCATCATGGAATAGGCCGCGACCATGCGCATGAGCGTGGTCTCGCCCGCGCCCAGCGCCATGGCGAGCACGGGCTCCATGTCGTCGATGATGTGGAAGCGGCTCGCAATGCCCGAGACGGCCTCCATGCCGATGTCCTGGGCGAGGCGCACGGTCATGAGGTTCCGCGATTTCTCGATGCCGAGCCGCAGCGTCGAGGGCCCGTAGAAACCGTCCGAATAGTTCTTCGGCTTCCAGAGGCCTTCGTCATTGCCCTGATCGATCACGAAGGGCGCATCGAGCACGATGCTCGAGGGCGTGTAGCCGCGTTCGAGCGCGGCGGCATAGACGAAGGGCTTGAAGGCCGAGCCGGGCTGGCGGCGCGCCTGCATGGCGCGGTTGTACTCGCTCGCATAGAAGCTGAAGCCCCCCACCATGGCGAGCACGCGGCCCGTATGCGGGTCCATCGCGACGAGGGCGCCGTTGACGGCGGGAAGCTGGCGCAGCGCGAAATGATCGAGCGCCGCGCCCGCCTCGTCCTTCGCCCGTTCGACGAGGACGACGTCGCCCGCCTTCAGCACCTCGCTCGGCTTGCTGATCTGCGGCCCGAGGCTCTGCCCCTCCCGCCAGGCCCGCGCCCAGCTCATCTCCGCGAAGGGAATGGTGCTCTCGGCGCCGGAGTCGCGCAGCACGATCCGCACCCGTCCGTCCGCGTCGTCGACCGCGACCACGACGGCGAGCTCCCAGGGCGTGAGGTCCTGCAGGAAAGGCACCTTGCTCAGACGGTCGAGATAGCCCTCGCCGAGCTCGATGGTGGTAACGGGGCCGCGCCAGCCATGCCGGCGATCATAGTCGACGAGGCCCTTGCGCAGCGCGTCGAGCGCGGCCGCCTGCAGGCGCGTGTCGAGCGTGGTCCGCACCGAGAGCCCGCCATCGTAGAGGCTGTCCGCGCCGAAGCGCTCGGCGATCTGGCGGCGGACCTCCTCGGCGAAATATTCATATTCGACGGCGAAGGCCGTGGTCGGCCGCTCGGTCACCACGAGCGGCTCGGCCAGGGCGGCCTGCATCTCCGCCTGCGTGATGAAGCCGTTTTCCTGCATGCGGGCGACCACCCAGTTCCGCCGCTCGATGCCGCGTTCGCGCGTTTCGGGCGTGGACGGACGGTAATTGTTGGGCGCCTTGGGCATGGCGGCGAGATAGGCGGCCTCGGCGATGGTCAGCTCGTCCAGCGACTTGTCGAAATAGGCGAGCGCGGCGGCGGCGACGCCGTAGGCGCGCCAGCCCAGATAGATCTCGTTGAGATAGAGCTCGAGGATCTGGTCCTTGGTGAAGGCCTTCTCGATCTTGAAGGCGAGGAGGGCTTCCTTGAGCTTGCGCTCGAGCTTCACCTCGCTCGAGAGAAGGAAGTTCTTGGCGACCTGTTGGGTGATGGTCGAGGCGCCCTCGAGGCGGCGGTCGTTGAGATAGTTCGAGACGTTCGACATCGCCGCCCGCACGACGCCCATGTAGTCGATGCCGGGGTGCTCGTAGAAGTTCCGGTCCTCGGCGGAGAGGAACGCCTCCTTGACATGGTCCGGCACCGCCTCGATCGGCACGAAGAGGCGCAGCTCGCGGGCATATTCGCGGATCAGCGTGCCGTCGCCCGCATGGATGCGCGTCGTGACGGGCGGCGCGTAGGAGCGCAGCCGGTCGTAATTGGGAAGCTCGCTGTCGAGCTTGGCGACATAGGCGACGCCCAACGCTCCGGCGCCGAGCGCCCCCACGAAAAGCACTGCCGCGAAGATGATGGCGATCCGCCAGATCATGTGCCTACCCGGTCCCCGTGCCACTGGTGCCGTCGAAAGCTGCCGATGAATGGCCGGCCCGTGCCTGCCGGGCCCGGTGGATCACCCCCTGCCCCGCCCCTGCTGCCGACGCCGTCCTGGTTAGAGCAAGAGGCCTAGCGAGGCAATGTGGCCAAGCGATGACGGCGCCTATTCGAGCGGAACCGCGAAGGCCGTCCGCGAGGAGAAATAGGTGTCGACGCCCGCGCGGATGGCATCGGCCATGCGCGTGCGCCAGCCCTCGTCGAGGAGGTTCTTCTCGTCGCCCTTGCTCGACAGGAAGCCGAGCTCGATCAGGACGGACGGCACGTCCGGGGCGGTGAGCACCCGGAAGGGGCCGAACCTGTGGGTGTTGTTCACGAGGTCGATGCTCCGCGCCTCGAACTCGGGCAGCAGCGCGCGGGCGAAGCGGACCGAATTGTTCTTGGTGTCGCGCTGGGTGAGGTCGACGAGGATCGAGATCACGTCCTGGCTCTCGGACTCGATGTCGACGCCGGGCAGGAGGTCGACGGCGTTCTCCTTGCGCGCCAGCCGGGCGGCCTCGCGGTCGGAGGCCTTCTCCGAGAGCGTGTAGATCGAGGCGCCCTGCACCTTCACGCCGTCGAGAATGTCGGCGTGCAGCGAGATGAAGAGGTCGGCATCGAGATCGCGCGCCATCTGGACGCGGCGGGACAGCTCGATGAACCGGTCGTCGGTGCGGGTCAGATGGACGGTGTAGCGGCCGCTCGTCTCGAGGGCGCTCTTCAGCGCCTTGGCCATCTTGAAGACGACTTCCTTCTCCCGCGTGCCGGACTCGCTGACTGCTCCGGGGTCATTGCCGCCATGGCCGGGGTCGATGACCACGACATAGAGGCCCGGCGGCACGGGCAGGACGGGCCGGGCGGCCGCGCCGGCCGCCGGCAGGCTGGCGGTCTGGCGGACCGGGGCCGCCAGGACGGGAGCCTGGGCGGGCTTGGGAGCGGGAACGGGCACGGCGAGCTGGGCTCGCTGGACGTGCTCACGTCGAACTTGGTGCCTTTGACGGTCGCCACCAGGTATGGCGCGCCGATGGAAAAGGTTTGGCCCGGCG
>JACAEB010000144.1 GCA_013389075.1 Alphaproteobacteria bacterium
CCGCCCCCTCCCCCTCGATGTCCGCAATCCGGAGGAGACACGCTTCGGCCGGCTGATCTTCCGGGGCGGGATCACCCTCGCCTCGCCCGACGCGCGCTTTGGCGGCCTGTCGGGCCTGCGCGTCTCGGCCGACGGCAGAACGGCACTCGCCGTATCCGATCGCGGCACGCTGATCCGCCTCACGCTCGCCTATGACGCGGCCGGCACTCTGACGGGGGCGGATGATCTCGCCATCGCGCCTCTCTCCGGCCCCGGCGGCAAGGCGCTCTACGGTCCCTCGGCCGACGCGGAGGCGCTCGAGATCCTGCCCGACGGCAGGATCGCCATCGGCTTCGAGCGGTTTCACCGCGTCGCCATCCTTGCCGACCCCGCGGGAGGCGTACTCCCGCCCGCCGAGAGCCTTGCCGCGCCCGCGCGTCTCATGCCGCTCGCCGACAATCAGGGGCTCGAGGCGCTGGTGCACCTGCCGGAGATGGGGCTCACAGGCCTTGCCGAACACCGTCTCGATGCGGAGGGCCGGCACATGGGCGCGCCGATCGGCCCACGGACGGACGAGGCCCCGGAGGGCGGCCTCCTCACGCTCTCGCGCATCGGCGAGTTCGACGTCACGGATGCGGCGCTCGGCCCCGACGGGACGCTCTTCGTGCTCGAACGCAGCTTTGCGCCGCTGAGCGGTCCCGGCCTGCAGTTGCGGGCGATCGCCGCCGGCGAGCGGACGGCCGGGCGGAACTGGGAGGGCGAGATCCTCCTCACCCTCGATGCGCGGGCGTCGATCGACAACATGGAGGGGCTCGATGCCATCGCCGGACCGGACGGCACGCGCCTCCTCATCGTCTCGGACGACAATTTCAGTCCGCTCCAGCGGACCGTGCTCCTCGCCTTCGACCTCGCGCCGTGACCCTCAGGCCGTCAGCCGGCGGACGGCCTCGTCGAGGCTCTCCATCCGCTTGGCGAAGCAGAAGCGCACCACGTCGCGTTCTGGCGCGCCCACATAGAAGGCGCTGAGCGGAATGGCCGCCACGCGCCGCTCGCGCGTGATCGCCTCGCAATAGGCGGCATCCCGCCCGGCATGCGGCGTGCCCGTGAGGCGGACATTGAGAAAATAGGTGCCCTCGGAGGGCAGCACCGCCATGCCCGCCGCGGACAGGCCGGCCGCCAGCCGGTCGCGCCGCGCCTCCATCTCGCCCGCAAGGCCCGTGATCCAGCCCTCGCACCGGTCCAGCCCGAAGGCCACCGCCGCCTGAAGGTTGGGCGGTGTCGTGAAGGTGAGGAACTGGTGCGCCCGCGCGAGCGGACCCATGAGCGCCGCCGGCCCCGTCATCCAGCCGACCTTCCAGCCGGTGAGCGAGAAGATCTTGCCCGCCGAGCCGATCTTGACCGTGCGGTCCGCCATCCCCGGAAGCGCGGCGATGGGCGTGAAGGGCGTGCCCGTGAAGGCGAGATGTTCGTACACGGCATCGAGGATCACATAGAGATCGGCCTCCTGCACGAGATCGGCGAGCGCCGCGAGCTCGTCCGGCGCGAAGACCTTGGCGGCCGGATTCATCGGGTCGTTGAGGAGGATCGCTTTCGTCCTTGGGCTGAGCGCCCGGCGGACGGCACCGATGTCGAGCGCCCAGTCGGGCGGGGCGAGACGCACAGGGACCGCACGCCCGCCCGCGCGCTCGATCAGCGGCGTGTAGGCGTCGTAGAGCGGCTCGAACACGATCACCTCGTCACCGGTCTCGACGAGCGCGAGGATCGCGGCTGCCAGCGCTTCGGTGGCGCCCGAGGTGACCACGACCTCCGTGGCCGGATCATGGACGAGGTTCCAGTGCCGCGCCTCGTGCGCGGCGATGGCCGCGCGAAGCTCGGGCAGTCCCGTCATGGGCGGATACTGGTTGCGGCCGAGGGCGAGATGGCGGGCGGCCTCCTCGACGATCTCGCGCGGGCCCTCCTCCTCGGGCATGCCCTGGCCGAGATTGATGGCGTCGTGGTCGAGCGCGAGCCGGGTCATGACCGAGAAGATGGTCGTGCCCATCGACGCATAGAGTCCGTTCACCGTCTTCACGGGCGTTCCCCGGTGAAATTGCCGATCTGGCGCCAGGTGCCGGGCACGTCGATCGGCCCGTCCCGCTCGACGAGCACGGCCTCGAGCCCCGCCTCCCGCGCCGCCTCGAGCTCGGCGGGAACGTCCGTGTAGAAACGGATCTCCTCCGGCGGCAGGCCCAGCGCCCCGGCGATCGCCTCATAGGACGCGGCCTCGCGCTTGGACCCCGTGGTGAGGTCGAAATAGGCATCGAGGCTCCGCGTAAGATCGCCGGCCTCGGTATGGGCGAAGAGGAGCTTCTGCGCGGCGATGGAGCCCGAGGAGAAGATCGCGAGCCGAAGCCCCGCCGCCTTCCAGCGCGCAAGCGCCTCCGGCACGTCCGCATAGACATGCGAGCGGAGCGTACCGTCGCGGTAACCCTCCTCCCAGATCATTCCCTGCAGCATCTTGAGAGGCTCTTCCTTGCGGTCGGCATCGATCCAGAGCTCGAGCTCCCGCGCCACGGCCTCGACGGGCGCGGTGGGATCAGCCATGGCGCCACGCACGAGATTGATCGCGCGCGAGACCGCCGCATCATCCTCGTTCGCGATGACGAAGGACCCGATGCGCTCACGGGCGTAGGGAAACAGCGTTTCGGTCACGAAGCGCTTGTCCGTGGTCGTCCCTTCTATGTCGAGAAGGATCGCCTTCATGCCGCGCGCTCATAGAGGGGAATGCGCCGGGCGATGGGATCGCCCGTGAACCGGGCCACCCATCCGTCCGGATTGGTGAAGAGGCGCACGGCGGCGAAGTGCGGCCGGGCGCCCATGTCGAACCAGTGGCGCTGACCGGCCGGCACGGAGATGAGATCGCCCGCGACACAGACGAGCTGGAACACCTTTTCCTCCGTCCGCAGATAGAAGGCGCCGGACCCCTCGACGAAGAAGCGCACCTCGTCCTCGGCATGGGCGTGCTCGTCGAGGAATTTCGCGCGCAGCGCCTCGAGATCGGGCGCCTGCGGCGTCAGGCGGACGACGTC
Source organism: Alphaproteobacteria bacterium (assembly GCA_013389075.1). GTDB lineage: Bacteria > Pseudomonadota > Alphaproteobacteria > JACAEB01 > JACAEB01 > JACAEB01. The sequence continues at coordinate 3,048 of JACAEB010000144.1, forward strand.
CGCGCTCTGATAGCCGCCCTCGCGCTTCAGCCGCCCGATCTCGGCCGCATAGGCCACGAACACGTCCTCGGGGCTCGCCCCCTCGGCGAGCGGGCGCGTCGGCCAGCGTTCGAAGCGGACACCGAGCGGGGCGAGGGCCGCGCGGATCGCCGTCTCGGCGGTGATGGGACCCTCGATGGCGCGGCCTGTGCCGCACGCGAACACGGTCAGCTCGGTCATCATCGGCAGCGCCTCCTTTCGAGTTCGAGCGAGAAGAGATGCTCCAGCGCCTCGGCATGGCGCAGGGCGCTCTCGGGGCTTCGGCCCCAGGCATACATGCCATGGCCCGACAGCACCACGGCCGGCACGCCCGGCGCGGGCCGCAGCCTCTCGGCGAAGCTAACCATGTCCTGCGTGTTGGGATAAAGGGGCACGTCGAGCACGGTGTCGTGCGTCGTCACGCCCTCGATCGCCTTGAGAAGCTCCCAGCCCGCAAGGCGCAGCGCCCCCTGCCCCTCCTCGAGCCGCGAGAGGACCGAAACGGCGGGCGCGTGGACATGGACGACCGCGCCGATGTCGCGGTGGTGGCGGTAGAGCGCCCAGTGCACGGGCGCCTCGGCCGAGGCCTCGCGCGGGGGCGGCTCGGCGAGCGGCAGGCTCAGCACTTCGGCCGGCGAGAGGGTGCCCTTGTCGGTGCCCGTGCGCGTGATGGCGACGGCGTGCGCATCGATGCGGGCCGAGAAGTTGCCCGCCGTCGCCGGCGTCCAGCCCCGCGCCGCGCAGGCCGCCCCCATGGCGATGACGGCCTGAACGGCCCGGGCCTGTCGGGAGGGGTCGATGTCCATGATGTCCGCGTCCTGCTCAGCCGCCAGGGAATGCGCAGATATAGCGACAATTGCGCAGGAGAAAAGATCCGCCCCCGCGCCGGTACGCGGCGCGGGGGCGGCAGTCAGGTCCGGGGGAGGAGATCGGACCTTAGCGGTCGCCGCCTGCGATCGTCAGGCGGAGGCCGAAATTGGTCGGCTGCAGGTCCGGCCGGTAGCGGTAGGGCGCAGTGGCCGTGCCGGTGCCGGGACGGTTGCGCTGATAGTCGACATCGAGCCAGTTGTCCCAGAAGGCGGTGAGCTGCCAGTCATGCCCGTGGTTCTCGCCCTCGACCCCGAAGCGGAGGTTCCAGTTCTTCCGGTCGTCCCGCTCGCGCGTCGTCGAGGAATCCGTGTCGACGAGCCATTTGAAATTCGTCCCGGCGAACAGGCCAAGGCCGGTGTTCTCGAGGAAGGGCATCGGGCGGCGATAGGTGAAGTTGCCGTTCCAGGTCCATGTATTGGTCTGGTTGAGCTGCGTGCCCTCTATGGCCGGGTCGAAGTCGGACTTGGTGATCCTCGATTCGGCGAAGGCGACGCCGCCGCTCCAGGAGAGCCCCCCGCCCAGGCTGAAGGGATCGCTCACCCGGCCGCGCAGGTCGAGTTCGACACCTTGCGCATAGGCATCGCCGATGCCGGCGACGGAGGTCGCGAAGGTGGTGCCGTCTCCATCCGGATCGTCCTCGACGACGGTGAAGGCGTCGAGGAAGTTGTTGTACTCGACCCTGTAGAAGTTCAGCGCCCAGTCCACCCGGGCGTCGGTGCCGAGGCTGCCCTTGAAGCCCAGCTCATACCCGTTGGCGAGCTCCTCGGCATATTCGCGGGGGACGGACGGGCCGCCCGTGCTGTCGAGCCCCTCCGTCTGGTTGAGGCCGCCGGAGCGGAACCCTTGCGACCAGGACGCGAAGACGAGAAGGTCGTTCGTCAGCTCATAGGTCGCCGTGACGGAGGGCGACACGTTGAAGAACTGGACGGAATCGTCCACGCGGCGCACCTCGCCGAAGGGACCGTGCGGCAGGCCCAAGGTATTCGTGCCGCCAAGGTCCGTCTGGACGGTATCGAGGCTCTCGCGCTCCCAGTTCACCCGCACGCTGCCCGCAAGGTTGAACCGGTCGGTGACATCGTAGCCGGCCGAGCCGAAGACGCCCGCGGACAGCTCGACCTGTTCCACGTCCTCCTCGAAATTGTAGGAGATCATGGACACGGTCTCCGCCGGTGTCGGCAGACGCCCGACCATGGTGTCGAGGAAGGAGTTCTTCAGCAGACGGACATCCGTGCCGAGGAGCCAGGTCAGGCGCCCCGGCGTCGTTGGGACGAGACGGAACTCCTGCGTCAGGATCGTCACATCGGCCAAGGTGGTGTCCACGCACATCGTGGTCACCTCGTTCGACGTCGCGCACCGGGTCCCCGGCGCGGCGAAGGTGAGCGTGCCCTGCATCAGCGCGGGAAAATAGACACCGTGATCGGCGTCCGACTCCACATCCGTGATGCGGTTCCTGTAGTTGGTGATCGAGCTGAGCGTGCCGATGCCCACATCGGCATTGACGCGCAGGTTCACGTTGAACGTGTTGGAGGTCAGATAGCCGGGCGTGTCGCGCGCCACCTCATAGGGATCGGCCCGGCTGCCGGCCAGCGCCGGATAGGGCAGCGGCGCGGTGATGACGTTGCCCTCCTCGTCCACGAGACTTCCGCCGACGCCCGCAGCCGGATAGCCCGCGCCCGGCGAGGTCGCCGTGATCGAGAAGCTCTGCACGAAGGACTCGTACTCGTCCTCGCCATAGTCGACGAAGAGAGTGGCATCGACGCGCTCTCCGAGGAGCGCCTTAAGGGCGACGCGTCCGCCCCAGTTCTCCGTGTCCCGCATCGGGTCGTCGAGGAACGGATTGTTGAGGAACCCCTCCTCGGCCTCGTAATAGGTCCCGACGCGCGCGAACAGCCGGTTCTGGATCAGCGGGACATTGACGATGCCTTCGGCGCGAACCTCCTCGGAGTTGAAGGCGTAGCTCGTCAGGGCGCTGTATTCGAAGACCTCCTTGGGCTGCTGATTGTTGATGGCCATCACGCCGCCCACCGCATTGCGGCCGTAGAGCGAGCCTTGCGCGCCGCGATAGACCTCCACCTGCTGCGTATCGAAATTGTCGATGCGCTGGAAGGCGCGGCCGTTGTAGCCGCCGGCGATCTCGGCGCCGTTGCGCAGCTGCGTGGTCGCGGAGGCGGTGATGTCGCTGCGGCCCGACCCGGCACCGCGGATGAAGTACTCGTTGCCGATGCCGTCATTGGCCTCGACCCCGAGGAAGAAGTCAGCGAGCTGAAAATCGCCGGTGAGACCGCCGATGTCGCCGATCTCTTGCTCGGAGATCACCGAACCGGAAACCGGAATGTTCTGGAGCGACTCCGCCCGCTTGCGGGCCTGCACCACGATTTCGTCCGTCTGCGCCGCGGCAGGCAGACTGAGGGCGCCGCAAAGCGCGACCGCGGAGGCGCTCGCAAGGGCACGGGCCAGCCTTTGGCCACGGGCAAAGGACGGGCGTTGGGCGCCAGGGCGCCCTGATCGGATCTGCATGTTCTGGTAGCTCCCCTCAAAGAGGCCGACGTCGGGTCGGCTCACGCATCAGGCCTGGCGCCGGTCGGCACGCCGAACGCGCGAGATCATGTCGACGGGCTTCAGACCCGTCAATTTTGTTATAATGGATGTTATATCTAATATGTTGATTTGATGCTATTGTGCAACGCCGCCGGTACCGGGCGGCGGAGCTCCCCGGCCAGGCCCCCGGCACGGAGAGGTCGAAACGGGCGCGGCCGATGCGCGAATGACGGTCCGAGCGGCCGGTTTCCGGCCCGCTTTGGCCCCCGTTGGCGGGGAAATAAAGTCAATCTTTACGTCGCCGAGCGCACAAAGCTTCCCTGGAGTTACAGGGTCAGGTGCAGGATGGAGCCGCAGGTTTCTCCCCGCGCGGCCCGGGCGATGCCGAGTTTCAAGCTCGACCGGATCCGGCTGCGTTTCAAGGATGCGGAACTCGAGGCCGACTTCGAACGGGAAACGTTCGAGACCGGGCTCAACTTCATTCGTGCCTACCTCGTCGCGGGCACGCTGCTCTACGTCCTGTTCGGATCGCTCGACTACATCGTCCTCGGCGGCTTCAACACCGCCCTCGTCGTGATCCGCTACGGCATCGTGGTGCCGGTTCTCCTCGGCGTCTTCGTCCTCACCTTCACGCCCCTCTTCCGCAAGGTTATGCAGGCGGCGCTCGCCACCGGCTGCATCACCTCGGGCCTCGGCATCGTGGCGATGACGGCGATCATGCCGCCGCCCTTCAACAGCCACTACTATGCCGGCCTCATCATGGTGCTGATCTATTGCGGCAGCCTCATCCGGCTGCGCTTCCAGTACTCCATGATGATCTCGGTCTTCCTCTTCTTCAGCTACGGGATCACCATCTCGCTGTTCAATCCGCTGCCCTTCGCCGAGTTCGTCAGCAACAACTTCTTCCTGGCCGAGTCGACGGGGGTGGGCCTCTTCTCGAGCTACATCCAGGAACTCTACATCCGCAAGGGATATATCAGCCAGCGGATCATCGCCTACAAGAACGAGGAGACGAACATCCTCCTCCACGAGGCGCGCAAGGCCAACAAGGCCAAGGACGAGTTCCTCGCGAACATGAGCCACGAGCTCAGGACCCCGCTGAACGCCATCATCGGCTTTTCGGAGATGCTGGAGCACAAGATGCTCGGCCCGCTCGGGCACAGGAAATACGACGAGTACGTCTCCGACATCCGCGTGTCGGGCCAGCATCTCCTGTCGATCATCAACGACATCCTGGACCTCGCTAAGGCGGAGTCAGGAAAGGTGGCGCTCGAGGAAAAGCCCGTGCTGCTCAACGAGGCGCTCGAGACCTGCTCGCGCATGTGCCGCGAGCGGGCCGATGCCGCCGGCGTGCGGCTGCGCTTCCATGCGCCCGACCCCGTCTGGGCCACGGTCGACGACCGCCTGATCCGACAGGTCGCGCTCAACCTCCTGTCGAACGCGGTCAAGTTCACCGAGCCCGGGGGCTCGGTCACGCTCACGCTCGTCGCGCAGCGCGAGATGGGGATCGAGATCGCGGTGGCCGATACGGGCATCGGCATCGCGGAGGATGATCTCGAGCGGGTGATGCGCCCCTTCGAACAGGTCGAGCGCGTGGATGCCCGGCGCCATGGCGGAACGGGGCTCGGCCTTCCCTACGCCAAGAAGCTCGTCGACCTGCATGGCGGCACGCTGACGCTGACGAGCGCCGTGGGCGTGGGCACGACCGTGCGCGTCCATCTGCCGGCGAGCCGCCACCTGCTCCACGGGCCGCCCGTGGAGGCCGAGGACCCTCCGGCGCTCCGGACCGCCGTCTGACGGCTCAGGGCTTGCGGATGTAGAGAAGCCGCACGCGCTCGGTCACCTCGGTCTCGGTCCACACGTCGGCGGCCTCGAGGCCCTGCGCCCAGCCGAGCATCTCCGCCTCGCCCCGATAGAACAGCGTCCAGTCGGTGAGGAATTCCATCGGCCAGAGATTGCTGAGCGGGGTCTCGTTCATGTTGCCGATGACGAGCAGCCCGCCGGGCGCCAGCGCCGAATAGAGCCGCGCCACCAGCGAGCGCGCGCGCTTGTCGACGAGATAGTCGAGCAGCCCCACCGAATAGATGAGCGACTGGGGCGGCACCTGGCGCAGCCAGGCATCGTTGCGCAGCACGTCGGCGAAGGAGATGTTCAGCCCGCGGACCTGCATGCGCCCGCCGCAGCGGAGCACGTGCGGATGGGTGCGCTCGAGCGCATAGCGCAGCGCATCGTCCTCCTGGTCGATCAGCGTGAACTGCGCGCGGCCGGCATGGGCGGCGGTCGAGGCGAGGAACAGCTCGATCTCCCGCGCCGGGCCCGAGCCGAGGCTGAGCACGCGCGCGGGCTCCCCGCCATCGGCCGCCCGCACGGTCTCGGCGATCAGCGACTGGACCACGAGCATGCGCGTCCTGATGCACTCGGCGACCTCGAGGCCGATCCGGTGGATCAGCCGTTCGTACACGGTCGATCCGACCATCTGCCAGTCATAGACCTGGTTCATGATCTGGAAGTCGCCCGGATAGCCGAGCGGCTTGCCATAGGAGCGGTCCCAGATGGCGCCCGCTCGGAATTCGGGGGTCAGGACGAGCTCGGTGTAGCGCTTGGTCGCCTCCATCGCCTCGCGATCGCCGGCGAGCGAGCGGGCGAGATCGTTGCCCTGCCGCCACAGCGGACGCCATTGCTGGACGAGCAGCGGCTCGCAGGTCTCGAACACGCTCTGCTCGTCGAGACGGCGGCCGAACTGGGCGGCGAGCTTCTCGCTCTGGTCGAGCACCGAGCGATAGGAGCGCAGCATGCGGACGACATCGGCGCAGAAGACCCTGTAGGCCTCGGGAACGAGGCGCGGATCGTCGGCCTGGGCCGGCCCGCTCTTGAGCGCGAGCTGGGCCTGCACGTTCCGGCTCAGGAGCTTTTCGAAGTCGATGCCGGAGTTGACGAAGGAGAAGGCGATCTTGGTGCCGAAGACCGTGGGCTCCACCCGCCGCACCTCGGCCTCGCATTCGAAGATGGTGAAGCCCGACTGCTGGATCGCGACGGGCAGGCGCTAGCCGGGCGCCACATCGAGGGCCGGGGCCTCGTTGACCAGAACCGAGAGGCCGCCAAGGCTCAGATCGACGAGGCGGTAGCTGCCCGCCTTGGCGCGGACGCGCGGCGGGCTGTCGGGAAACAGCTTGCGTGCCTCGTAGCGCGGGAGGCGGAAATAGGCTTCGCGCCCCTCGGCGCCGCGCAGTTCTTCATAAGCCAGCATCGGACCGTCCTGTCTCGTTCATCCAGCATTGCGCCTGCGTCAGGCCCGTTGCCGGTCCGCCGACGCCTCGACGACGCGCGCCCGGAGCCCGGCAGATCGGCTTCCCACCCTCCCAAGCCTGCTCCTCAGGACCGTCCTTATGAACGACTGAACGCAGTTCGGGACAGCACTGTCGTCACCATCCAAAGCAATTGCGGCAGACCCGTAGCCGTCTGGATGATCTTGTTAACTATTACTTAACTCTCATGGCTAGACGACTCAGTCAAGGGTTGCGCTGTTAACCATTTTCACAAACTATTACCGGCATGATCTGTGCCATTCCGGCACAAATGGTTAATGGCACGCAGTTCTCGCGCGGTGGCCATGACGCTGCGCAAGCTATTTCCGGGATACCCTCTCGAAGCCCACCCCATGGACCCGCCGCTTATTGGTTGTATAGGGCCCGCAGACTTGCTAGCGCAGCCGTCCATGCGGAGTCAAACCCGCTGGTGATGCGCCCGCCCGGCCGATACTCTGCACCGAGCCCCGGCTCTGCGGGGCGAATGGTGACGCGCGACACATCCGCGTCGGGGTCGCCTGCTCCGTGTGAGGAGAAGAGACGAAGCGCCATGGCGTCCCGCTCAGTGTTGCTCAGCCTGCTGCTCGTCCTCGCCCTGCCCGCTCCGGCCAGGGCCGCCGAGGCGCTCATCGCCGTGGCGACCAATTTCCTCGACTGCGCCGAACGGCTCGCCCGGCCCTTCGCCGACCGGCACGGCCACACCCTCGCCTTCGCCTCGGGGGCGACCGGCAAGCTCTACGCCCAGATCATCGCCGGCGCGCCCTTCGATGCCATCCTCGCCGCCGACGAGGCCCGGCCCGCCCGCCTTCTCGCCGAGGGGCGCGCCGTCGCCGGCTCGGGCTTCACCTATGCAAGCGGCCGGCTCGTTCTGTGGACGGCGCGCGCCGATGGCCCGGCGCCCTCCCCGGCCGCGCTCGATCCCGGCCCCCGCCGCCTCGCCATCGCGAACCCCGCGCTCGCTCCCTATGGCGCGGCCGCAATCGAGGTGCTGGAGGCGCTCGGCCGGGCCGAGGCGTTGCGTCCCAGAATCGTCCTTGGCGAGAATATCGGCCAGGCCTTCGCCTTCGTCGCGACCGGCAATGCCGAGCTCGGCCTCCTCGCCGCCTCCCAGCTCGCCTTCCTGCCGCCCGAGCGCGCGGGGCGCTTCTGGCCCGTGCCCGAAGCCCTTCACGCACCCATCCGTCAGGATGCGGTGCTTCTCGCCCGGGGCGCTCGGAACGAGGCCGCGCGGGCCTTTCTGGGCTGGCTGCGCACGGACGAGGCCGGCGCCCTGATCGAGGTCTGCGGCTATGCAAGGCCCTGAGATGGGTCCCATCCTCCTCACGCTGTTGCTGGCCGGGACGACGACGCTCGTCCTGTTCGGGCTCGGCCTGCCCTTCGCCTTCTGGCTCGCGCGCACGCGCTCCCCGCTCAAGCCGGTGCTCGAGGCGCTCACCGCGCTGCCGCTCGTCCTGCCGCCCACCGTGCTCGGCTTCTATCTCCTGATCCTCTTCAACCCTGAGGCGCCGCTGGGCTCGGCCATCCTTACGCTCACGGGCACGAGCCTCACCTTCTCCTTCACGGGGCTCGTGTTCGCCTCGGTGCTCTACTCGCTGCCCTTCATGGTGCAGCCGCTCCAGGCCGCCTTCGAGGCGCAGGGACGGGCCGCGATGGAAGCGGCGGCGAGCCTCGGGGCGGGGCCGGTCGACGCCTTCTTCACCGCCGTGCTGCCGCCCGCCGCACGGGGTGTGCTGACGGCCGGCGTCCTCACCTTCGCCCACACGATCGGCGAGTTCGGTGTTGTGCTGATGGTCGGCGGCAACATTCCGGGGCGCACGGAGGTCATCTCCATCGCCATCTACGAGCATGTGGAGACGCTCGACTACGCCTCGGCGCATGCGTTGTCCGCGGGGCTCCTCGTCTTCTCCTTCGTGGCGCTCCTCCTCGTCTATCTCGTCAATCGCCGGGTGCCCGTCCATGCCGGCTGAGACGCTCGCCTTCGATCTCCGCCTCACCCGGCCCGGCTTCGCGCTCGCCGCGCGCGCCGAGCTGCCGCTTGCGGGCGTGAGCGTCGTCTTCGGGCCGAGCGGCAGCGGCAAGACGACGCTCCTGCGGCTGATCGCGGGGCTCGAGCGGGGAGAGGGGCGCATCGCGCTCGGCGGCGAGGTGCTCGCCGACAGCTCCGCAGGCGCCTTCGTTCCCGCCCACAGACGCTCCGTGGGCCTCCTCTTTCAGGAGGGGCGGCTCTTCGGCCATCTCAGCGTCGCGGGAAATCTCGCCTATGCCGAGCGGCGCGCGCGCCCCGGAGCGCCGGCCCTGCCACGCACGGAGGTGATCGAGGCGCTCGGCGTCGGGGGCCTACTCGACCGGCGGCCGGGCGCGCTCTCGGGCGGGGAGCGCCAGCGCGTCGCGCTCGCCCGCGCGCTCCTCGCCCGGCCCCGCCTCCTCCTTCTCTACGAGCCGCTCTCGGCTCTCGACCTCAAGGCGCGGGCGGCGATCCTGCCCTATCTCGAGACCGTCTTCGTACGGACGGGTCTGCCCGTTCTCCATGTCACCCACTCGGTGGACGAGGCCGCCCGCCTCGCCGACCGCATGGTGGTGATGGAGGCGGGGCGCATCGCCGCCACCGGCCCCGCCGAGACCATGCTCGCCCGGCTCGATCTCGACCGGCTGATCGGGCGCTTCGAGGCCGGCGCGCGGGTGGAGGCGCGCGTGCGGGCGCACGATCCGGCCTATGGCCTCACGATCTGCGAGGTGGAGGGCGTGCCGCTCACCGTGCCGGGGCTTGCGGGCCTTCCCGCCGGCGCGCGCGTGCGCCTGCGGATCCGCGCCCGCGACGTCGCCCTCGCCCTCGCTCCGCCGCAGGGACTCAGCATACAGAACGTCCTCCCCGTGACGATCACCGAGATCGTCCCCGAACCGGACGGGCACATGGCCGACCTCCGCCTCGCCCTCGGCACGACCGGCTTGCGCGCCCGCCTCACCCGCAAGGCCGTCGACACGCTCGGCCTCGCCCCGGGCATTGCCGCCTATGCGTTGGTCAAGAGCGTAAGCTTCGAGCCGGGGGGATAGGCCCCCTTCGCCCCTTCGGGGCACCTCCCCCCGCAAATGCGGGGGAGGAAATAAGAGCCGCCCGCTTTGTGAGAGGGGGCGATGTACAATAGCGCGTCGAGCAACAGGCTAGGACTTCTGACCTGCCTTGGGAAATTTCATCCGGCCGAAAGTAGAGCCTCGACCGAGGTTACGCCGTCTGGCGCGGTATCGGCAATGGGGCCGGGATCGGAGCCCCGGAGGGGCGGAGAGACCGGCCCCATTGCTTTGAGTTTGGCGGCATGGGCCGCCGGGGTCTGGTATCCCAGGGCCGAATGCGGCCTGGTGGTGTTGTAGTCGGCGACCCAGGCGGCGATAACGGCGCGGGCCTGAGCCATGCTGGTAAACACCGTCACGTTGAGCAGCTCGTCGCGCATGCGGCCGTTGAAACTCTCGACGAAACCGTTCTGCATGGGCCTGCCGGGGGCGATGTAGTGCCATTGCATGCAATGGTCCTGCGTCCATTTCAGCACGGCGTTTGAGGTCAGCTCGGTGCCATTGTCGGAAACGATCGTCTCCGGCTTGCCGCGCCGGGCCATCAGCGCCGTCAGTTCGCGGACCACCCGCACGCCAGAGATCGAGGTGTCGGGCACCGAGACCAGGCATTCGCGGGTCACATCATCGACGATGTTGAGCACACGGAAGCGTCGCCCTCCCTCCATCTGGTCGTGGACGAAATCCAGCGACCAGCGGGCATTGGGCCGCGCCTCCACCAGGATCAGCGCGCGGGTGCCGATGGCCTTGCGGCGGTTCCGACGCTTGCGCACGGCCAAGCCCTCCTCGCGGTAGATCCGGTAGATGCGGGTGATGCCCGAGGGCTCGCCGTTCCGCCGCAGCAGGACGAACAGCCGCCGATAACCGAACCGGCGGCGTTCCTCGGCAAGCTCCCGCAGACGGTCGCGCAGGGCGCTGTCGTCGGGTCGCACCGACCGGTAGCGGATCATGGTGCGATCCACGGCGATGACGGCGCAGGCCCGCCGCTCGCTCATCTCGAACAGGCTCCGCAGATGAGCGACAGCTTCCCGCTTGGCGGCGGGCCCTACCATTTTTTTCCCAGAAGCTCGCGGAGCGCGGCCTCGTTCAGCATGGACTCGGCCAGCAGCTTCTTCAGCCGGGCATTCTCGTCCTCAAGTGCCTTCAGCCGCCGCGCCTCCGACACCTCCATGCCGCCGTATTTGGCCTTCCACTTGTAGAAGGTGGCGTCCGAGATGCCGTGCTTGCGGCAAACCTCCGCCGTCTTCGCCCCGGCTTCCTGCTCTTTCAGGATGCTGATGATCTGCTCCTCAGAGAACCTGCTGCGCTTCATAAGTCCGTCCTTTCGATGGGTCGGACTCTACTTCAGATTGGAGGAAATTTCCCAAGGCAGGTCACAATGACTAGCATCACACATAGCGTGAGCACAAGCGTTTTCTATGCGTTTTGCCGTCTCGTTGCTCGTGATGGAGGTGGGAGGATCAGGAACGCTTCTCTGACTGGCGGGTGTCGGGGGCCAATACCCTGACGAGTGGGTTTCAAGGGGCGCGATAGCACCTGAGCGATGGGTGCAGGGAGAGCGAAGTCTCCCGCTCGTGGTCAATCGGCGAAACGATTGCTGGCGCGGTCTGGCTCAATGCCGGATGAGCGCCACAGGCCGGGAGGGATGCAACGGGAGGCGCGCAGCGGGCCTCCCTTGCCAAGGGGGCGTTGTACTACAACGCACACCTTGCGGTGCGCCTGATTGGCAATCCGGCTGCGTAATACAATTAGCGCTCTGTATTACAAAATGACCCAAGAGGATGAAGTTCGAACCCTGATTTGTGGATCGTTTTCATTCTCCGATTCTCATTCTCGTCTTGAGACCGCGAAGTGCGCTAGGGTTAAACCATGCGCCCAAACGTGAATCAGAAGCTGCAACCCGCAAACGCCGTCATCTATGCGCGCGTATCGTCCACCGCGCAGGTCCGCAAAGGTCAAGGCTTGGGATCGCAGGAAACCCGCTGCCGCGAGTTCGCCCGCATGAAGGGCTATGAGGTTGATCGGGTCTTCGCCGATGAAGCCGTCTCGGGGAGCATAACGACACGCCCCGGTATGCAGGCGATGCTCGCGTATCTGAGCCTTCAAGCTCGCAAGCAAAGCTTCGTTGTCATCATCGACGATATCAGCCGCCTTGCGCGGGACATCAAAGCCCATCTGGAATTGCGGGATGCTATCGCCTCGGTCGGCGCACGCCTTGAAAGCCCGTCCATCGAATTCGGTGAGGACAGCGACTCTATCCTCGTCGAAAACCTGCTCGCCAGTGTCAGCCAGCATCAACGCCAGAAGAACGCGGAGCAAACCAAAAACCGGATGCGCGCCCGCGCCATCAACGGCTTTTGGGTGTTCGGGGCTCCTCGCGGTTATGCGTACCTGCACAGGCCCGGACAAGGCAAAATCTTGGTTCGGGATGAACCACTGGCTTCGATCATCACGGAGGCGCTCGAAGGCTTCGCCTCGGGGCGGTTCGGCTCTCAGGTCGAAGTTAATCGGTTTCTCGAACGCCAACCAAAATATCCTAAGGACTTGCCGAACGGCGAAATCCGTAATCAGCGCGTGGCAGAACTCCTAACCCAGCCGCTCTATGCCGGGTATCTGGCATTGCCCAGTTGGGGCGTCACCTTCCGCAAGGCTCAGCACGAAGGACTGATCGCGCTCGCCACCTTTGAGAAAATCCAAGAGCTGTTGCGCTCCGGGGCGAAAGCGCCCGCCCGCAAGGACATTAACGCGGACTTCCCTTTGCGCGGCCTTGTGGTTTGCTCTGATTGCGAAACTCCGCTGACGGCTTGCTGGTCCACGAGCAAAACGGGGGACAAGCACCCCTATTACCTCTGCCCCAAGAAAGGCTGCGCCAGCTATCGCAAGTCCATTCGCCGCAACGATCTTGAAGGGGACTTCGACTACCTCATTGCAAAGATAACGCCGGACCCCAAAACCTTCGAGCGCTTCGTCGAAGAACTGGATGCCTTCGCGAAAGAAACGGCCTCCGATAGCGAAAGTATGCGCTCAGAGGCGAGAAGCCGCATCGCTGAAATCGACACGCAAATCGAAACCCTTCTGGATCGCATCATGGAAGGCAAAAGCGAAACCCTCATCGCCAGCTATGAGCGGCGCGTCGAAAAGCTGGAACGTGAAAAGCTGCTGCTGAATGAAAAACTCGGCGCTCATGCCAAGCCACGCCAGAGGCCGTCGCAAGAGTTCGAACCCGCGCTAAACTTTCTCAAAAACCCAATGAATCTGTGGCGTTCTGATGATCTCGCCCGCAAACAAGCGGTGATGAAGATGCTTTTTGCCGCGCGTCCGGGGTACAAGAAGAAAATCGGCGTTCGAACCCCGACTTATGCCAGTCTTGTCAATGCACTAGCTGCGATCTCAGACGGGAAAAATGAAATGGCGCACCCGAGAGGATTCGAACCTCTGACCTCTGCCTTCGGAGGGCAGCGCTCTATCCAGCTGAGCTACGGGTGCTGACGAGGGGTCGGACGCTAGCGCAAGGGGATGGCCGGCGC
>JACAEB010000178.1 GCA_013389075.1 Alphaproteobacteria bacterium
CCCGCCACCGGACTGGGGGGCGAGCGGCCCCGCGGCCGCGCCCGACAGGGCCAGCGCGAGCAGCGCGGCGCGCCACCCCCGCGCGGTCCGACCGTGGCTCGGATGGATCATGCCGTCATCCTAACTCAGATGTCCGCATAGGTGCGCACTTCCTCCCGCGCGCCCGGATGGGTCACCGCCCCCTTCGAGGCCGGGCCCACGAGCTGAGCATATTTCCAGAGCGTGCCGGAGCCAAAGGCGGCCGGACGCGGCTTCCAGGCCTTCGCCCGCTCCGCGAGCTCCGCGGGACTCAGCTCGACGTCGAGCCGGCCCGCTTCGGCATCGATGCGGATGATGTCGCCGTCACGCAGAAGTCCGATGGGACCGCCCACGGCCGCCTCGGGGCCCACATGGCCGATGCAGAAGCCGCGCGTCGCGCCCGAGAAGCGGCCATCGGTGACGAGCGCCACCTTGTCGCCCATGCCCTGGCCGTAGATGGCGGAGGTCGTCGACAGCATCTCGCGCATGCCGGGGCCCCCGCGCGGACCCTCCCAGCGGATGACGAGCACGTCGCCCTCCTTGTAGTCGCGCCGTTCGACCGCGCGGAAGCAGTCCTCCTCGCAGTCGAAGACGCGCGCGGGGCCGCGGAACTGGAGCTTCTTGAGCCCGGCCACCTTCACGATGGCGCCGTCGGGCGCAAGCGTGCCGGTGAGGCCGACCACCCCACCCGTGGGCGAGAGCGGATTGCTCACGGGACGGATGACCTCCTGGTCGGACCGGAAGCGCACATCGGCGAGGTTCTCGGCGAGCGTCTTGCCCGTCACGGTCATGCAGTCGCCATGAAGGAAGCCGCCATCGAGCAGCGTCCTGAGGAGGGCGGGCACGCCGCCCGCCTCGAACATGTCCTTGGCGACGAAGCGTCCGCCGGGCTTGAGATCGGCGAGATAGGGCGTCTTCCGGAAGATCTTCGCGACCTCCATGAGATCGAACTCGATGCCGGCTTCATGGGCGATCGCGGGCAGGTGCAGCCCCGCATTGGTGGAGCCGCCCGTGGCCGCCACCACGACGGCGGCGTTCTCGAGCGCCTTCCGTGTCACGATATCCCGTGGACGGATGTTGCGCTCGAGGAGCGCCATCACCGCCTCGCCCGAGCGCACGGCATAGACGTCGCGCTCCTCGTAGGGCGCGGGCGCGCCGGCCGAATAGGGAAGCGCAAGGCCGATGGCCTCCGACACGCAGGCCATGGTGTTGGCGGTGAACTGGCCCCCGCACGCGCCCGCCGAGGGGCAGGCCACGCATTCAAGTTCGTGCAGCTCCTCCTCCGACACCGTGCCGGCGGCATGTCCGCCCACGGCCTCGAAGAGGTCGAGGACCGTCACGTCCCGGTCCTTGTACCGGCCGGGCAGGATCGAGCCGCCATACATGAAGACCGAGGGCACGTTGAGGCGCAGCATCGCCATCATCATGCCCGGCAGCGACTTGTCGCAGCCCGCAAGGCCCACCAGCGCATCGTAGCAATGGCCGCGCATGGTCAGCTCGACCGAGTCGGCGATGACGTCGCGGCTCACGAGCGAGGACTTCATGCCCTCATGGCCCATGGCGATGCCGTCGGTGACCGTGATGGTGCAGAACTCGCGCGGCGTGCCGCCGCCCTCCTTCACCCCGCGCTTGGCCGCCTGGGCCTGGCGCATCAGCGCGATGTTGCAGGGGGCGGCCTCGTTCCAGCAGGAGGCGACGCCCACGAGCGGCTGGTGGATCTCCTCCTCGGTCAGACCCATCGCGTGATAGTAGCTGCGGTGCGGCGCCCGCGCCGGGCCTTCGGTGACATGGCGGCTCGGCAGGCGGGACTTGTCGAAACGGCGGGATGACGGCATGGGGGACTCCTCGGTCAGGCGGGTCCTTCTATAGCGGGCGGGGGACCGCGCGCAAAACCCGAGGCTGCCGCCCGCCGGCTCAGCCCTCCCTGGGCGGGGCTCCGGCCCCGGATGGCGCCGCCTCGCGCCGCCCCAGCACATGGCTCACCGGATCGCCCGGATGCCACCGTCCCGAGCCGAGCCAGGCGCCGAAGGCGTGCTTGAAGCCCTCCGGCGCCTCGCGCCAGCGGTCGAACACGGCACGGATCCCGTGCGCGTTCTTGACGTCGGGCGGCAGCGGCAGGCCGGCCTTCTCGTAATGGGTCTGATAGGGGGTCCGATACCCCACCGTGGGCTCGGGGTGATGGTGGCGCGGCAGATTGTGGCCTCTGATGGCGGTGTAGAAGATCTGGTCGTCGATGGGCCCCATCCAGAGCGGCTTCAGCATCCAGTAGGGCAGGATGCGGAAGGCCGGGCGCGTGAGGAAATAGCAGCTCGTGTCGGCATGCCGCTTGCCGTCGGAAAAATCGTCTTCGTACATCAGAACCCCCTCGCGCGTGTAGAGCTCGCGCGAGGCCGTCACGACGCAGACCCCATGCTCGGCGGCGAGCCGCGCCATGGTCGACAGATGGCCCGGATAGTACCAGTTGTCGGCGTCGAGAAAGGCGATGGCGTCGAAGCCGAGCGTCACCGCCGAAAGCGCGCCGAGCGTGCGGGGCGTATCGCCGTAATCGGCATGGGCGCGCGGCAGGCGCATGTGAACGAGCCGTGGATCCGCCTCCGGCAGATCGTCCCGGGCATGGCCGTCGGCCACCAGTATGTGGGTGCAGTCGACGTCCTGGGCGCGCACGCTCTCAAGACAGGTCGAAAGCCAGTCGGACGGCTCCTTGTAGTAGGGCGTCACCACGGCGATTCGCATCGGCGCCTCCATCCCGCTCGCGCGGGAAGGGCCCTGCTAACAGAATCCTAACCGCGGATGACTAGCCTAGCCGGTGCTTTGCCACCGCGCCGAGGGCTTTTTCCGATGTCACATGCAGAGCTCACCGCCGAACTGGCCCGCCTCACGGCCGCGCGCAGGGTCACGCCCGACGATGTCCGCCGCCTGCGCGGCCTCGTCTATGGCGATGCGGAGGCGAGCCTCACGGAAGCCGCGACCCTGCTGGCGATCGATGCGGGCCTCTCCGAACGCTGCCGGCCCTGGACCGATTTCCTCGCCGAGGCGGTCACCGATCTCCTCGTCCGCCAGGAGATGCCGGCGGGCTATGTCACGCAGGAGAAGGCCGACTGGCTGGTGGACCATATCTCGGTCGATGGCGTGGTCCAGCAGGACAGCGAACTCCACGTCCTCGTTCATGTGCTCGAGGCCGCGGACGAGGCCCCGGCGGAGCTTGCCGCCTTCGCGCTGCGCCAGGTGGCGGCGGCGGTGATCCACGGCTCGGGACCGCTCGCCTGTGGCGGCCGCCTCGAGCCGGGCCATGTCACCGCCGACGAGGTGGCCCTCATCCGCCGCATCCTCTATGCCGGCGGCTCCGAACACGGACTGTCGGTCAGCCGGGCCGAGGCCGAGGTGCTCCTCGCCATCGATGCCGCCACGGCCGAAGCCGACAATGATCCGGCCTGGACGACACTCTTCTCGAACGGGCTCGCCGCCGCCCTTATGGCGCCGCGGGCGTTCACCCCGCCCCCGCGCGCGGAGGCCCTGCGCCAGGAGGGCTGGCTCGCCGATACCTCGGTCAATCCCGGCCGCTTCCTCGGCCGCGCCTTCGGCGGAGGGCTGTCCTTCCTCACCGGCCGCCGCGGCGCCGCGCTCGAGGATCCCTTCGAAGTGCGCGCCGCCGAGATGACCCGCGCCCGCGCCGAGGCGGAGGTGATCACCGAGGCCGAGGCCGACTGGCTGCTCGAGCAGCTTCCGCTCGACCGCCCGCTGAGCCCGGCCGCCGAGGCGCTCCTCGCCCGCCTCAAGGCCGAGGCGCCGGTCATGCCCGAGCGGCTGCATCGCCTCGTGAACGCGCGCGCCGCCTGACCTCCCGGGCCATATTGTTCACAATCGACCGGCACGGTAGGATTAATCTTTCGAAGAGGCGGGGGCAAAGCCCGCCGAGAGGGAGTGACCTGTCCATGATCCGTTCGATGATCCGTTCGATGTCCGCGCTGGCCGCCCTCGGGGCGCTGGCGGCATTCGTCTGTCTGCCCGTCGGCGCCGGCGCCGCGGATCCCGCGCTCGATGCGCCCGTCGCCGACGCCGCGAAGGCCTTCGAGGAGAAGACCGGCCTCACCGATTTCGGCCTCCTGATGATGCGGGACGAAGAGATCCTCTACCGCCGCTTCTTCGGCGGCTACACCGAGACGACGGCGGTTCCGATCGCCTCGGCCACCAAGTGGATCACGGGCGCCACGGTGATGACGCTCGTGGATGCGGGCCGGATCGACCTCGATTCGCCGGTGAAGACCTGGCTCCCCGAACTCCCCTCGCCCCATGGCGATCTCACCTTGCGTCAGCTTCTGTCGTACACGGCGGGCTTTCCCTCGCTCGCCGAGCGGATCGACCTCAAGCAGGACCGCACGATCAGCCTTCTCGAGGCGGCGATCGCGCTCAAGGACGTGGCGCTGGTCGACGAGCCGGGGACGGCCTACGCCTATGGCGGCCCCAACTTCCAGATCGCCGGCGCGGTCGTGGAACGCGTCAGCGGACAGCGGTGGGCAGACTATTTCGACGAGGTGCTGGGTGATCC
>JACAEB010000133.1 GCA_013389075.1 Alphaproteobacteria bacterium
AGATAGGGCCGGGCCGCCCTGTGCCCGCGCGCGGCCTCGAAGGCCATGTGCACGATGGCGGCATGCGCGTTGACGAGCCCGCAGCCCGGATCGGCATCGGCGGCGGCGATGATTTCCGGCAGTTCAGGCCCGTAGCTGAGGAAGGCCCGGCCATAGGAATCGAGCGCGGCCACCGTCTCGGGCCGCGACGTCGTCACCACATTGCCGAACACATCCTTCATCGAGCCCTCGGGAAAAGCCGGCCCGCCTCGCAAGAGCCGGGCCGCGAGGGCCCTCGGGGAGCGGACCGGGCGGGATTAAACATAAGTCAGCCCGGCCCGGCAACGCGCCTTCAAAGCACCCGGTCCCGATCAAATTCGCGTGCGCGGGGGCCGGGTCAAATGAAATCGCCCCGGCCCTTGCCGGGCCGGGGCGCCATCCGGAGACGGATCGGAGAGCCTATTCGCGATTGCCCAGAAGGCTGAGCAGCATCAGGAACAGGTTGATGAAGTTGAGGTAGAGCGAGAGCGCGCCCATGACGGAGGTCTTGGCCTGAAGCTCGCCATTCATGCCCGCTTCGTAATAGTCGCGCAGGCGCTGCGTGTCCCAGGCGGTGAGGCCGGTGAACACGAGGACGCCGATGATCGAGATGGCGAAGCCGAGCGCGTCCGAGTTCAGGAACATGTTCACGATCGAGGCGATGACGATGCCGATCAGCCCCATGAACAGGAACGAGCCCATGGAGGTGAGATCGCGCTTCGTCGTGTAGCCCCAGAGGCTCATCGCGCCGAAGACGCCGGCCGTGATGAAGAAGACCTGGGCGATCGAGGTCCCCGTATAGGCGAGGAAGATGGTCGAGAGAGAGACGCCCATCACCGCCGAGAAGGCGAAGAACAGCATCGCCGCCATCTGCGACGACAGACGCTGGATGCCGAAGCTGAGCACGAGGATGAAGGCGAAGGGCGACAGCATCACGAGCCATTTCAGCGGCGAGCCGAACAGGGTCATCATCAGCTGGGTCGGCTGGCCGGTCGCCTGGTCGATCAGCAGCATCGACAGCCCGTAGGCCACGAAGCCGGTAACGGCGAGGCCCGTGAGCATGTAGTTGTAGATGCCGATCATGTACGACCGCAGGCCGGCGTCATACTCGGCCGCGCTGGTGCGGGTGCCGGCGTAGCGCGCGGCCAGGCGAGGATCAGGCGTGGTCATGTCGGTCCTCTCGTGGGTTGCGGAATTCCTGCGGAGATATTGGCCGATACTCTCGGAACTTCAAGCGGTTGCCCGCCGATTTACGGAGACTCGGCGCCGATTTCAGGGGCCAGGCGCCCCTCAGGCGTGGCGGAGCGACTCGGCGGGGCGCGCCGACAGGGCGTGGAACGTGCCCGCAAGTCCGAGCACCAGGGTCACCCCGGCGGCGAGCAGGATCGTCCCCCCGAGCGTCGCCGGCAGCCAGCTCCAGCTCAGCCCCATCGCCTCGGTCACCACGACATAGGCCGCAAGCGTGCCCGCGCCCGCCGCGATCAGGGCCGTGGCGAGCCCCAGCATCGCATATTCGAGGGCGAGGAGCCGCAGGATCTTCGCCCGCGTCGCGCCGAGCACCTTGAACAGGACGGCGTCGTAGAGCCGCTGGCGCCTGCCGGCCGCGAGCGCCCCGGCGAGGACGAGCAGCCCCGCCACCAGCGTGACCGCGCTCGCCGCCCGCACGGCGAGCGAGAGGTCCTCGAGGATCGAGGTGAGCGTGCCGAGCGCCTCCTTGACCCGCACCGCCGTGATGTTGGGGAAGGCGTCGAGCACGGCGCTCTGGAACGGCACTTCGGCCTCCTCGCTTGCCGAGAGCGTCGCGAGGAAGGCGTGCGGCGCGGCCTCGAGAACCCCGGGCGAGACGATGAAGAGGAAGTTGAGCCCGAGACGGTCCCAGTCGAGCCGGCGCAGATTGGCGATCTCGAAGGTGATCTCGCGCCCCAGAATGTTGAGCGTGAGCCTGTCCCCGAGCCCCACGCCGAACTGGCGCGCGAGCTCGGCATCCATCGACAGGAGCGGCGGACCCGCATAGTCCTCCGGCCACCATGTGCCCGCCACCACGGTGATGTTGTCGGGCTTGCGCGCCTCGTAGGTGATGCCGCGGTCGCCGCGCAGCGCCCAGCGGCCCTCCGGATCGATCTCCGCCTCGCGGGCCGGCACGCCGTCGATGGCGGCGATCCGGCCCCGGAGATTGGCGACCGTCTCGATATTGGAAATGCCGGGCGTGCTCCGGGCGAGAGCGAGGAAGGGCTCGAGCTGGGCCGGCTGGATGTCGACGAAGAAGAAGGCGGGGGCGCCTTCGGGAAGCTGGTTCTCGATGCGGGCCGCCACCGTGCCGTCGATCAGGGTCACCGTGACGAGGAGGGTGAAGCCGAGCCCGAGCGAGAGCACCACGGGCCCCGTGGGTGCACCGGGCCGGTGGAGATTGGCGAGCGCGATGCGCACGCCCGCCCGCCGCCCGCGGGCAAGGCGCCGGGCGAGCGCCTTCAGCCCCCGCGCCGTCCCGTAGAGCACGGCGAAGACCGCCCCCGCGCCGACGAGGAACCAGGCCGCGAAGGCCCGATTGTCCGTGAACAGAAGGGCCGTGCCGGCAAGGCCGGCGAAGGCGAGGATGACGGCGAGGAGATAGGCCGGGCGCGGCATCCGCCGCACCGGCGCCACGAGGTCGCGGAACAGGCTCGCCGCCGGCACCTCCCGCGCCCGGGCGAGCGGCCAGAGCGAGAAGGCGAGCGCCGTGAGGAGCCCGTAGCCCGCCGCGAGCAGGAGCGGCAGCGGATAGATCCCGCCCCGCGCGGGCACGGGAAGCACATCGGCAAGAAGGCGCATGCCGATCAGCGGGCCGATCGCCCCGAGGGCGATGCCGATGAGGATGCCAAGCCCCGCGAGGGCGAGGATCTGCGCGAGATAGACAGCGAAGATCGTGCCGCCCTCCGCGCCCAGCGTCTTGAAGATGGCGATCGCCGCGCGCTTGCGGTCGAGATAGCCGGCCACGGCATTGCCCACCCCGACCCCGCCGACCACGAGGGCCGTCAGCCCGACGAAGGTGAGGAAGACGGCCACCGTGTCGATGTCGCGCGTGAGGCTGCGCCCGGCCGTGCGGCGGTCGCCCAGACGCCATTCGGCCGTCGGGAAGGCCGCGCGCAGCGCGTCCACCGCCGCCCCCACCTCGGCATTGGTGGCGCTCGCGGGCAGCTTCACCCGGTAGCGGTATTCGATGAGGCTCCCGAGCTGCACGAGCCCGGTCTCGCGCAGCGCCCCGGTGCTCACGATGATGCGCGGCCCGAGCTTGAAGCCGCCCGCGAGCCGGTCGGGCTCGGCCCGCAGGACGTCGCGGACCTCGAAACTCCGTGTGCCGAGCACCGCCCGGTCCCCGATGGCGAGGCCGAGCCGCGTCCGCAGCGTCTGTTCGATGACGAGGCCGGGCAGGCTTTCGCCGTCCACCTCCCGGGGCGCGAGCGCCGCGGCCAGCCCGCCCTCCCCGTCGAGACGCGCACGGCCATAGAGCGGATAGGCGCCGTCCACGGATTTCAGCTCGACGAGGCTCTGGGCCGAGCCGTCCGGCAGGCGCAGGATCGCCCGCATCTGCAGGATTTCCGAGACCGCTCCGAGGCCCTCGAGGAAGGCGCGCTCGGCCGGGCTCGCCGGGCGATGGGTCAGCTCCACCTCGATGTCGCCGCCGAGCAGCACCTGGCGCTCCTCGGCGATGCCGGCCTCGAAGGCGGCCGTCATGCTGCCGACGGCGGCGATGGCGCCCACGCCGAGGGCGAGGCAGGCAAGGAAGATGCGAAAGCCCGCGACCCCGCCGCGCAGCTCCCGCCAGGCAAGGCGCAGGAAGAGGGGCGCGCCCGGCCCCCTCATGGCGCGGCCTTGCGCGGCGCCGTGCGGCGGCCCGCGCCTTCGGTCACCGACGCGATGCGTCCATCGGAAAGGCGCACGACCCGGTCGCAGGCGTCGGCGAGGGCCGGGTCATGGGTGATGAGCACGAGCGTCGCCCCCTTGCGGGCCTGAAGGGCGAAGAGCAGCTCGACGATCGCCGCTCCCGTGGCCCCGTCGAGATTGCCCGTGGGCTCGTCGGCGAGGAGGATGGCGGGCTCTCCCGCCACCGCCCGGGCGAGCGCCACGCGCTGCTGCTCGCCCCCCGAAAGCTGACCCGGATAATGCGACAGGCGCGCACCGAGGCCCACCGCCTCGAGCTCGGCCCGGGCCCGCTCGAAGGCGTCGCGCCGGCCGGCGAATTCGAGCGGCACCGCCCCATTCTCGAGCGCCGTCATGGTCGGGATGAGGTGGAAGGACTGAAACACCACCCCCACATGATCGCGGCGGAAGCGGGCGAGCGCGTCCTCGCCCATGGTCTCGAGCCGCGCCCCCGCAACCTCCACCCGCCCCGCACTCGGCTTCTCGAGACCGGCGAGCACCATGAGCAGGGAGGACTTGCCCGAGCCCGAGGGACCGACGATGCCGACCGCCTCGCCCCGTGCCACGGTCAGGTCGATGCCGCGCAGGATGTGGACGAGTCCCGCGGCGCTCGGCAGGCTGAGCGTGACGGCGTCGAGGGTGATGAGGGGCGGGTTGTCCACAGGCATCGTCAGTCCACCTTCTGTAGCCGTGGTCCCGGCACGAGGAGCCTTCATGAGGAAGCGAACCCCCCTCCATACGACAAACCCGTGGCGGAGGATCAGCCGGACGGGCAGAGCCGCGATCGCCGCCTGGCTCGGATCGCTCATGCTGGCCCTCGCCCTTATGGGGACGGCCGAGGCCGCCGACAAGGCAGAGGCCCCGGCCGGCACGCAGGTTCCCGTCCTCCTCGCGCTCGGCACGAGCCTGACCGCCGGCTATGGCCTGCCCGCCGAGGACGGCTTCGTCGCCGCTCTGGATCGAAGGCTCGCCGAGAGGGGCGTCGCCGTGCGCATCCTCGATGCCGGCGTCTCGGGCGATACCACGGCCGGCGGCAGGGCGCGGCTCGACTGGCTCCTGACCGGGGAGATCACCCATGCGATCGTCGAGCTCGGCTCGAACGATGCGCTGCGCGGCCTCCCGGTGGCGGAGGCGGAGGCCAATCTCGCTGCCATCCTCGAGACGCTGACCGGGCGCGGCATCAAGGTCCTTCTCGCCGGCATGCTGGCCCCGCCCAATATGGGCGCGGACTATGCCGAGGCCTTCGCCGCGATCTATCCCCGCCTCGCCGAGCGCCATGGCGTCGCGCTCTATCCCTTCTTTCTCGAGGGCGTCGCGGCGGAGCCCGCGCTGAACCAGGCCGACGGGATCCATCCCAACGCGCAAGGGGTGGAGGTGATCGTCGAGGGCATCGCCCCGCATGTGGAGCGCCTCCTCGCCGGGACCCCCGCACCCTGAGCGGATGCGCTACACTCGCCCCCGCCGAACGATCGAGGGGAGCAAAGACGCCATGAAGATGAACCGGCTGGGACGCACGGATGTGCGCGTTTCCGAGGCCTGCCTCGGCACGATGACCTTCGGCCAGCAGAACACCGAGGCCGAAGGGCACGCGCAGATGGACCGCGCGCTCGCCGCCGGCATCAATTTCTTCGACACGGCGGAGATGTATCCGATCCCGCCCATGGCGACGACGCAGGGGCGCACCGAGGCGATCATCGGAAGCTGGTTCCGCGCGCGCGGCACGCGCGACAAGGTGGTGCTCGCGACCAAGGTGCTGGGGCGCGCGGCCATCGGCTGGCCGCGCGACAGCGCGCCGATGACCAAGCCCGACCGGGCCCAGATCTTCGAGGCGGTCGAGAAGAGCCTCAGACGTCTGCAGACGGACTACATCGATCTCTATCAGGTCCATTTCCCCGACCGGCCGATGCGGCCATTCGGCGTGCCCGCGGCGGGGCGGGCCGAGCCCGACGAGGTGCCCATCGAGGAGACGCTCGGCGCGCTCGGCGAGCTCGTGACCGCCGGCAAGGTGCGCATGGTCGGCGTATCGAACGAGAGTCCCTGGGGCGTCATGCGCTATCTGCATCTCGCCGAGACCGCCGGCCTGCCGCGCATCGTCTCCATTCAGAACGCCTATTCGCTCCTTGCCCGGAGCTTCGAGTCTGGTCTGGCCGAGGTGGCCCTGCGCGAGGATGTGGGCCTGCTCGCCTATTCCCCGCTCGCCCAGGGCTATCTCACCGGCAAGTACGAGAATGGCGCTTTGCCCGAGGGCTCGCGCAAGGCACTCTTCGACCGGCTCCAGCGCTATGAAGGTCCGGGGGCGGACACCGCGATTTCCGCCTATGTGGCGCTCGCCCGCGAGCACGGGCTCGATCCCGCGCAGATGGCGCTCGCCTGGATGCGGCACAAGCCCTTCGTCACCTCGATCATCTTCGGCGCCACGACGCTCGACCAGCTCGAGACGGCGAAGGGCGCCTTCTCGCTCGAGCTGCCCGAAGAGGTTCTCAAGGCGATCGACGCCATTCACCGCCGCCAGCCCAATCCCGCTCTCTGAGGGCTTACGCGTCGCGGGCGAGGCGCAGGCCCGAGAACTGCCAGCGCGCCGAGGGCGGAAAGAAATTGCGGTAGCTCGCCCGCACATGGCCTTCCGGGGTGGAGCAGGCGCCGCCGCGCAGCACCATCTGCCCGGACATGAACTTGCCGTTATATTCGCCCACCGCCCCCGGCGCGGCCCTGTATCCCGGATAGGGCAGATAGGCCGAGCCCGTCCATTCCCACACATCGCCGAAGAGCTGGAGAAGCCCCTCCCCCGGCGCGGCGGGCCGGGGATGGATGCCCTCGGGACGCGACAGGAAATGTCCGTCGACGGACGTTCCGGCTGCGGCGTGTTCCCATTCGGCCTCGGTCGGCAGGCGGGCGCCCGAAAAGCTCGCGAAGGCGTCCGCCTCGTAGAAGCCGAGATGGCAGACGGGCGCATCCGGATCGAGCGTCGCAAGGCCGGCGAGCGTGAATTCGGCCCATCCCGCCTCCGTCCGCCGCCAGTAGAGCGGATGGCGGCGGCCCTCCCGCTGCACCTCGGCCCAGCCGTCCGAAAGCCAGAGCGAGGCCGTCTCATAGCCGCCCGCCTCGATGAAGGCGAGGAACTCGCCATTGGTCACCGGGCGGTTCGCGAGCGCGTAGGGCCGCAGCATCACGGCATGGCGCGGGCCTTCATTGTCGTAGGAAAAGTCGGCCGGGGACGCGGCGGCGCGCGCGCCGATCTCGACGAGCCCGCCCGGAAGGCCGAGAAAGCGCAGCGGAACGGGCGCCGCCGGCGCGGTCCGGCCGGCGGGATAGGCCGCGGGGTCCAGCGGATTGACCGACAGCGCGTGCTTGATGTCGGTGCAGATCAGCTCCTGATGCTGCTGCTCGTGATGGAGGCCGAGGGCGATCAGCGGGGCGATCTCGGCGAAGCGCGCGCCCGAGGCCTCGGTCATCAGCCGGCGGACGGCCTCCTCCACCGCGCCGCGATAGGCGCGGACCTCCGCGAGGGAGGGCCGCGAGATCAGCCCGCGCGAGGGGCGGTGAAATTGTGGTCCGTGCGCGTTGTAATAGGAATTGTAGAGATAGTGAAAGGCGGGATCGGGCGGCGCCCAGCCCGGGAGATGGGGGGTCAGCACGAAGACGTCGAAGAACCAGCTCGTATGGGCGAGGTGCCATTTGGTGGGGCTCGCATCGGCCATGGACTGGAGGAGCTGATCCTCCGCCGACAGCGGCTCGGCGAGCGCGGCCGTGAAGGCGCGGACGGCCTCGAAGCGCGCGGAAAGGCTCGCCCGGACGGCGTCGGGTTCCGCGCCGGGAGGGGTCACGCCCGGGCGGGCGGCCGCCGAAGCGGCGCGCGACATCGCTGTGCTCATGGAAAGAATCCTCGGCCGTTCGCGGGACGCGCGTCCCACGCTACCCTGAACCCGCGGGAGGGGGAAAGGGTTGCAGCCGAACCTGCATCCCACCTTGCCGATCGGGCGCCCGCCGCTACACTCATGGGCGCGGGACCGGCGCGTGCCGGGTTTCCGCGCGGGATCGAAAGGGGTGGGTCTCCGATGTGGGAGAGCCGGGTGGGGTGCCCTGCCGAAGCGGGCGGGGCCGGGGCGGACGAGCACGGCATCAGGACCTTGGAGCCGGGACCGGAGCCCGAGGCGGGCGCTTGCCACGCGGCGCGGGCCCGGGGTGAGCGCTCATGAGCCCGCAGCTTCTCGGCCTCCTGATCGCCGCCGGACTGGGCCTCGCTCTGCTCGCCGTGATCGCCTGGCGCCGCCGGCCGTCGGTCGCGCCGCTCTCGGAGGTGGTGGCGCAGTATCGCCGCATGGCGCGGCGCGCGCCGGGCCGGTTTGCGCCCGCCCTCGCCCTCAGCCTGCAGGAGCTCAGCCGCGAGCTGATGGCCGCCGGCCGCACGGAGGCCGCCCTCATCGCCGTGCAGGAAGCCGTCGATATCCTTCGCCTCCTCGCCCGCGCCGATGCCGCGCGCTATGCCAAGCCCCTCTCCGAGGCGCTGTCGCTGGAGGAGCGGCTCGCGACGGCGCTCGGGATCGGCCATACCATCGCCGGCCGTCCGCTCGGTCAGGTGAGCTTCGTGCTCGAGGCGACGCGTTCGCTCGGCGACCGGCTCGCGCTCATGGCCTGGGCCATAGCCTTCGCGATGCTGGTGCTGTCCGTGCTCGCGCTCGGATATGTCGCCTTCATGTCCGGCTATCAAGTCCTCTGAGGCCGCCGGCGGCCCGGCAGAGCTTGCCCGCCCGGCAAAGGCTTGCCGGCCCGTCCGCCTGCCGGCCGGGGCAAGGCCTTGATAAGTCTTGCAATGCGACTGGCGCGGGGCTTGCCACGGGGGAGGGCATCGCCCCTCCTCACCGGAGCCCCCCGCCAATGATCACCGCCCAGGACCTTCAGGCCCTCGCCGGCCTTCTCGTCGCCCGCCACGGCCCCACCGCCGCCAGCCTTGCCGCGCGGGCCATCGCCGAACTCGAGGCGCAGGGCGAACTCTGGCGGGCCGATCACTGGCGGGCGCTGCGCTCGGTGATGGCGGACATGATCGAGGGCCGGCTCGATCCCGAGGCGCGGACCCTCACCCTGCAATAGCGGTTGCACGGGGCAGGGGACGCACGGAAGATGCCGTCCGTGATCCCTCCGGTTTCGACATCAGGCCCGCCCATGCCCCTCGATCCCAGCGTCAAGGCCATACTCGACGCCCTCGCGGCCAACCCCCAGCCCAAGATGTGGCAGCTTCCGGTGGCGCAGGGCCGGGAGGCCTATGAAGGCATCCGCCTCCTCAACGGCAATCAGTCCGTCCCGATCGGGCGGGTCGAGCCCATCGAGGCACAAGGACCTGCCGGCCCCATCCGGATGCGCGGCTATTATCCTGTCGCGGGCGGCGGGGCGCGGCCCGTGATCCTCTTCTTTCATGGCGGCGGCTTCACGATCGGCTCGCTCGAGACCCATGACGATTGCTGCCGCCGCCTCGCCGACGAGAGCGGCTGCCCCGTCATCTCGGTCGATTACCGCCTCGCGCCCGAGCACAAGTTCCCCGCCGCCCTCGAGGACGCCATGGCGGCGCTGCGCCATGTGCAGGCCAATGCGAGCGCGCTCAGCGTCGACCCCAACGCCATCGCCGTGGCGGGCGTGAGCGCGGGGGCCAATCTGTCGGCGGTGCTCGCCCAGCTCGTGCGCGACGGGGGCGGCCCCCGGATCTGCCTTCAGCTCCTGATGTGCCCGTTTCTCGATGCGACCGCCCGCACCGGATCGCTGGACGAGTTCGCCGAAGGCTACTTCCTCGAGCGGCGCACCATGGAATGGTTCCTCGAGCAATATCTGCCCGACGGTCAGGCTCCGGAGGATCCGCGCATTTCGCCGGCGAAGGCCGCCTCGCTCGCCGGCCTGCCGCCGGCCATCATCCTCACGGCCGAATGCGATCCGCTCCGGGACGACGGCAAGGCCTATGCGGATCTTCTGTCGGCGGCCGGCGTCGACGTCACCTACATCTGCGCTCCGGGGATGATCCACGACTACATGACCATGGCGGGCGCCATCCCGCGCGCACGCGAGGATCTCGCGACCGTCGGCCGGATGATCGCCGAGCGGCTCGGCTGAGGCCGGCGCCCCGCGCCCTCAGGCCCCGAAGAGATCGCTCTCGCGGAACTGGACGTGCGGATTGAGGATGTTGCGCGGGTCGAGCGCGGTCTTGACCGTCATGGCGATGCCCGCCCCCACCACGCCCTTTTCCTCGGCGATGGTCGCCGCGCCCTCGGTGCCCAGG
>JACAEB010000214.1 GCA_013389075.1 Alphaproteobacteria bacterium
CCCCTGCATCCGCCGCGCCGATGCGCGGCGGATGCGACACAGACCTGACGTCGGTGGGCGGGATCGCGCGAGCGTCCCGGCCGCCGTCATTCCGTGGAAGCGCCCCTGCGGTCATCCGATGGCGGATGACGCATCGGGCCGGCGGGCCCGGACCGGGCAGTCCGGGAGCCATCGCCGCGTCCACGGCCGGCATTTGAGGACGAGGAGACGAAATGCCTTATTCCTTCACTGGTCGCAAGCGGATCCGCAAGACGTTCGGCCGCATTCCCGAAGTGGCCACCATGCCGAACCTCATCGAGGTTCAGAAATATTCCTATGAGCAGTTCCTGCAGATGGACGTGAAGGTGCCCCAGCGCACCGACACCGGCCTGCAGAGCGTGTTCACCTCGATCTTTCCGATTTCGGACTTTTCCGACACAGCGACGCTCGAATTCGTCTCTTATGATTTCGAAGAGCCGAAATATGACGTGGAAGAGTGCCAGCAGCGCGGGATGACCTTCGCCGCGCCGCTCAAGGTCACCCTGCGGCTCATCGTGTTCGACGTGGACGAAGAGACGAAGGCCAAGTCGGTCAAGGACATCAAGGAGCAGGACGTCTATATGGGCGACATGCCGCTCATGACGGCCAACGGCACCTTCGTCATCAACGGGACCGAGCGCGTCATCGTCTCCCAGATGCACCGCAGCCCCGGCGTCTTCTTCGACCACGACAAGGGCAAGACCCACTCGTCGGGCAAGCTGCTCTTCGCCGCCCGCGTGATCCCCTATCGCGGGTCGTGGCTCGATTTCGAGTTCGACGCCAAGGACATCGTCTATGTCCGGATCGACCGGCGCCGGAAGCTGCCGGTGACGACGCTGCTCTATGCGCTCGGCATGGACCAGGAAGAGATTCTCGCCGCCTTCTTCGACACCATCACCTACCGGCGGGTCGAGAAGGGCTGGCAGACCGATTTCCATCCCGAGCGCATGCGCGGGGTGAAGCTGACGCGCGATCTCGTCAACGCCGACACGGGCGAGGTCGCCGCCGAGGCCGGCCGCAAGCTCACCCCCCGGCTCGCCAAGAAGCTGGCCGAGGAAGGGCTCGCGCGCGTGCTCGTGACCGACGAGGACCTCGCCGGCCAGTATTCGGCGCTCGACCTCGTGAACCCCGAAACCGGCGAGATCTACATCGAGGCCGGCGAGGAGCTGACGGTGAAGTCGCTCGCGGCGGGCGTCGAGGCGGGCTTCACGGAACTGACGATCATCGACGTCGACCATGTGAACGTCGGCGCCTACATCCGGAACACGCTTGCGCTCGACAAGAACCATTCGCGCGAGCAGGCGCTGATCGACATCTACCGCGTGATGCGCCCGGGCGAGCCGCCGACGCTCGACACGGCCGAGACGCTGTTCAACGGCCTGTTCTTCGATTCCGAGCGCTACGACCTCTCCTCGGTCGGGCGGGTGAAGATGAACATGCGCCTCGGACTTGATGCCGAGGACACCGTCCGCATCCTGCGCAAGGACGACATCCTCGCCGTGGTGAAGGCGCTCGTGGACCTGCGCGACGGGCGGGGCGAGGTCGATGACATCGACCATCTGGGCAACCGCCGGGTGCGCTCGGTGGGCGAGCTCATGGAGAACCAGTACCGCGTCGGTCTCCTGCGCATGGAGCGGGCCATCCGTGAGCGGATGAGCTCGGTCGACATCGACACGGTGATGCCGCACGACCTCATCAACGCCAAGCCGGCGGCGGCGGCGGTGCGGGAGTTCTTCGGCTCCTCGCAGCTCAGCCAGTTCATGGACCAGACCAATCCGCTCTCGGAGATCACGCACAAGCGGCGCCTCTCCGCGCTCGGTCCGGGCGGCCTCACGCGCGAGCGCGCGGGCTTCGAGGTGCGCGACGTGCACCCCACCCATTACGGCCGGATCTGCCCCATCGAGACGCCCGAAGGCCCGAATATCGGCCTCATCAATTCGCTCGCCACCTATGCGCGGGTGAACAAGTACGGCTTCATCGAGAGCCCCTATCGCCGCGTCAAGGACGGCCGCGTCTCGAGCGAGGTGGTCTATCTGTCGGCGATGGAGGAGGGCAAGTACAACATCGCCCAGGCGAACGTTCAGCTCGACGGCAAGGGCGGCTTCCGCGAGGAGCTCGTCACCTGCCGGTCCGCCGGGGAGGTCATCATGATCCCCGCCGACCAGGTGCATTTCGTGGACGTCTCGCCCAAGCAGCTCGTCTCCGTGGCCGCGGCGCTCATTCCCTTCCTCGAGAATGACGACGCCAACCGCGCGCTGATGGGCTCGAACATGCAGCGTCAGGCCGTGCCGCTCGTGCGGGCCGAGGCGCCGCTCGTCGGCACCGGGATGGAATCCGTCGTGGCCCGGGATTCGGGCGCGGCCATCGCCGCGCGCCGGTCGGGGGTCGTCGACCAGGTGGATGCGCGGCGGATCGTCATCCGCGTGACGGGGGAAACCGATCCCTCCAAGCCCGCGGTCGACATCTACAACCTCCTCAAGTTCCAGCGCTCGAACCAGAACACCTGCATCAACCAGCGTCCGCTGGTGCGGGTGGGCGACCATCTCGAGGCGGGGGACATCATCGCCGACGGTCCGTCCACGGATCTCGGGGAGCTCGCCCTCGGGCGGAACGTGCTCGTCGCCTTCATGCCGTGGAACGGCTACAATTTCGAGGACTCCATCCTCATCTCGGAGCGGATCGTCTCGGACGACGTCTTCACCTCGATCCATATCGAGGAGTTCGAGGTGATGGCCCGCGATACCAAGCTCGGGCCCGAGGAAATCACGCGCGACATTCCCAATGTGGGGGAAGAGGCGCTCAAGAATCTCGACGAGGCCGGCATCGTCTATATCGGCGCGGAGGTGCATCCGGGCGACATCCTCGTGGGCAAGATCACGCCCAAGGGCGAAAGCCCGATGACGCCGGAGGAGAAGCTCCTGCGGGCGATCTTCGGCGAGAAGGCCTCCGATGTCCGCGACACGAGCCTGCGGCTGCCGCCGGGCGTGTCGGGCACCGTGGTCGAGGTGCGCGTCTTCAACCGGCACGGCGTCGAGAAGGACGAGCGGGCCCTTGCCATCGAGCGGGACGAGATCGACCGTCTGTCCAAGGACCATGACGACGAGCTCATGATCCTTGAGCGGAACATCTATGCGCGTCTGCGCGACCTCCTGGTCGGGCGGACGGCCGTGTCCGGCATCAAGGGCGTCAAGGGGTCGGTCGAGATCACCGACGAGCTGCTCGAGCAGCTCACGCGCGGCCAGCTCTGGCAGATCGGGCTCGACGACGAGCGCGCCATGGGCGAGATCGAGGCCCTCAAGCGCCAGTTCGACGATTCGAAGGACGCGCTCGAGCGGCGCTTCGCCAACAAGGTCGAGAAGGTGCAGCGCGGCGACGAGATGCCGCCCGGCGTCATGAAGATGGTCAAGGTGTTCGTCGCGGTGAAGCGCAAGCTGCAGCCGGGCGACAAGATGGCCGGCCGGCACGGCAACAAGGGGGTCATCTCGCGCATCACGCCCGTCGAGGACATGCCGTTCCTCGAGGACGGCACGGCGGTCGACGTCGTGCTCAATCCGCTCGGCGTGCCGAGCCGGATGAATGTCGGCCAGATCCTCGAGACCCATCTGGGCTGGGCATCGGCCGGCATGGGGCGCCAGATCCGCGAGACCTTCGAGGCCTATCAGCGCGGCGGCTCCGAGAAGGAGCTCCGCGGGCTGCTCAAATCCTTCTACGGCGAGAAGGAGCCGATCGAGGAGCTGGACGAGACCGAGGTGGGCGAGCTGTCGCGGAATCTCTTCCGCGGCGTGCCGATCGCGACGCCGGTGTTCGACGGCGCGCGCGAGCCCGACATCGTCGAGCTCCTGAAGAAGGCCGGGCACGATTCGTCCGGCCAGGTGACGCTCTATGACGGACGGACGGGCGAGTCCTTCGACCGCAAGGTCACGGTGGGCTACATCTACATGCTGAAGCTGCACCACCTCGTGGACGACAAGATCCACGCCCGCTCCATCGGTCCCTACAGCCTCGTCACCCAGCAGCCTCTGGGCGGCAAGGCCCAGTTCGGCGGCCAGCGCTTCGGGGAGATGGAGGTCTGGGCGCTCGAGGCCTACGGGGCGGCCTACACCCTTCAGGAAATGCTCACCGTCAAGTCGGACGACGTGGCCGGACGGACCAAGGTCTACTAGGCCATCGTCCGGGGCGACGACACCTTCGAGGCGGGCATTCCGGAGAGCTTCAACGTGCTCGTGAAGGAAATGCGTTCGCTGGGGCTCAATGTGGAGCTCGTGTCGCAGGGCTGATGGGGCGCCCGCGACCTTTGACACCCAATGCGCGCGGCCCCCGGAGGATCCGGGAGGCCGCGCAGGCAGATCCGCTAGGAGGCGACAAGCCATGACGCAGCAAGAGATCATGAACGTGTTCGGCCCGGTTCAGCCGGCCGCGACATTCGATTCGATTCAGATCTCTCTCGCGAGCCCCGAAAAGATCCATTCCTGGTCGTTCGGGGAGATCAAGAAGCCCGAAACCATCAACTACCGGACCTTCAAGCCCGAGCGCGACGGGCTGTTCTGTGCCCGGATCTTCGGTCCGATCAAGGACTACGAGTGCCTGTGCGGCAAGTACAAGCGCATGAAGTACAAGGGCATCGTGTGCGAGAAGTGCGGGGTCGAGGTGACCCTGTCGAAGGTCCGCCGCGAGCGCATGGGCCATATCGAGCTCGCCGCTCCCGTCGCCCACATCTGGTTCCTCAAGTCGCTGCCCTCGCGCATCGGCCTCATGCTCGACATGACGCTGAAGGATCTCGAGCGCGTCCTCTATTTCGAGAACTACATCGTGATCGAGCCGGGCCTGACGCCCCTCAATCCGATGCAGCTCCTCTCGGAGGAGGAATATTATCGGTACCAGGAGGAGTTCGGGGAGGACAGCTTCACCGCCGGCATCGGCGCCGAGGCCATCCGCGAGCTTCTGATGGCGATCAATCTCGAGGAGGAAGCCCAGAAGATCCGCCGCGAGATCGCCGAGACCACTTCGGAGCTCAAGCCCAAGAAGCTCGTCAAGCGCCTCAAGCTGGTCGAGTCCTTCATGGAGAGCGGCAACCGGCCCGAATGGATGATCCTCACCGTGGTGCCGGTCATCCCGCCCGAGCTGCGCCCGCTCGTTCCGCTCGACGGCGGCCGTTTCGCGACCTCCGACCTCAACGATCTCTATCGCCGGGTGATCAACCGGAACAACCGGCTCAAGCGGCTGATCGAGCTGCGCGCGCCCGACATCATCATCCGCAACGAGAAGCGGATGCTGCAGGAAGCGGTCGACGCGCTCTTCGACAACGGCCGGCGCGGCCGCGTCATCACGGGCGCGAACAAGCGGCCGCTGAAGTCGCTCGCCGACATGCTGAAGGGCAAGCAGGGCCGCTTCCGCCAGAACCTCCTCGGCAAGCGGGTCGACTATTCGGGCCGGTCGGTCATCGTGGTGGGCCCCGAGCTGAAGCTGCATCAGTGCGGCCTGCCCAAGAAGATGGCGCTCGAGCTCTTCAAGCCCTTCATCTATTCGCGGCTCGACGCCAAGGGGCTCGCGGCCACGGTGAAGCAGGCCAAGAAGCTCGTCGAGAAGGAGCGGCCCGAGGTCTGGGACGTGCTCGAGGAAGTCATCCGTGAGCACCCGGTTCTCCTCAACCGCGCCCCGACGCTGCACCGGCTCGGCATCCAGGCCTTCGAGCCCACGCTGATCGAGGGCAAGGCCATCCAGCTTCACCCGCTGGTCTGCGCCGCCTTCAACGCCGATTTCGACGGCGACCAGATGGCCGTGCACGTGCCGCTCTCGCTCGAGGCGCAGCTCGAGGCCCGTGTGCTGATGATGTCGACCAACAACATCCTCAGCCCGGCCAACGGCAAGCCCATCATCGTGCCCTCGCAGGACATCGTGCTCGGCCTCTACTACCTCTCGCTCGAGCGGGAGAACCAGAAGGGCGAGGGGATGGCGTTCTCCTCGCTGGGCGAGATCGAGCATGCGCTCGCGGCGGGGGTCGTCTCGCTGCACGCGAAGGTGAAGATCCGGCACACCATCCGCAATGCGCAGGGCGAGGAGGAAGTCGTCCGTCTCGAGACAACGCCGGGCCGCTATCTCGTCATCTCGCTCCTGCCCAAGAGCGCGGACGTTCCGCCGTCGACGGCCGACAGGCTGATGACGAAGAAGGAGATCTCCAACATGATCGACGTGGTGTATCGCCACTGCGGTCAGAAGGAGACGGTCATCTTCTGTGACCGGATCATGGAGCTCGGCTTCCGCGAGGCCTGCAAGGCGGGCATCTCGTTCGGCAAGGACGACATGGTCATCCCCGACGCCAAGACCAAGCTCGTCAACGAGACCAAGTCGCTCGCCAAGGAATATGAGCAGCAGTACATCGACGGGCTCATCACCCAGGGCGAGAAGTACAACAAGGTCGTCGACGCCTGGGCCAAGTGCACCGACCGCGTCGCCGAGGAGATGATGCGCCAGATCTCGGCCAAGCGTGTGGACGAGAGCGGCACGACGCTCGTCGAGAACTCCATCTACATGATGTCGCATTCGGGCGCGCGCGGCTCGCCCGCCCAGATGAAGCAGCTCGCCGGCATGCGCGGCCTCATGGCCAAGCCGAGCGGGGAGATCATCGAGACGCCGATCATCTCGAACTTCAAGGAAGGCCTCACCGTGCTCGAGTACTTCAACTCGACCCATGGTGCGCGCAAGGGCCTTGCCGACACGGCGCTCAAGACGGCGAACTCGGGATATCTCACGCGGCGTCTCGTCGACGTGGCGCAGGACTGCATCATCTCGGAGATCGATTGCGGCACGGAGTCCGGCATCGAGCTGCAATCGGTGATCGATGGCGGCGAGATCGTCGAGTCGCTGTCCGAGCGGGTGCTCGGCCGGGTGGCGCTGCAGGACGTCGTCCATCCGACGAACGGCAAGGTGATCGTCGCCAAGGGCGAGATGATCGACGAGGACAAGGCCGATCTCATCGGCAAGGCCTACATCCAGGCGGTGAAGATCCGCTCGCCGCTCACCTGCTCGCTCAAGGTCGGCATCTGCGCCCAGTGCTACGGGCGGGACCTTGCGCGCGGCACGGCGGTCAATGTGGGCGAGGCGGTGGGCGTCATCGCCGCCCAGTCGATCGGCGAGCCGGGCACGCAGCTCACCATGCGGACGTTCCACATCGGCGGGACGGCGCAGGTGTCCGAGCAGTCCTTCATCGAGGCCAGCACGGAAGGCAGCATCAAGCTGTTCAATCCGAACGTGGTCACCGACTCGACGGGCAACCTCATCATCATGGGACGGAACACCCAGCTTCTCGTCCTCGATGCGGAGGGCAACGAGCGGGCGGCCTACAAGCTCAGCTACGGCACTCGTCTCCGGGTGAAGGACGGCGACAAGGTGACGCGGGGCCAGCGCCTCGCCGAATGGGACCCCTACACGCGTCCCATCATCACCGAAGTCTCGGGCAAGGTGCGCTTCGAGGATCTCGTCGAGGGCGTCTCCATCCGCGAGGTGGCGGACGAGGCGACGGGCATCTCGAGCAAGGAGGTGCTGGACTGGCGGGCCTCCCCGCGCGGCACCGATCTGCGGCCCTCCATGGTGATCGTCGACGACAAGGGAGAACCGCTCCGCCTGCAGAACAATCAGGAGGCGCGCTACCTCATGTCCGTCGAGGCCATCCTCTCGGTCGACGAGGGGCAGAGCGTGCATTCGGGCGACGTGCTCGCCCGGATCCCGACCGAGGGCGCCAAGACGCGCGACATCACCGGCGGTCTGCCGCGCGTCGCCGAGCTGTTCGAGGCGCGCAAGCCCAAGGACCACGCCATCATCGCCGAGGTGTCGGGGACGGTGGAGTTCGGCCGCGACTACAAGAACAAGCGGCGGGTCATCATCCAGCCGGCCGACGAGAGCCTCGATCCGGTCGAGTATCTCATCCCCAAGGGCAAGCACCTGTCGGTGCAGGCGGGCGATTTCATCGAGAAGGGCGAGTACCTGATCGACGGCAATCCCGCCCCGCACGACATCCTGCGGATCAAGGGCATCGAGGAGCTCGCCCGCTACCTCGTGAACGAGATCCAGGAGGTCTACCGCCTCCAGGGCGTGAAGATCTCGGACAAGCACATCGAGACCATCGTGCGGCAGATGCTCCAGAAGGTGGAGATCGAGGAATCGGGCACGACCACGCTGCTTCCGGGCGAGCAGGTCGACCAGCTCGAATTCGACGAGATCAACGAGCGCGAACTCGCCAATGCCGGCAAGCCCGCCGTCGGCAAGCCGGTTCTGCTCGGGATCACCAAGGCGAGCCTGCAGACCCGCTCGTTCATCTCGGCGGCCTCCTTCCAGGAGACGACGCGCGTGCTCACCGAGGCGGCCGTGCAGGGCAAGGTGGATACGCTCGACGGGCTCAAGGAGAACGTCATCGTGGGCCGCCTCATCCCGGCGGGCACGGGCGGGCAGATGAGCCGCTTCCGCCAGCTCGCCGCCGACAGGGACCGCAAGGTGCTCGAGGAGCAGGCCGCCAGCGCCCCCGCGCTGCCCGGCCCCGAGGGCGAAGCGGCCGGGGCCGGGGGGGAGAGCACCCCCGACGTCGGCGCGGCCTGAGGCACGCCGGACGGCCTCTGGGCGCCATTC
>JACAEB010000204.1 GCA_013389075.1 Alphaproteobacteria bacterium
CTGCGGCTCAGCCGCAACCGCCGCAGCAGGCGCCGGCCGGAGCCGGCGCGCGCTCGGGCTGGCCGAAGAAGGTGTCGATCCGCTCCTTCGAATGGAAGAGCTCCCAGGAGAGGCCCGCGGGATCGGTCAGCCATTCCTTGTCCGAGACCGCATAGCAGCAGGCCGCGTCGCGCTCGGTGCGGGCGGTGGCGCCGGCATCCGCGGCGCGCGTCGCGAATTCCTGCAGCGAGGCGTCGTCCGGGAGATCGAATCCAAGATGGGAGAGACCCGCCTCCGCGCCCAGCGAAACGGCGAAGTTCAGCCCCGGATCGGCGAGGTCCCATTTGAGGTAATCGGTCTCGATACGGACGGGTTCGGCCGCGAAGAGGGCCGAATAATAGCGGCGGGCCGCCGAAAGGTCCGTCACATGAACATGCACATGCAGCTTCGTCATTTGCAAGTCTCCACACAGGTTGATCCCGACGCGACCGTCATGCCGCACAGGCGCGGGTCGCCCTGGCAGCAGTCGCGCATGAGGAAATCGATCAGCGCACGCGTTCCCGCGAAGTCGACCGAATAGAGGATCGAGCGTCCCTCGCGCCGCTGCACCGCGAGCCCGGCGCGCGCCAGCTCCTTGAGATGAAAGGAGAGGGTCGGCGGTGCGACGCCGAGCCTCTCGGCGAGCGCGCCGGCGGCCATGCCACCCGGACCGGCGGTCACGAGAGCCCGGAAGATGTCGAGCCGGGTGCTCTGCGCGAGCGCGGCGAAAGCGGAAATGGCCTGATCTGATTCCATAGTTCTATAATTATGGAATCATTTGACCGAGTCAAGAGGGGGGCGCGGCCGCCCGCCCTGCCCCGCTCAGAGGATGTCGCGGAGGATGTCGAGGATGATCCCGGTCGCCGTGGCGATCAGCACCACGTCGTGGCCCAGCTGGTAGAGCTCGTACCCCTCGCCCACCTCGAGCAGGCGGCGCAGATCGTCGGGCAGCACCTGCTTGGCGATGCCTGGCGGCAGGGGTTTGCCCTGAGCCAGCCGGTTGCGGATGCCCGGCGGCAGGGGCTTGCCGGCGAGGCCGGGATTGCGGCGGAAATAGTCGCGGATGCGCTCCCGGTCGCGCTCGCCGATCGTGACGCGGATCTCGGCCGAAAGACCCGCCTCGCCGCCGCGGTCCTTGGGGCCCTTGCCGGGCGGCGGCTCGCCGAGCGCGGGCCCGCCCGCCAGTGTGACCGATGCCAGCGTCAGAAGAAGCAGTGCGGCTCGTGCGCGTGCCATGATGCGGTCCTCCCGGCAGACCCTCCCCCCTCGCGGGAAGGGTAGCAGATCCCGGCCCGCCCGCCAGGGGGCGCTCAGACCTTGCGCTCGACCAGCTTGCGCTTGAGGTCGGCGATGGCCTCGGCGGGGTTGAGCCCCTTGGGGCACACCGTCGCGCAGTTCATGATGGTGTGGCAGCGATAGAGGCGGAAGGGGTCCTCGAGCTCGTCGAGCCGTTCGCCCGTCGCCTCGTCGCGGCTGTCGATCACCCAGCGGTGGGCGTGCAGGAGCGCGGCCGGCCCCAGATAGCGATCGCTGTTCCACCAATAGCTCGGGCAGGCGGTCGAGCAGCAGGCGCACAGGATGCATTCATAGTGTCCGTCGAGCTTCTCGCGGTCCTCGGGGCTCTGGCGCCATTCCTTTTCGGGCGGGTTGGTTTCGGTCTTCAGCCAGGGCTCGATGGAGCGGTACTGGGCGAAGAAGGTGGTGAGATCCGGCACGAGATCCTTGACCACCGGCATGTGCGGCAGCGGGTAGATGTTGATCGTGCCCGACACGTCCTCGATCGCCTTCGTGCAGGCGAGCGTGTTCGCCCCGTCGATGTTCATCGCGCAGGAGCCGCACACGCCCTCGCGGCAGGACCGGCGGAAGGTGAGCGTCGAGTCGAGCTCGTTCTTGATCTTGATGAGGGCGTCGAGGACCATGGGCCCGCAGGTATCGAGATCGACCTCGAACGTGTCCGTCCGCGGATTGTCTCCGGTCTCGGGATCGTAGCGGTAGACCTTCACCTTCTTGAGGCGCTTCGGGCGCTTGCCGTCCGGCCCCGCGGGCGCCTTCACCGTGCGCCCGGGTTTCACGCGGCTGTTCTTCGGCAAAGCGAGTTCGACCATGGTCCTTCCGATCTCCTCATGGGGGTGAGGGAGGGCGCAGGACCCTGCGCCCCGCCCTCCTGGCCTTACGGCCTCAGTCGGCCGTCCGCGCAAGCCTGCGGCCATACCAGTCCACCCGGCGCGTGGCGAACATGGTGATCGCCAGCGCGAGGAAGGTCGCAATGGAGCCGAAAAGCAGCGCGTGGTCTTCCAGTTCGAGCAAACTGTAGAGGAGGCCGTACACTGTCAAGAGCACGCCCAGAAGGATGAGAAAGAGTCGCACGGAGCCCAGCACCACGCCTCCATAGAGCGACACGAGGGCGACATTCGCCCCCGCCGCGATCGCATAGGCCGGACGAAAGCCCAGATGCTCGGCGAGC
The DNA here is from genome assembly GCA_013389075.1 of Alphaproteobacteria bacterium. Taxonomy (GTDB): domain Bacteria; phylum Pseudomonadota; class Alphaproteobacteria; order JACAEB01; family JACAEB01; genus JACAEB01. The sequence goes on from JACAEB010000204.1 coordinate 2,483, forward strand.
GAGAGCAGCAGCAGATAGAAGACGCATTGCGAGGCGCCGACCAGCAGATACTGCACCGCATGGACGCGCCCGCCCGCCAGCGTCTCGGCGAGGAACACCGTGAGAAACACGAAGCCGAAGAAGAGGATCGCATATTTCGTGGCCCGTTCGACCTTGCGATAGAAGGTCACCGGCGAATGGAGATCGACCCCGAAGGCGGCCTCGCCGAGGCTCGGGCGGGTTTCGGCGCGGAAGACCTGGCCGAAGCTGCGGGCGATGGCCGGGACCTGCCATTCGGCCTCGAATCCGTCCGCCCCGACCCGCGATGTCGTCGGCAGGAAGGCTCCCTGGAAGGAGGGGTGCGGCCATGCCGCCGAGAGCCGCACCACCGTGTCCCGTCCCACGGGCAGAAGCCGCAGGCTCTCGCTGCCGTTGAGCGTGAGCTGAAGGGCGAAGGGGATCGAGGCGCCGGCCGTCAGTCCTGGCACGCGCGCATGCGCGCCCCGCCCGGTGAAGAGGCCGAGCCGGGGCGAGGGCTCGACCGCGAGGGCCGTGCGGGTCTCCCCCCAGAGGAAGCGCGTCTCGCCCTTGAAGCCGCGATTGTCGCTGACCTCGAGGCTGAGATAGGCCTCGTCCCAGAGAATGCGGGCGCCCTCCTCCACCAGGCCGGCGAGATCGGGCACGAGGAACGCGCCCGAGAGCGCGAGCCCGGCCCCGTAGACCAGCACCTCATGGATGCTGCGATGACGGCGGCCGACCTCGAGCCCGGCCTCCACCGACAGCGCCTCGGGCAGGATCACGAGATGGCCGCGTTCGAAGTATCGCGTCTCGACCTGATCCACGACGCGCGTGCGGGGCTCGTCGACCGGGACGATGAGGAACGGCCCGCCGAGGCTCTGCGCGCCCCCGCCCCAGGCCGTTCCGATCTCCGCGCGCACCTCGAGCGCCCGGTTGGCGCGGTCGGCGACGAGAAACGACACGAAGACCATCGGCACCGCCATGGCGAGGATGAGCACCCCCACCACGATCGCCTTCACCCCCGGGCTGCGCAGAAAGCCGCCCAATCCGCCGCCTGCGCGGCCCGTCCCATAGTCCGACATCGTCATCCCCTCCGGACGGCGCGGACAGAGCCCGATTGCCCCCGCGCACCTCGTGTAGCAGAATCCGGGATTCGGGTGCCCTGATGGACGAAAGGCGGCGGAACTGTGTGAGATCTGCCGAAGTCGAGGCCGGAAACCGCATGAAGAGACTCGGGGCGGACATCGTCTTTCTGCATTCGGAAGACCTGCCGGAGGCTCACCCGAGCTATCGTTACTCCATGCTTCTGCCCGCTCAGGCGCTCGGCGCCCGCGTCGTCCGCGTGCCTTCGGAGCCCGATGTGGAGGCGTTCCTCGCCGGGCTCGAGCCCGAGGGGATCGTGGTGGCCAAGCCCGTGACGAACGACCGGGCGGTGACGGTGGCCGAGGCCGCGCGGGCGCGCGGCCTGCCCGTCCTCTCCTGGACCTGCGATCTGCCCGTAAACGAGGCGGCGGCCTTCCGGCAGCGCCGTCTCCTCGCCGCGAGCGATACCGTCATCGTACAGACCGCCGCCATGGCGGATTCCCTCGCCGGAACACTCCGCGCGCCGGTCGAGGTGATCGAGGAGTGTCTCGAATTTCCTCCGGGTACGGTGCAGTTCGCGCCTCCCGAAGCGGCCACGCGGCTCCTCTGGTACGGCGGGATCAGCAATTTCGACACGCTCGGTCCGATGGTGCACCAGCTCGCGGGGCTGACGCGCCGGCGCCTCGCCCTGTGCCTTGTCTGCGCCGTCCCTCCGCGGGATCTTCTCGCCCTCCGGGATGCCGGCCGGTGGCCGCAGCACATCGCCCTGCGCGTCCTGCCCTATTCGGCCGGCAACCAGCTCCGGGCGCTCGAGGACTGCGATATCGTCCTTGTACCGAGCAGCGACGAGCCCTCGAAGCAGCTCAAGGGACACAACAGGGTGTCCACGGCCCTCAATGCGGGCCGGGCGGTCATCGCCCATCCCCTGCCCCCGTACCGCGAGCTCGGCGCGTACATCACGCTCGCCACCGACATGGCCGAGGGCATGGAGGCCCTCCTCGCCGATCCCGCCGCGGCACTCGCCCGGACGCGCCAGGGACAGGCGGCCGTGATCGCCCGCTTCGGCCCCGAGGCCGTCGCCGCGAAATGGCGGGCCGTCATCGGGGCGACCCTCGCACGGCGAGGCTGAGACCCTCCATCCCCCGACGCAACAAATGTCCCCTCTCCGGTTTCCCCCGGAGAAGCGGGACCTGGGCATCCCCGCGCGCACCGTCCATCCTCAACGCGCGAGGCGCCCCGGATGCTCCGTACCTCCCCGCCCGTCACATCCGCCCTTCGCCCGGCCCTCCTCGCATCGGGCATCGCCGGGCTCCTGTTCGCGGCGGGCCCCTCCCGCGCCGACAGCTTCGCGATCAATGAACAGTCCACGGTCGATCTCGGCCGAGCCAATGCCGGCCGCGTCACCCAGACCGACGATGCCTCGGCGGCTTACGGAAATCCGGCCCTGATGACGCGCTATGACACGTTCACGGTGTCGGGCAATGTGAGCGCCATTCTCGGTACCTCGAAATTCAACGATGCGGGTTCGCGCGACGTGCTCGGCCAGCCGCTTGGCGGGGACACGAGCGGATTTCTGGACGATGGGTACATCCCCGCGTTCCACCTCGTCTATCCTGTCTCGGACGGTCTCGCGCTCGGGCTGTCGGTCACGGTGCCCTTCGGCCTTGGAACCGACTATCCGCCCGACTGGCCGGGGCGCTATCAGGCGCTGTCCTCCTCGCTCAAGACCTTCAACATCAACCCCTCGATCGCGCTTGCGATCACCGAAACGCTCTCGCTGGGCATCGGGATAGACCTTCAGTATGCGGAGGCGGAGCTGTCGAGCGCCATCGACTTCGGCGCGGCCTGCTTCGCCCGGCTCGGCGTCCCCGCCTGTGCCGGCCTCGGTCTCGTGCCGCAGGCGGCCGACGGTCGGTCCACGGTGGAAGGGGACGACTGGAGCCTTGGCTATGATCTCGGCCTTGCCTTTGCCCCGCGCGAGGATCTCCTCTTCGGCCTCCATTTCCGGTCCGGCATCGGCCACACGCTCGCGCGTGCCAGCCGCGGCGGCGCCGCTGACGGCCACGGGCGCCTTCGCCGACACCAATGGCTCCGCCGCGCTCGATCTCCCCGCGAGCCTCGAGGCCGGCGTGCGCTGGCAGGCCCGGGAGGACGTCGCCCTCTTCGCCGTGGTCCGCTGGCTCGACTGGTCACGCCTCGAGGCGCTGCGCGTCCGCTTCGACAATCCGGCCCAGCCCGATGCGGTCGACGAGCTCAACTACGAGGATGCCTGGCGGTTCGGCATCGGCGCGGACTGGGCGGTCTCACCACGCTGGACGCTGCGCGCGGGCTTTGCCTATGACACCAGTCCGACGCAGACGGAATTCCGCTCCGCGCGGATCCCGGACAATGACCGGCAGATCTATGCGCTTGGCGCGAGCTGGACGCCCGATCCGCGCTGGCAGATCGACATCGCCTACAACCGCGTCACGCTCGACGACACGGCCTTCGACCAGACGGGCGATTTCGGCGACCGGGTGCGCGGCACGGTTCAGGGGCATGCGGACGTTCTGTCGATCGGCGCGACCTGGCGCTTCTGAGGCAGGCGCGGGAGTCTCAGTGCTTCGGCTCGGCAAGGCGCCGGTGCATCCTTGCAAGCACCGTGTCCGGAATAAGACCCGCGACGACCGCCTGCAGGCGGTGCAGGACCCCGCTGACCGTCCCGGCCTCCCCGCGCAGCATCGCCTCATAGCCTTGCCGGGCGACCTTGTCCGGATCGGCCTTGTGCTCGCTTTGCCCAAGGCGCGTATCCGCAAGTCCCGCACGCTCGAAAAAGTCCGTGTCCGTTGCCCCCGGTATCAGGCAGGTGACACTGACCCCGTGATCCTTCAGCTCGTTTCGCAGGGCATGGCTGAAGCTGTCGACGAACGCCTTGCTCGCATTGTAGATCGAGTTGAAGGGACCCGGTATCGAATCGACCACCGAGCCGGTGATCAGGATGCGGCCATGCCCGCGCTCCTGCATGCCGCGCCCGATCCGGTGCACGACGGCGAGCGTCTGGGTGACGTTGAGATCGAGAACGTCGCGGATATCGCTCCAGGACTGCTCGAGGAAGGACCCGCCCTGCCCGCGTCCCGCATTGGCAAGGAGCGCATCGACCGGTCGCCCCGCGATCGCGGCGAACAGCGTCTCGCGCCCGCCATCGCTGGCAAGATCGGCCTCGACGGGCTCCACCCGGACTCCCGTCTTCCGCAATTCCTCCGCCACCTGAACGATCTTCGCCTCGTCCGACGCGATGACGAGATCGTAGCCGCCTTCCGCGCAGCACCGGGCGAGCGCCCGGCCGATGCCCGACGAGGCTCCCGTCACGACGGCAAGCGGCCGCTCGGGCATGCGACTCTCCTTGCTCACTCAGGGATCAGTGCGGGCGCAGGACGACCTTCGTCCATTCGTCCTGCTTCGTCTTGAAGTTGCGGTAGCCTTCCGCCGCCTCCTCGAGAGGAAGGTGATGGCTGATGAGGAAGGTAGTGTCGATCTCCCCTTCGCCGATCCGCCGCAGGAGATCGTACGTGTACCTTTGCACATGGGTCTGGCCGGTCCTGACCTCGATCCCCTTCTCCATCAGCGCTCCGAGCGGAAAGGTGTCCATGAAGCCGCCATAGACGCCGGGAACCGAGACGCGGCCGCCCTTGCGCACCGCCATGATCGCCTGACGCAGGGCATGCCCGCGATCGGCGCCCACGCCGACACCCTGCTTTATCCGGTCGATCAGATTGTCGGCGGCGAGCCCGTGCGCCTCCATGCCGACCGCATCGATGACGGCATCGGGTCCGATGCCGCCCGTCATCTCGCGCAGCGCCTCCCGGACGTCCGTCTGCCGGAAGTCGATCGTCTCCGCGCCGAGCTGGCTGGCGAGTTCGAGACGGTGCGGATGATGGTCGATGCCGATGACCGTCTCTGCCCCCATGAGGCGGGCCGACTGGATCGCAAAGAGGCCGACGGGCCCGCATCCCCAGACGGCGACGACATCGCCGGGCTCGATCGCCGCGTTCTCGGCGGCCATCCAGCCGGTGGGCAGGATGTCCGACAGGAACAGGACCTTGTCGTCCTCGAGCCCGTCGGGAATGACGACAGGCCCCACATCGGAGAAGGGTACACGGACATATTCGGCCTGGCCGCCCGGATAGCCGCCGGTCAGATGCGAATAGCCGAAGAGGCCGCTCACGGCATAGCCGTAGAGCATCTCCGACATGTCCTGCTTGTCGGCCGGATTGGAATTGTCGCAGGCGGAGTAGAGTTCCTTCTCGCAGAAAAAGCAGTTGCCGCAGGAGATGGTGAACGGCACGACAACGCGCTGGCCCTTCTTCAGTGTGCTGCCGGGGCCCGTATCGACGACCTCGCCCATGAACTCATGCCCCAGCACGTCGCCCGGCTTCACCATCGGGATGACGCCGTCATAGAGGTGGAGGTCCGAGCCGCAGATGGCGGTGGAGGTCACGCGCAGGATCGCGTCCCTCGGGTTCACGATTTCGGGGTCGGGAACCGTCTCGACACGGACATCATGGACGCCCTGCCAGGTCAGCGCTCTCATGGCGTGTCTCCTTCGGTCCGCTCGCGGTGATTGCGGGATGTGGCGATCTCACCGGTCTCCATCAGCATCTTCAGCCTCTTGAGCTCACGCCGGCCCTGCAGCGCGGGCTCGGACTGAAAGAGGGTGGCGATGAGACGGCCGAGCTCACCCGCGGGCGGCTTGTAGGCGATGATCGCCTCGACCTCGGTGCCGCGGCCGCCGCGCGCGTCCTTGAAGTGAACGCGGCCTTCGGTGTCGATGTCTGAGCCTTCCGTCGACCGCCAGGCGATGAGCTCGCCCGGCCGGTCCTCGACGATGCGCGTCTCGACGCTCACCGTGCGTCCGGCGGGCGCGGCGATCGTCCAGCGCGTGAGATCGCCCTCGACCGCCACCTCTTTCACGCTCTCCATGAAGCGCGGCAGGTTGGCGAAGTCGCGCCAGTAGTCGTAGAGCTCCTGTCGCGGCTTGCGGATGGTGACCGTCCGTCCGACGACGCTGTAGCCGCCGAAGCGGGCGCGGCGCGCGGTCCGTCCGGGCGCACTGTCATGCATGCTCGCGCGCGCCGACTCGCGGCGGCGGGAGAGCGCCACGGCGGCGGCCACATAGCCGCCGATGCCGAGCGCGAGCGCGGCCAGCGCCGCCGTCTTGCCGCGCCCGTTGGGCTGATCCGCGCCAGGCAGATCCCGCGGCTCCTGATCGACACTCATTGAGACCCTCCAGCGACGCATGGGGACAGCGGGGCGAGCGCCCGACCCATGCAACAGCCGGCGCGCCGGCGCGGTTCCGCTGGAGAGACCGAGGAGAGGAGAGGGAAAGAGGGCGGGAGCCTCCGGGGCTCCCGCGCCGTCAGTACACCCGCGCCTTGGGCTTGATGTACTCGATATCGTTCGACAGCGTGTAGCTGTGAACCGGCCGGTAGTCGATCCGCACCTCGCCCGCATCGAACCAGGTGAGCGTGTGCTTCATCCAGTTCTCATCGTCCCGGTTCGGATAGTCCTCGCGGGCGTGGGCGCCACGGCTCTCGGTCCGGTTGGCGGCCGCATCCATGGTCACGATCGCCTGGCCGATCAGATTGTCGAATTCGAGCGTCTCGATGAGATCGGTGTTCCAGATCAGCGAGCGGTCCGTGACGCGGATGTCCTGAAGTCCCTTGTAGACCTCGCGGATGAGCCCGCGCCCTTCCTCCAGCACCTCACCGGTGCGGAAGACGGCGGCATTGGTCTGCATGACCTTCTGCATGTCGAGGCGGAGCCGGGCCGTCGGCGTGCCGCCATTGGCATGGCGGAAATGATCGAGGCGGGCGAGCGCCGCGTCGCCCGCGCCGCGCGGCAGGTCGGGCTGGCTCGCATTGGCCTCGAGCCGCTCGGCGCAGCGCAGCGCGGCGGCCCGCCCGAACACGACGAGGTCGATCAGCGAATTCGATCCGAGCCGGTTGGCGCCGTGCACCGAGACGCAGGCGGCCTCGCCCACGGCCATGAGGCCCGGCACGATGAAGTCGGGATCGCCGTTCTTCAGCGTCAGGACCTCGCCGTGATAATTGGTCTGTATACCGCCCATGTTGTAATGAACGGTCGGCAGCACGGGGATCGGCTGGCGCGTCACGTCGACGCCGGCGAAGATGCGCGCGGATTCGGAGATGCCCGGCAGGCGCTCGTGGATGATCTTCGGATCGAGATGATCAAGATGCAGATAGATGTGGTCCTTCTCCGGACCCACGCCCCGGCCCTCGCGGATCTCGATCGTCATGGCGCGGCTGACGACGTCGCGCGAGGCCAGATCCTTGGCCGACGGGGCATAGCGCTCCATGAAGCGCTCGCCCTCGGAGTTCACGAGATAGCCGCCTTCCCCGCGCACCCCTTCGGTGATGAGCACGCCCGCGCCATAGATGCCGGTGGGATGGAACTGCACGAATTCCATGTCCTGGAGCGGAAGGCCCGCGCGCAGCACCATCGCATTGCCGTCGCCCGTGCAGGTATGGGCGCTCGTGCAGGAGAAATAGGCCCGGCCATAGCCGCCCGTCGCGAGGATCACCTCCTGGGCGCGGAAACGGTGGATCGAGCCGTCGTCGAGGCACAGGGCCATGAGGCCCCGGCAGGCGCCCTCCTCGTCCATGATGAGGTCGAGGGCGAAATACTCGATGAAGAACTCGGCATCGTGGCGCAGGGACTGGCCATAGAGGCTGTGCAGGATGGCATGCCCCGTACGGTCGGCGGCCGCGCAGGTCCGCTGGATCGGCGCCTCGCCGAAATTGCGCGTCATGCCCCCGAAGGCGCGCTGATAGATCTTGCCGTCCTCGGTGCGCGAGAAGGGCACGCCGAAATGCTCGAGCTCGTAGACGGCGGCCGGAGCGTTGCGGCACAGATATTCGATCGCGTCCTGATCGCCGAGCCAGTCGGACCCCTTGACGGTGTCGTACATGTGCCAGCGCCAGTCGTCCTGGCCCATATTGCCGAGCGAGGCGGAAATGCCGCCCTGGGCCGCGACCGTGTGGCTGCGGGTGGGAAAGACCTTGGTGACACAGGCGGTCCGCAGGCCGGCCTGGGCGCAGCCCAGAGTCGCCCGAAGCCCCGCCCCGCCCGCACCGACGACAACGACGTCATAGGTGTGATCAACGACCGAATAGGCAGACATGGCACGTCCCGTCTTGCGCGGGGGATGTCCCCGAGAGGATGGCTGGCCGGCCGGCGGCACGCACCGCCGGACGGGAGAATGTCATAGGGCGGACGGCCCCGTCTTCAAGACCGGCCCCGCCGCCACTTCGTCGCGGGGCGGAAGGGGCCCGCCCGGTCCGGCGAGGCCGACAGCCCGGGGACCGGGCCGGTCGGGGGCTCAGCCGGCGAAACTGATTCGCGCCAGGCAGAACAGGGAGCTGAAGACCGCCGCGAAGGCCGCGAAATTGACGAGGAGGACGAGCGCGAGGCGCGAGCCGTCATTGGCGACATAGTCCTCGATGATCACCTGCAGCCCGAGGCGCATGTGATTGAAGATGCTGACGAAGAAGAGGCCCATCAGGATCGTCACCACCGGGTGGGCGAGATAGGCGCGGGCGGTCTCGTAGTCGGCGGCGCCATAGAGCACCACGGAGACGAGGAAGCAGGTGACGAGCGGGATGTTGGCGATCGCCGTCGCGCGCTGGCCGATGAAATGGCCGACCCCGTCCTTGGCCGAGCCAAGGCCCCTCGCCTTCGACAGTGGCGTGCGCAGGCTCATCGGACCCCTCCCCCGAGCGCATAGGCGGCCGCCCACATCCCGAGCGTGATCGCGAGCGCCAGCGTGTAGATGATCACGCTCACCACGCTCGCCGTCGACACCCGGAAGCCGATGCCCGCATCCCAGAACAGATGCCGGATGCCGTTGAGCATGTGATAGACGAGCGACAGCGTGAAGCCGAAGAGAATGAGCCGCCCGGGGATCGAGCCCATCACCGCCTGCACCAGCGCGTAGGCGTCCGGACCCGTGGCGAGGGCGACGAGCCACCACAGCACCAGGACCGTGCCGAGCGCGTTGCCGACACCGGTGATCCGGTGGGTGATGGACGTGGCCATGGTGACCGGCCAGCGGTAGATCTGAAGGTGCGGAGACAGCGGCCGCTCGCGTGCCGCGGGCTTGGAATCGGACATCGGTTTCCCTAGAGCAGGTCCCCAGTAGACGATCGGAGCGGGAGGATCGAAGCAGGACGACCCACCGCCGGCGGCAAGGCGCGACCCTGTGGCGCCGGGCCCTGATCGCACGAAGACGACGAGGCTCACGGGCCAGGAGGCGCCAAAGGCCGGGCGGGCCGGATCGGGCGTCACTCTACCTGCGCCGCAGCCCATGTCAAAAGCGAAGACGCGCACGGAACGACGGCCGGCCGGGGACAGGCCGGGCGAGAGAGGTGTCTCCCTCGCCGGCTGCCACCCGGCCGGCCATCGGCCGTCTTACATGCTGCCCGAGGTGCCCTCGGCGGCGTCCTCGACCGCTTCGCCCGCAGCAGCACCGGCATCTTCAGCCGTGCCCGTGGCACCGTCGATCGCTTCGGCGGCGCCGTCCATCGCGTCAGCGGCGGCGTCCGTGGCGGCGTCGGCCGCTTCGCCGACGGCGGTAGCGGCGTCATCGATCGCGTCGGCGGCCGCCTGGCCAGCCTCGGTCGCGGCTTCGCCCAGCGATTCGGTGGTCTCTTCGACGGCCGGCGCGGGCGTGGTCTCCGGCGCGGGCGCGGCCGGCTCTTCGATGGCCGGCGGCGGCGTAACGTCTGCCGGTTCTTCGGCGGGTTGCTCGCCGCACGCGGCAAGACCCAGGGCGCCGGCAAACGCCAGCGTCATCCACATAGGACGAAAAAGATCAGTCACTGCACTCTCCATCAGACATTGTTTTTTCGACGTCGCGGCCTGCCCATGCTGGGAGGGCGCGGGCAGCGACCAGCCCCAGCGCGGTCGCGACCCGTCCGACCTTGGCAGACTGCCGCAACGCACATGATATGCGAAATTTATGGCAGGGTTACAGGCCTTTTTACCGTTTTACTTCAAATGGGGTCATGTTTTCAGGCCTTTGCCCGTCCGGCGAGGCTCTCGGCGAGCTCCACGAGCCGCCGAGCCCCCTCGAGATGCAGGCGCTCGACGAGCTGTCCATCCAGCTTCAAGGCCCCCACCGCGTCCTTTCCGGGACCCGAATAGGCCTCGACCACCCGCCGCGCCCAGGCGACATCCTCGGCCCGGGGCGAGAAGGCGGCATTGGCCGGCGCCACCTGAGTGGGGTGAATGAGGGTCTTGCCGTCGAAGCCGAACGCCCGCCCCTGCGCGCATTCGGCCGCGAAGCCCTCCCCGTCCGAAATGAAATTGTACACCCCGTCGAGGGCCAGAAGCCCTTCCGCCCGCGCCGCGAGCAGGATGGCCGACAGGGCCGGCCGGAACACCGCCCGCCCCTCGCCCTCGCCATGCGGCGCGAGGGTCGCGTGCATTTCCTTCGCAAGATCGTTGATTCCCACGACGAAGGCCGAGAGCGGACCCTCCGCCGCCACCCGGGCGACGGCCAGCGCCTCGAGAACCGCCCCGGGCATCTCCATCATCGCCCAGAGCTGCGTCGCGGGACCGCAGAGGCTCGCCACCGCCTCGCCCGCCGCGCGCACGCTCGCCGCCGACAGGATCTTGGGCACGAGCACGGCCGCCGGCGCGAAGGGCGCCACGGCGGCGAGATCCTCCCGCCCCAGGGCGCCGTCGAGCGCATTCACCCGGACGATGATCTCCATCCGCTCCGGAAAGAGTCCCGAGGCGCCGAGGGCCGCGACGGCGCCGGCTCGCGCCTCGGCCTTGGCGTCCGGTGCGACCGAATCCTCGAGATCGACGATCAGCGCATCCACATCGAGGCCCGCCGCCTTTTCGAGGGCGCGGGGGTTGGAGGCGGGGACGTAGAGGACGCTGCGACGGGGACGGGGCGGGGCGCGCATGGACAGCTCCAGGGTCGGTCTGGCATGAGGAGGCGGCGCAAGGCCGGTGAGGCGATGACGGGGATCCTATCGATTCAGAGCGAGGTGGCCTATGGCCATGTGGGGCAGGGCGCGGCGCGCCTCGCGCTCCAGCGGCTCGGGATCGAGGTCGCGGCCGTGCCCACGGTGCTGCTCGCCCATCACCCCGCCTATCCGGAGGGATTCGTGGGCCGCATCCTTCCGCCCGAGGAGTTGCGCAGCCTGATCGCCGGGGTCCTCCTGCGCGCGGAAGGGCTCGGTCTCGGCGCGGCGCTCACCGGCTATCTGCGCACGCCCGAGCAGCTCCTCGCCGTCGCCGACGGGCTCGAGGCCGCGCGCGCCCTGCGTCCCGGCCTCACGCTCACCGTCGACCCCGTCCTCGGCGACGCGGGGCGGCTCTATGTCGATGCGCGTCTCGCCGAGGCCATCCGCACACGGCTCTTTCCGCTCGCCGATCTCGCGACGCCCAATCTCTTCGAGCTCGAAGTCCTCTGCGGGCGTCCCCTCGAAAACCTGCGGGCAGTGATCGCGGGGGCGCGTTCGCTCGGCCTGCCCCGGGTGGTCGTGACCTCGGTTCCGCTGGGCGCGGAACGCCTTGCGACCCTCCTCGTCGAGGCCGATGCCGTCCGGCTCGTCGAGACGCCTCTGCTGCCCGTCGACCTGCCCGGAACGGGCGACCTCTTCGCCGCGCTGGTCGCCGGTCGCAGAGCCCTCGGCACCGAGACGGGCATCGCGGTGTCGCTGGCGGTTTCGTCCGTCTACGCCGTCATCGAGCGCTCGATCCGGATGCAGCGCACCGAGCTCGCGCTGGTGGCCGCTCAGGATGCCCTGGCCGATCCGCCCCGGATCTTTCCGGTGACCCCGGCCTGAGGACCCCTCAGCCGGCCTCGGCGACGGGCGCGCCGGAACGGTCCGCGCCGGATTGCGGCCAGAGGACCCGTTGGGCGGGGAAGCGGACGACCACGGTCGTGCCCTTGCCGGGGGTGGAGGAAATCACGAGCGTTCCGCCATGCAGGCGCGCGAAGGCGTTCGTGAGCGGCAGCCCCAGTCCCGTGCCTTCCGGCGAATAGGATGCCGCATTCTCCGTGATCTGAGCGAACGGCTCGAGCGCGCGCGGAATGTCCTCGCGCGCCATGCCCAGTCCCGTGTCGGCGACGATGAGGGCCATCCGCCCGTCCACCTCGATCTCGGCATCGACCGTGACCTTGCCGCCCTCGGGCGTGAACTTGATCGCGTTGCTGAGGAGATTGAGGAGGATCTGGCGCAGGGCGCGCGCATCCGCCCAGAGCGCGGGAAGATCGGTCATCGCGCCGACCTCGAGTGCGATGCCGTCCTCCGACGCCCGGCCGCGGACCATCACCATGGCGCTGAGGACGACGTCACGCACGTCGACCTCGCTCTCGCTCAGCTTCATCTTGTCGGCCTCGAGCTTCGAGAAGTCGAGAATGTCGTTGATGATGGCGAGGAGGTGCTTGCCCGAGGAATGGATGTCGCGGATATAGTCCTGGTACTGCTCGTTCTGGACCGGCCCGAACAGCTCGCGCGAGATGATGTCGGAGAAGCCGATGATGGCGTTGAGCGGCGTGCGCAGCTCATGGCTCACATTGGCGACGAACTGGGTCTTGGCCTGCGCGTTGATCTCGGCGCGCTCCTTGGCCTCGCGCAGTTCATGGGCGATGCGTTCGCGCTCGTTGACCTCGAAATTGAAGCGCTGGACGACGCGGTTGTAATGCGCGGCGATGACGCCGGCCTCGGTGAAGGGCTCGACGGGAACGTTGCGGCGGAAATCGCCGGTGCGGCGCTGGCCTTCCATGGCGTCGAGGAGATCCTGGAGCGCCGAGCTCGCGCCGTGCTCCACGATGTTCAGCCCCTGACGCTCGGCCTTGTGCGAGACGCGCAGCGGAAAGGCCCGCGAGGCGATCCAGAGAACCGGAAAGGAAATGCCGAGGCCGACGGCTGCCGCCGCCGCCACGCCGAGCGTCTGGATGCCGAAGCTCGACAGCATCTCGCCCGCAGGAACGCCGAACAGCGCCACGGCGAGCGTGCCCCAGACGCCGGCGAAGAGATGGACCGGGACCGCCGACACGGCATCGTCGATCTGCAGGCGGACGAGCAGCTTGTCGCCCTCGATGGCGATGAGACCGCCGATCGCGCCGATCAGGATCGCCTCGTCGAAGGACACGAGATGGCAGTTCGCCGTGATGGCGACGAGGCCGGCGAGGACGCTCGACATGCCGGCGAGGGCGTTGGGCCGCTCGTCGCGCCACCAGCTGTAGCCGAGGCCGAACACGCCCCCGGCCGCGCCCGCGAGCAGCGTGTTCGTGAGGATGACCGGCACGAGCGCATTGAGCTCGAGCGTCGAGCCGCCATTGAAGCCGAACCAGCCGATCCAGAGGAAGAACACTCCGAGGACGGAGAAAGCGAGATTGTGGCCCTCGATCGTCCGTCCCGACCGCCCGAACCGGCCGAGCCTCGGACCGATCAGGATGAGCGCGGCGAGCGCCACCCAGCCGCCGATCGAATGCACCACCGTCGAGCCGGCGAAGTCGACGAAGCCGAGCCGCTCGAGCCAGCCCCCCTCATTGGCGCCCGGGATCCCGCCCCAGGCCCAGTGGCCGAAGAGCGGATAGACCAGGCCCCCAAGGAGCGCCGCCACCACGACATAGCCGCGGAAGCTCATGCGCTCGGCGACGGCCCCCGACACGATGGTGACGGAGGTTCCGCAGAAGGCGAGCTGGAAGAAGAAGAAGGCCGCGAGCTCGGGGTCGACCGCGCCCTCGCCGAAGGAGCCGTCGAAGAGGAAGCCGTCGAGCCCCAGAAGGCCGATGTCGGACGCCCCGAACATGAAGCCGAAGCCGATGGCCCAGAACAGAAGGCTCGTCAGGCAGAGATCGCCGATGTTCTTGATGGCGACGTTGATGGAGTTCTTGGCACGGATGAGCCCCGTCTCGAGACAGAGGAAGCCCGCCTGCATCAGGAGCACCAGAAAGGTGCTGAGGATCACCCAGGCGAGATCGAGAAGCTCGGGATGGCTCACGTGACGCTGCTCCGCAGGAGGCCGGCCCTGCCCCCTGCGGCAGCCGGCCGGGACGCAGTGTCGCCGAGCAGCCGTTAATTTTGTGCAACGCAATAGACAGAAAGGGGCGGATTTCCGCCTCTTTTCAGGTCGTCCGGCCCCTCAATGCGCTTTTCCGGGGAGTCCCTGGCCGCCCACCATCCCCCGGTTGAGGAGGAGCTCGGCGATCTGGACCGCGTTGAGTGCCGCGCCCTTGCGCAGATTGTCCGAGACGATCCACATGTCGAGACCGTGTTCCACCGTGGGGTCCACGCGGATGCGGCTGATATAGGTGGCGAAATCGCCCACGCATTCGACGGGGGTCACATAGCCCTCGTCCTCGCGCTTGTCGACGACGAGGCAGCCCGGCGCCTCGCGCAGGATGTCGCGCGCCTCGTCGTCGCTGATGGGCTCCTCGAACTCGACGTTCACCGCCTCCGAATGGCCGACGAAGACGGGCACGCGCACGCAGGTCGCGGTGAGCGCGATCTTCGGGTCGAGGATCTTCTGCGTCTCGACACGCATCTTCCACTCTTCCTTGGTGGAGCCGTCCTTGAGGAAGACGTCGATGTGCGGGATGACGTTGAAGGCGATCTGTTTCGTGAAGACCGATTTTTCCACCGGATCGGCGACGAAGATGCCGCGCGTCTGCGCCCAGAGCTCGTCCATCGCCGCATGGCCCTTGCCCGAGACGGACTGATAGGTCGCGACGACGACGCGCTTGATCCGTGCACGGTCGTGCAGCGGCTTCAGGGCGACGACGAGCTGGGCCGTCGAGCAGTTGGGATTGGCGATGATGCGGCGGGGCCCCATCTTGCGCACCGCCTCGGCATTCACCTCGGGCACGATGAGCGGCACGTCCGGCTCCATCCGGAACTTGGACGAGTTGTCGATGACGATGGCGCCCTGCGCGCCGATCCTCGGCGCCCATTGCGCGGCGACGTCCCCGCCGGCCGCCATCAGCACGAGATCGGTGCCGGTGAAGTCGAAATTGTCGAGCACGCGCGTCTTCAGCGTGCGGTCGCCATAGGAGACCTCCTTCCCGAGCGAGCGGGAGGAGGCGAGCGGCACGACCTCGCGCACGGGGAATTCCCGTTCGGCGAGGATGTTCAGCATTTCCCGGCCGACATTTCCCGTCGCGCCGACCACGGCAACCTTGAGGCTCATCTTTTTCCGACTTTCTGTGCGTCCTGTGACCGCTCCCTCGCGGGCTCAGGCCAGCGAGGCCTCGAGCTCGCGGATGATGCTTTCGCCCATCACCGCGGTCGAAACCTTCGCCATGCCCGGCTGCATGATATCGGCCGTGCGGATGCCCGTTGCAAGGACCCGCTCGATGGCGTGCGCGAGCCGGTCGGCCTCCTCGCCGAGGCCGAAGGAGTAGCGCAGCGCCATGCCGAAGGAGAGGAGAGTCGCGATGGGATTGGCGAGCTCCTTGCCCGCTATGTCGGGCGCGCTACCGTGAACGGGCTCGTAGAGCGCGGGGATGCGGCCCGCCGCGTCCTTCGCGCCGAGCGAGGCGGACGGCAGCATGCCGAGCGAGCCCGTCAGCATCGCCGCCTCGTCCGACAGCACGTCGCCGAACAGATTGTCGGTGACGATCACGTCGAACTGGCGCGGATTCTTGACGAGCTGCATCGCGCAATTGTCCGCGTACATGTGATCGAGCTTCACGTCCGGGAACTCCGTGTCGTGGACGTGCGTGACCTCCTCGCGCCAGAGGATGCCGCTCTCCATGACGTTCGCCTTCTCGCAGGAGGTGACGCGGGAGGATCTGAGGCGCGCGAGCTCGAAGGCCACGCGCGCGACGCGGCGGATCTCCCCGGTCGTGTAGACCTGGGTGTTGACGCCCCGGCGGCTGCCGTCCGGCAGGGTCTCGATGCCGCGCGGCTCGCCGAAATAGACCCCGCCCGTCAGCTCACGGACGATGAGGATGTCGAGCCCGCGCACGATCTCGGGCTTGAGGCTCGAGGCATCGACCAGCGCCTCGAAACAGAGGGCGGGCCGCAGATTGGCAAAGAGCCCGAGCTCCTTGCGCAGGGCGAGAAGGCCCGCCTCGGGACGGATGTTGAAAGCCACCTTGTCCCATTTGGGACCGCCCACGGCGCCGAGCAGAACGCAATCGGCCGCCCGCGCGCGCTCGAGCGTCGCCGGCGCGAGCGAGGTGCCATGCGCATCGATGGCAGCGCCGCCGACGAGGTCCTCCTCGACCTCGAAGCCGATCGACAGGCTGCGGTCCATCCACGCCATGACACGGCGGACCTCGCGCATCACTTCGGGGCCGATCCCGTCACCGGGGAGGATGAGAACCTTGCGCGCACTCATGGAAAGCGTCGTCCTTTGTCCGTACGAAGAGGATCAGGCCCAGGGCTGGCTCATGGCGCGCCGGCTCTCGAATGCGGAGATGGCGGCGTCCTTCTCGAGCGTCAGCGCGATGTCGTCGAGCCCGTTGAGGAGGCAATGCTTGCGGAAGGGATCGATGTCGAAGCGGATGACGCCTCCGTCCGGCCCGCGGATCTCCTGGCGCGCGAGATCAACGGTGACGGTCGCGTTGGCGCCGCGCGCAGCGTCGTCCATCAGCTTGTCCACCTCGGACTGCGGCAGGACGATGGGCAGGATGCCGTTCTTGAAGCAGTTGTTGTAGAAGATGTCGGCGAAGGAGGGCGCGATGACGACGCGGATGCCGAAATCGAGCAGCGCCCAAGGGGCGTGCTCGCGGCTCGACCCGCAGCCGAAATTGTCCCCGGCGACGAGGATCTGCGCCTTGCGATATTGCGGCTGGTTCAGAACGAAATCGGGGTTTTCCGAGCCGTCGTCGCGATAGCGCATCTCGTCGAAGAGGTTCTTGCCGAGCTCCGTGCGCTTGATCGTCTTGAGGAACTGCTTGGGGATGATCATGTCGGTGTCGACATTGATCATGTTCAGCGGCGCCGCGACGGCCGTCAGTGTCGTGAACTTTTCCATCGTCTCACCCCATCTCCCGCACATCGGTCAGCCGGCCCGTGATGGCCGCGGCCGCCGCCATGGCGGGGCTGACAAGATGCGTGCGCCCGCCCCGGCCCTGCCGGCCCTCGAAATTCCGGTTCGAGGTGGAGGCACAGCGCTCGCCCGGCGCGAGCTTGTCGGCGTTCATCGCAAGGCACATGGAGCAGCCCGGCTCGCGCCATTCGAAGCCCGCCTCGAGGAAGATGCGGTCGAGACCTTCCTCCTCGGCCTGCGCCTTCACGAGGCCCGAGCCCGGCACGACCATGGCGCCGACGCCCTCGGCGACCTTCCGTCCACGGGCGATCGCGGCGGCGGCGCGCAGATCCTCGATGCGGCCGTTCGTGCACGAACCGATGAAGACGCGGTCGACCTTCACCTCGGTGAGCGGCGTGCCGGGGGTGAGGCCCATATAGGCGAGCGCGCGCTCCATCGCCCGGCGGCGACCCTCGTCGGGCTCGGCGGCGGGGTCCGGCACGCGGCCGGTGATGGGCAGCACGTCCTGCGGGCTCGTGCCCCAGGTCACCTGCGGCACGATCTGGCTCGCATCGATCCGCACCTCCTTGTCGAAATGCGCGCCCTCGTCCGTCCGGAGACGTTTCCACTCGGCGAGCGCCATCTCCCAGGCCGCGCCCTTGGGGGCGTGCACGCGGCCCTTCAGGTACTCGAACGTCACCTCGTCGGGGGCGATGAGCCCGGCGCGCGCGCCCGCCTCGATCGACATGTTGCAGACCGTCATGCGGCCTTCCATGCTCAGCCCACGGATGACATCGCCCGCATATTCGATGACATGGCCGGTGCCGCCCGCCGTCCCGATCCGGCCGATGATGGCGAGCACGACGTCCTTGGCCGTGCAGCCCGGGGGCAGCGTGCCATCGACGCTCACGCGCATGTTCCTCGCCCGCTGCATGATCAGCGTCTGGGTGGCGAGGACGTGCTCGACCTCGGAGGTGCCGATGCCGAAGGCGAGCGCACCGAACGCACCATGGGTGGAGGTATGGCTGTCGCCGCAGACGATGGTCATGCCCGGCTTGGTGATGCCCTGCTCGGGCCCGACGATGTGCACGATGCCCTGGCGCGGGTCCGCCATGTCGAGATAGGTGATGCCGAACGCGCGGGCGTTCTCGGCCAGCGTCTCGACCTGGATGCGGCTCTCCTCGTCGGCGATGCCCCGCGAGCGGTCCGTGGTCGGAACATTGTGATCGGCGACGGCGAGCGCCCGCTCGGGCCGGCGCGGACGCCGGCCGCTCATGCGCAGGCCCTCGAATGCCTGGGGGCTGGTCACCTCGTGGACGAGCTGGAAGTCGATATAGATGAGCGACGAGCCGTCATCACCCTCCTCGATGAGGTGGGCGTTCCAGATCTTGTCATAGAGCGTGCTGGCCATGCTGCGCCATCCCTCGCGAAGGCTGGCCGCCCCGGCGCACGCGCCGGAGGGGCGGCCGGCATTGGAAGCGGATCGGACCCGGGGCGAGGGCGGACGGACGGGCCGCCCCTCGCGCCCTGCCTCACTCCTCGGCGGTGGCCGCCTCGGGGGCCGGGGCGCTCGCCGCCGCCTTGCCGCCCTTGGTCTTGCCGCGCCGGTCCTGCTTCTCGGCGATGCGGGCCGACTTGCCGCGACGCTCGCGCAGGTAATAGAGCTTGGCCCGGCGCACGACGCCGCGGCGGATCACTTCGATGGAATCGATCAGCGGGCTGTAGATCGGGAACACCCGCTCCACGCCTTCGCCATAGGAGATCTTCCGCACCGTGAAGCTCTCGTTGAGGCCGCCGCCATTGCGCGCGATCACGACGCCTTCATAGGCCTGGATCCGCTCGCGCGTGCCTTCGACCACCTTCACGTTCACCTTCACGGTGTCGCCGGGCGCGAACTCGGGAATGGTCTTGCCAAGGCGCGCGATTTCTTCCGCTTCCAGCGTTTCGATGACGTTCATGGCACCCTTGCTCCGTCCTGTCCCGTCTGTTCGTTCCTGCTCCGGACCCATCCGGAGCTGCATCTTCCGTCCGCGCGCCTAGCGCGCCTTGTCCACGTCCCGCCGACGCTCGTGCGCCGCCCAGAGATCGGGCCGGCGCTCCGCCGTCAGCCGTTCGGCCTCCGCCCGGCGCCATCGGGCGATCTCGCCATGATGGCCGGACGTCAGCACCGCCGGGATCTCCCGACCCTCCCACGCCTGCGGTCGCGTGTACTGAGGGTATTCGAGAAGCCCGTCCTCGAAACTCTCGCAGCCCAGCGAGGCCGGATCGCCGAGCACGCCCGGCAGGAGCCGGACGCAGGCCTCGATCACCGCCTGGGCCGCCACTTCGCCGCCTGCCAGCACGAAGTCGCCGATCGACACTTCCTCGAAGGGCCGAGCCTCGAGCAGGCGCTCGTCCACCCCTTCGAACCGGCCGCAGAGCAGGACAATGCCCGGCCCCGCCGCCAATGCCTTCGCGCGCGCCTGGGTAAAGGGACGCCCGCGGGGGCTCAGATACAAGAGGGGCCGTGCGTCCGCGCCCTGCCTCACCGCATCCACGGCGCGCGCAAGAACGTCGGCCCGCATGACCATACCCGGCCCGCCGCCGGCGGGGGTGTCGTCGACGGTGGCGTGTTTATCGCGCGCAAAGTCGCGAATGTCCACCGTTTCGAGCGAGAAGGCCCCGCTTTCGAGCGCTTTCCCGATCAGGGACACGCCGAGCGCGCCCGGAAAGGCCTCCGGAAAGAGGGTGAGAACGCTCGCGGACCAGCTCATCGGCCGTCCTCCCCGGAGGGCTCGGGCGCGCCCACCCCTTCGGCGAGCGCCGCCTCGGCGATCACGACCCGCCCGCCGGGCAGATCGACGAGCGGCACATCGGCGCGGGTGAAGGGCACGAGGCGCGCCGGCCCCGAGGGGGGCGCGATCTCGAGAAGATCGCCCGCGCCGAAATCATGCACCGCCCGCACCGTGCCGAGCGCCGCCCCCGCCTCGCTCTCGGCTTCAAGGCCGATGAGGTCGGCATGGTAGAATTCCTCTTCCTCCGGCGGGGGAAGGGCCGAGCGCGGCACGAAGAGCCGCGCCGATCGCAACGCCTCGGCGGCCGTGCGGTCCGATATGCCGGACAGCCGCGCGAGCACGAGCCCGTCCTTCAGCTCCGACAGCACCTCGACCTCGAAGCGGCGCGCGCCATCCTCGGTCTCGACCGGCCCGTAGGCCGCCACCCCGTCCGGGGCGGCGGTGAAGGTCTTGAGCCGTACGAGCCCGCGCACGCCATGAGCCCCCGCCACCGCC
>JACAEB010000162.1 GCA_013389075.1 Alphaproteobacteria bacterium
AGCAGGAACTCCATCGAGTCCACCGGGTTCAGCGGCGACAGCACCTTGCGCAGCAGGTACATCCGGTTGAGCGTCGAGTCCGGCAGCAGGAGCTCTTCGCGCCGGGTGGCGGAGCGATTGATGTCGAGCGCCGGGTAGGTCCGGCGGTCGGCGAGCTTGCGGTCGAGCACGATCTCGCTGTTCCCGGTGCCCTTGAACTCCTCGAAGATCACCTCGTCCATGCGCGAGCCCGTGTCGATCAGCGCGGTCGCGATGATCGTCAGCGAGCCGCCTTCCTCGATGTTCCGCGCCGCGCCGAAGAAGCGCTTGGGGCGCTGGAGCGCATTGGCGTCGACACCGCCCGTCAGCACCTTTCCCGAGGAGGGGACGACCGTGTTGTAGGCGCGGCCGAGGCGGGTGATGGAATCGAGCAGGATGATGACGTCGCGCCCGTGCTCGACGAGGCGCTTGGCCTTCTCGATCACCATTTCGGCGACCTGGACGTGGCGCGCGGCCGGCTCGTCGAAGGTGGACGACACCACCTCGCCGATCACGGTGCGCTGCATGTCGGTCACTTCCTCGGGCCGCTCGTCGATGAGCAGCACGATGAGGAAGCACTCGGGATGGTTCGCCGCGATCGACTTGGCGATGTTCTGCAGGATGACGGTCTTGCCGGTGCGGGGCGGGGCCACGATGAGCGCGCGCTGGCCCTTGCCGAGCGGAGCCACGATGTCGATCACGCGGCCCGTGCGGTCGCGCAGCGTCGGGTCCTCGATCTCCATCCGCATCTTGGAATGGGGATAGAGCGGGGTGAGGTTGTCGAAATGGACCTTGTGACGGGTCTTTTCCGGATCCTCGAAATTGATGGTGCTGACCTTGAGGAGGGCGAAGTAGCGCTCGCCGTCCTTGGGGCTGCGTATCTGGCCCTCGACGGTGTCGCCGGTCCTCAGGCTGAAGCGCCGGATCTGCGAGGGGCTGACATAGATATCGTCCGGGCCCGGCAGATAGTTGGACTCGGGGCTGCGCAGGAAGCCGAAGCCGTCCTGGAGCACCTCGAGCACGCCGCCGCCCATGATCTCGACATCACGCTCGGCGAGCTGCTTGAGGATCGCGAACATCATGTCCTGCTTGCGCATGGTGCTCGCGTTTTCGACCTCGAGCTCCTCAGCGAAAGCGAGAAGATCGGTGGGCGATCTCGATTTCAGATCTTGCAGTTTGAGTTCCTGCAGATTGAGGTCCTGCAGCGTCATGTCGGGTCCTGAACCTTCAGAGGAAACATGCACTCTGGGTGCATGCAACACATCGGACAAAGTGTGGAGGGTTGCGGCGCGGGGGTTCCGTCGGGGCAAGGAAGGCTTAGAGGAGGCGGTTCCGGACCATCCGCCTGAGGCTTCCGGTTCCGGCGTGTCACGAACGCCCCGACGCGCCCGGTTTCCTTCTCCCGCCGGCCATCTCTCGAACGCTGGCCATTCATCCGGCAGAGGGAAGGCCGGCTGACCTGACGACGCACGCGCGAAGGATGTGAGCAGGCCAATAAACCGCTTCACCGGTCATATAGCCAGTTTCCCCGGGAAAGGGAAGCCTAAAAACGTCTCCGGACCGTAAAATCCGCGAGCCTCCACCCGGTTCCCGCCCGGCGGAGCGGCCCCTCCCTCAGGAGAACGGCTTGAGCACGACCAGGAGCACGATGAGGATGAGCCCCAGCGTCGGCACCTCGTTGAGGAGGCGGTAGTACCGCGCCCCGTGCGGGCGGGCATCGGCGGCGAAGGCCTTGAGGTCGCGTGCCAGCATGTGATGCACCCCGGTCAGCACGAGGACGAAGAGAAGCTTGGCGTGCAGCCAGCCATCCGCCCAGGCGCCGATGGCGAAGGCCGTGAGGATGCCGAGGACCCAGGTCGCGATCATGGCCGGGTTCATGATCGCCTTGAGCAGCCGGCGCTCCATCACCTTGAAGGTCTCCGAGGCCTCGCCGCCGGGCGCGGCGTCCGCGTGATAGACGAAGAGGCGCGGCAGGTAGAAGAGGCCCGCCATCCAGGCGACCACGGCGACGATGTGCAGGGCCTTCAGCCAGAAATAGCCGGCATTGAGAGCATCGAGCAGCGGGTCCATCTCCCCCTCCCTCCAGAAGCGGCCGCGCGCGGGCGCTCACTCGGCCGCGAGCGGCTGGCTCGCGCAGGGGCAGCCCGCGCGATCGCCATTGCAGATCCGTCGTCCTCCGTGCGGGCCGATGCCGGGCGGGCGGGCCAGCGCATCGGCCACGAGCGCCCCGAGCCCGCCGATGAAGGCCTCCGACACGCCGAGCGCCGGCACGCGCAGATAGGTCCGCGCGCCCGCGGCCTCGGCGAGGTGGCGGTACTCGTCGTCGAGCTCGACCAGCGTCTCGGAATGTTCGGACACGAAGGCGATGGGCACGACCACCAGCGCCCGCCCCGCCGCGGCGCCCGCGCGGATCTCGTCCTCCGTGGACGGACCGATCCACTTCAGCGGGCCCACCCGGCTCTGATAGCAGATGCGCCAGTCGTAAAGCCCCTCGCCGAGGCGCGGATTGAGGTGATCGACGAGCGCCTCCACCGTCCGCTCCACCTGCCACTGATAGGGATCGCCCCGCTTGATGACCCGCTCGGGCAGGCCGTGGGCCGAAAAGAGGATGCGGATGGTCTCGCCCGCCGGCACCTCGGCGAGGCGCGCCTCGATGGCCCGTGCATGGGCGGCGAGAAAGCCCGCCTCCCGCGGATAGCAGCAGATCGTGTGGGTGGGCTGGTCGAGCCCCGCGGCCGCCGCGGCCTCCGCCCACTCGGCGAGCGAGGAGCCGGTCGTCGTGGTGGAGAACTGGGGATAGAGCGGCAGGAGCACGATGCGCTCGGGGCCCCAGGCCTTCACCTCCCGCGCGACATCGGCGGCACGCGGATGCCAGTAGCGCATCACCGTGAAGACACGGGCGCTCCCCCCGGCCTCGCCCGCGCCGGCGAGAACCGCCTCGAGCGCCCGCGCCTGCGCCTCGGTCTGCGGCAGGATCGGAGAGCCCCCGCCCATCTTGGCGTAGATCTCGCGGGCGATGGGGGCGCGCTTGCGGGCGATCAGCCGGGCAAGCCTGCCGCGCAGGAACCCCGGCACGCTGAGGATCGCCGGGTCGGAAAACAGGTTGAGGAGGAATGGCTCCACTGCCTCCGGCCCGTCGGGCCCGCCGAGATTGAACAGGATGATCGCGACCCGGCCGCTCACCGTCCGTGCTCCCCTTGTGTTGCATCGCCCCGCCCGAAGCGGCGGACGATGTCGATCAGTGCCGCCACATGCTCGGGCGGGGTCTCGGGCACGATGCCATGGCCGAGATTGACGATGTGCGGCACCCCCGCGAAGGCCGACAGGAGATCGTCGAGATCGGCCTCAAGTCCAGCCCCGCCGGCGACGAGCCGCAGCGGGTCGACATTCCCTTGCAGAACGGCGTGGGGCGAGAGGCTCCTGCGGGCCCAGCTCCGTCCGGCATTGGCATCGAGGCTGACGGCGTCGATGGAAGGCAGGCGCGCCACTGCCTCGAGCCCCGCTCCCGCCCCGCGCGGGAAGACGATGATCGGCACGCCCGGATGGCGCCGCTTCAGCCCGTCGGCGATGGCGGCGATGGGGGCGAGCGACCAGCGGGCGAAGCCCGCCGCATCGAGCGAGCCCGCCCAGCTGTCGAAGAGCTGGACCACCTCCGCCCCCGCCGTGATCTGGGCGCTCAGATAGTCCGTCGTGAGACCGGTGAGGAGATCGATCAGCGCGTCGAAACCCGCCGGGTCGCGATAGGCCCAGAGCCGCGCGGCCTTGTGGTCGGCCGAGCCGCGCCCCTCGACCATGTAGGTCGCGACCGTCCAGGGCGCGCCGGCAAAGCCGATCAGCGCGGCTCCCTGGGGCAGGCCCGCCTTCACCCGGGCGACCGCTTCATAGACCGGCGCGAGGCGCTCCACCGCCCCCTCGGGCCGCAGCCGGGCAAGGCCCGCGGCATCGACGACGGGCGCAAGGCGCGGGCCCTCCCCTTCGGCGAAGGTGAGGTCTTGGCCCAGCGCACGGGGCAGGAGGAGGATGTCCGCAAAGAGGATCGCGGCATCGAGCCCGAAGCGCCGCAGGGGCTGGAGCGTCACCTCGGCGGCGCGGGCCGGATGAAGGCAGAGATCGAGGAAGCTGCCGGCCTGCGCCCGCAGGGCCCGGTATTCGGGCAGATAGCGCCCGGCCTGCCGCATGAGCCAGACCGGTCTTGGCTCGATCGCCTCTCCGGCGAGACAGCGCAGCAGCGGCTTGGGCGACCCCATGGCAAGACCCCTCTTCCAATCAGAAAGGATTGGATTCTAGTGATGGGTTATAGGGGCGGTGAATCTGTGGACAGAAGCAATGTTCCCATCCTGTCCGCACCCCGGCCCGAACAACCCCATCCTCCGGTTCTTCGCTTGTAGAGGGACCGGCAAAATGTGAAAAGCGCAGGAGGGGCCGGCAAAAGGCCGCGCTCGCGCAAGCCAGGGCTGGGAATGGTGATGTTGGAAAGGCCGGAACCGCACCGCGTGCGTCCCAACGCTCACAGCGCTGGGCGCAACGGGGCGCGCGCTGTGCGCAGCCCAACAAGGGACCGACGGGCCGCGAACAACCGCCGCGATATCGCCAGGCCCGGCGGATCACCCGGTTTCTACCCACGAGCCCGCCTCTTGTTCCCAGCCTTTTTCACCCCCCTGTCCGGAGGGTGGCGATCGCCCGCCGCCTCGGCCCCATGAGATCCACGCCCCGCCCCGCCATCTATTTCCACCTGCATCTCGTCTCCGATGCCACCGGCGAGACGCTGAACGCGGTCGCCCGCGCGGCCACCGCGCAGTTCGAGATGGTCCGCCCGCTCGAGCACATCTATGCGCTGGTGCGCACCCACCGGCAGATGGACCGTGCGCTGAAGGCCATCGAGGCCGCGCCCGGCGTCGTCATGTACACGCTGATGAGCTCCGAGCTGCGCACCATGCTCGAGGAACGCTGCCGCATGCTGAACATGCCGGCGATCCCGGTGCTCGATCCCGTGCTGAACGTGCTCGCGAACTATCTGGGGCTCGAGCTCAGCCACAAGCCGGGCGGACAGCATGCGATGGATGCGGAATATTTCCGCCGGATCGAGGCGCTCAACTTCACCATGGCCCATGACGACGGTCAGAACACGGGCGATCTCGAAAAGGCCGACGTGATCCTTCTGGGGGTGAGCCGAACCTCGAAGACGCCGACCTGCATCTATCTCGCCAACCGGGGCGTCAAGGCCGCCAACATCCCCATCGTGATGGGCTGCCCGCTGCCGCCCGAGCTCAACGAGCTCACCCAGCCGCTCGTCGTCGGCCTCACCGCGACGCCCGAGCGCGTGGTGCAGATCCGGCGCAACCGGCTCCTCTCGCTCAAGCAGTCGGTGGATGCGAGCTATGCCGCCGAGGACACGGTCCGCGAGGAGATCGTCTTCGCAAGGCGCCTCTACCGCCATCACAACTGGCCGGTGATCGACGTCTCCCGCCGGTCCATCGAGGAGACGGCCGCCGCTGTCCTCAACCTCTATAACGAACACCGCCAGAGGCTCGCGAGCGGGGGCGAGGCGCGGCCGGCCGGCCCGGTGAGCGAATGAGCCGGCTCGTCCTCGCCTCGGGCAGCCCGGCGCGGGCGCGGCTTCTGGCCGGCGCGGGTGTTCCCTTCACCGTCCAGCCCGCCCGGGTGGACGAGGAGACGCTGCGCCAGTCGCTGACGGCCGAAGGCATCCGCCCGCGCGAGATCGCCGACGCACTGGCCGAGCTCAAGGCGATGCGGGTGTCGGCGCAGGTGCCGGACGCGCTGGTGCTCGGCTGCGACCAGCTCCTCCTCTGCGAGGGGCGAATCTTCGCCAAGCCCGAAGGCCGGGCCGGGGCGGAGGCCCAGTTGCGGGCCCTCGCCGGCCGGACCCACGAGCTGATCACCGCCCAGTGCATCGCCCTCGCCGGCAGTCCCATCTGGCGCCATGTCGAGACCCCCCGGCTGACCATGCGCGCGCTCTCCGAGCCCGTCCTCGCCGCCTATCTCGACGCCGAGGGTGACAGCGTCCTGTCAAGCGTCGGCGCCTATCTGATCGAGGGGCGGGGCGTGCAGCTCTTCGAGCGGATCGAGGGCAGCCTCTTCACCGTGCAGGGCCTTGCTCTCCTGCCCCTTCTCGCCTTTCTGCGTCAGCACGGAGTGGTGCCCCCATGATCACCGGAGCCGCGCGCGTCGCCGGCGTCATCGGCTGGCCCGTCGCCCACAGCCGCTCGCCCGCCATCCACGGATGCTGGCTCGACCGGTACGGCATCGACGGCGCCTATGTGCCCCTCGCCGTGGCGCCGGAGGATCTGCGGACCGTCCTCAAGGGGCTGACGCTCGCGGGCTTCGCGGGCTTCAACCTCACCCTGCCCCACAAGGAAACGGTGATGGAGCTCCTCGACGAGGTGAGCCCGATGGCCCGCAGGGTCGGGGCCGTGAACACCGTCGTCATCGGCCCGGACCGCCGGCTCATCGGCCGGAACACGGATGTCTTCGGCTTTGCCGAAAGCCTCAAGCGGGTCGGCCTGTCGCCCGACTCCCCCCCGGCCCGGGCGGTGGTGATCGGGGCGGGCGGGGCCGCGCGGGCCGTGGTCGCCGCGCTCGGCGGCCTCGGCACGGGCTCGGTGAGCGTCCTCAACCGGACGCCGG
>JACAEB010000205.1 GCA_013389075.1 Alphaproteobacteria bacterium
CCGGGCCTGCACGACCATGTCGCGATGCTCGACTCCCTCGCGCGCAAACATGATGTGACGGGCCGGGTCATCTTCGTGGACGGGGGCGTGCTCGCCGACATGCTCCGCAAGACGAACGGCGTCATCACAGTGAACAGCACGGCGGGCCTGACCGCCGTCGAGTTCGGCCGGCCCACCATCACGCTCGGCCGGGCCATCTACGACATGCCGGGCCTGACCTTCCAGGGCTCGATCGACCGCTTCTGGACCCGGGCGAGCCGGCCGGACGAGGAGCTCTATGCGGCCTTCCGCAGGGAGGTCATCGCCCGGACCCAGATCAATGGCAGCTTCTGGACGCCCGAGGGCATCACCCTCGCCCTCGAGGTCGCGATCCCCCGGCTCCTCAAAGGAGCGGTGGCCGCCCGGCCCGCCGAGGGTACCGCCTCTCCCTTCCCCGAGCTGGAGACGGCACGGGCCGTCGCCCGCTGATTTCCCGGCCTCAGAGCCTGTCGGGCGCCCCATTGGGGCTGCCCGAGGGGGCAAGACGTCGCGCGGAAGGATGGGCGCAGCAAATGTCAATTCCCACTTGCGCGCGGGCGCGTTAGGGTCAGGCTCGGACGAAGACGACGCATGGTTGCTTAGAGGGACGTGACATGAAGATTCTCATCCTCGGGGGCGATGGATTCTGCGGCTGGCCCACGGCGTTGCACCTGTCGGCCGCCGGTCACGACATCACCATTGTCGACAACCTGTCGCGTCGGAACATCGACAACGAGCTCGAGGTCTCCTCGCTCACGCCGATCAAGCCCATGGGCAAGCGCCTCGAGGCGTGGACCGAGGTTTCCGGCCGGACGATGAAGTTCCACCTCATCGACGTCGCCAAGGATTACGACCGCCTCGTGAAGCTCATGCAGGACGTCCAGCCAGAGGCGATCGTGCATTTCGCCGAGCAGCGCGCCGCGCCCTATTCGATGAAGTCGTCCTGGCACAAGCGCTACACCGTCACCAACAACCTCAACGCCACCAATAATGTGCTGGCCGCGATCGTCGAGAGCGGGTGCGATGCCCATCTCGTCCATCTGGGAACGATGGGGGTCTATGGCTACGGCACGGCGGGCATCAAGATCCCGGAGGGCTATCTGCCGGTGAAGATCGACACCGAGGATGGCCGCACCATCGAGCAGGAGATCCTCTATCCCGCCAATCCGGGTTCGATTTACCACCTGACAAAGACCCAGGATCAGCTGTTCTTCGCCTTCTACAACAAGAATGACGGCATCCGGATCACCGATCTGCACCAGGGCATCGTCTGGGGAACGCAGACCAAGGAAACCAAGCTCGACGAGCGCCTCATCAACCGCTTCGACTATGACGGCGACTACGGCACGGTGCTCAACCGCTTCCTCATGCAGGCCGCCATCGGCTACCCTCTGTCCGTACACGGAACAGGCGGGCAGACGCGCGCCTTCATCCATCTGCAGGACACCGTCCGCTGCATCGAACTTGCGATCCTGCACCCGCCGCAGCGGGGGGAGAAGGTCTTCATCCTCAATCAGATGACGGAAACCCACCGGGTGCGCGACCTTGCCCGGCTTGTCGCGGACCTGACGGGGGCGGAGATCCAGCACGTGCCCAATCCGCGGCGCGAGGCGGCGGAGAACGACCTCCACGTCATCAACCGCCGGCTGCTGGGCCTCGGGCTCGAGCCCGTCACGCTGGAGGCGGGCCTTCTCGAGGAGGTGACGGAGATCGCGCGGGCCTATGCCCATCGCTGCGACCGGTCGAAGATCCCGTGCGTGTCCTACTGGAACGAGAACCAGCGGCTCCAGGCCGAAGAGCCGGCCGCCGTCGAGCCGCAGGCCAACGCCTCCTGAGGCAGAGCCGGGCCGCGACCGGGGTCCGGCCCGGCTGGCCGCGGGTCCGGGCGCTGGCTCAGCCGCCGCGCATCTGCTGGACGCAGGGGGTGACGACCTCCGTCCCGCCCGGAATGGCCTCGATCGCCGCCCGCCGCTCGTCGCGGGGCAGCTGCAGCGCCGCCTCGAGCTTGCCCTTCATGTCCGGCGTCGAGGACTTGGCGGCATTGGCCGCAAGACAGCTGCAATATTGGTTGTCGGCAGCCTCGCCCCGTCCGGAAGAGGCGTTGGCGAGACAGACATCCATGAAGCTGTCCGCCGCGGCGGGTCCCGCCCAGGAGAGGCCGAGGGTCATGACCCCCGCCACCGCCAGCGCTGCACGTGTGCGTCTCATCGCTCCAATCCCTCCCGCCATGGCTGTCGTCCGCACTCCGAAGGAATGCCCGGCGCGAGTTTAGAAAGCCCGCCGGGCGCCCGCAAGCACGCCGCGCTGCCGGATCGTCCCTGCTGTGATAGTCTCCCATTCGCGCACGAAGTCCGGGAACGGTCGCGGTTGTTTCGCGATTTTGCCATCATGGCGGACTAGACCGGCGCCAACGCACAGGGCCGCGTGGGGTGGCCGCCGCCTGACCGAGGGCGGCAGGACTGGCGGGGGAGGGGTGACATGACGGGGTTCGGCTCGGAAGTGGTGGACTGCTCGCTCGGTCCACAGGACCTCTGGCTGCGCTTTCTCGCGGCCTGGCTCCTCGTCTCGATCGTGGTGGCGATCGTCTCGGGCAATCTCGCCGCCCAGCTCGAATTCGAGGCACGGCCGGCCAAGCCGCTCGGCAAGACCTTCGCGACTTTCATCACCAACATCTATCTCTGGGTCTGGGCCGTCGGCGTGGTGATCGGCATCAATCTCGTCTCGGTCCTGATCGAGGCGAACCCGCTGCCCGAGGAGAGCGAGTCGCTTCTCCGGGCGTCGATCTACATGCTCGCGGTGATGGTGCTCTGGGTGTTCTGCCGGATCTGCGTCCAGGGCGCGCGCCACTGGCACCACCGCACACTCGTCCAGCTGCGCCAGCAGGCGCGTGAAGAGGACGAGACGGCCGCGCTGGACAGCTGACCACAGCCGGGGCGTGCGCCGGGTTTGCCGTCACCGTCGGGACGGGCGGCCCCGCAGCGTGGTGACGTTACGTCACCTGTTGCATTCGTGTCGCGTCCGTCGACAACCGACCCATTTTGCGCTGCACAACTGTAGAAAAGCGCTTCACAGCGCGTTCTGCGTGCAGCACAGTTTTCGTCCGAGGGAATGGGGTGTTGGCTCGACCCGCTGCAAGGCGGCGGGTGGAGGAGCGCACCATGGCCCAACGGGTTATGGGTACGGATAAAATGGCCGCCGGACGGTGCGCCGGAACTGGTTCAGGGGAGGTCTTCAGATGAAAATGCGTCGTGGTGTGACGGGCATGCTGAGCAGCTGCAGTGCCCGGGCCGTGGTGGCGGGGCTCGCCTTCGGTGTCGGGCTTGCCGCCCTGCCGGCGCTGGCCCAGGTCGACGAGATCGTGGTGTCGGCCACCAAGCGGGAGCGCTCGCTCCAGGATGTGCCGATCGCGGTCACGCCGATCGACGGCGAGCTGGCGCGTAATGCCGGCGTCACCGATCTGCGCGACATCACGCGTCTGGCGCCGAGCTTCCACTTCACGACCGGCCAGTCGTCGACCGCCGGCACCACCGCCTATATTCGCGGCATCGGGACAGGGGCGGACAATCCGGGCTTCGAGAGCGCGGTCGGCATCTTCATCGACGGCGTCTACCGCAACCGCTCCAATGTCGGCATCTCGGAGCTTCCCGAGATCGAGCGCATCGAAGTGCTGCGCGGGCCGCAGGGCACGCTCTTTGGCAAGAACACCTCCGCCGGCGCGCTCAACGTCATCACGGCCGGGCCGGAGTTCGAGAGCCGGGCCTTCGCCGAGGCCTCCTACGGCAATCTCAACGCCTGGCACCTCGGGGCCGGCGCGACGGGTCCGCTCGTCGGCGACGAACTCGCCTTCCGCATCGACGGCAAGGTCCGTCAGCGCGACGGCTATATCGAGGATCTGACGTCCGACAAGGAGCTGAACAATCGCGACCGCTGGTTCCTGCGCGGCCAGCTCCTGTGGGAGCCCAATGCCGATGTGAGCCTGAGGGTGATCGCCGACTACGCGGAACAGGACGAATTCTGCTGCTCGACCATTAACCTCATCCAGGGTCCGACAGCGGCGGCCGTCAACACCATCGCGGCATTGCAGCCGGGCCTCCTCGGCATCGTCACGCGCGATCGCGACGCCCGTCAGACTACCGTCTCCCCGGCGCGCGACACGCTGGAGACGGTCGAGGAATGGGGCATTTCGGGCGAGCTGAACTGGGATCTCGGCTTCGCCAATCTGACCTCCATCACCTCCTATCGTGACTGGCAGACCGAGCGGAACCAGGACATCGATTTCCACGATGTGGACAGAGCCTATCGGGACGGCTACGAGACCGGCTTCGAGACCTTCACGCAGGAGCTGCGCCTCCAGGGCGAGAACGGCTGGCTGAACTGGCTGGTCGGCGGCTTCTTCGCGGACGAGACCCTGCCGCTCAAGGACACGATCCGCTTCGGCGCGGATGCGGCCGCCTATGTCGACTTCGTCACCTTCGGCAGTTCGGGCCGGACGCTTTTTGGCACCATTCCGGGGCCTCTCTCCATTCTCGGACTCGCCAATCCCGGGCTGGACGCCGTCTATTTCACGCCTCCGGCGGCGGGAGACGGTCAGCAGGCGGACAATTACGAGGTCGAGACCCAGACCTTCGCCGCCTTCACGCACAATGAAATCCAGCTTGCGGATCCGCTGACCTTCGCCTTCGGTCTGCGGCTCAATCACGAGACGAAGGACATCTCGGCCAACCTCAACAGCCAGGCGGCCGTCTGCGACGAGATGCGGAGCCTTTTCCTCGCGCCGGCCGTGCAGGGACTCGCCATGTCTCCGGCGGGAGCCGCACTCCTTCTCGGCTGCAACCCGGCCATCGACACCGAGGGTAACCTCAACGCCACCGACAGCCGTGAGGAGACCGAGTGGACGGGCGAAGCCTCGCTCACCTACGAGGTCCTGCAGCAACTGTCCGTCTACGGACGCTATGCCCATGGCTACAAGGCGGGCGGCTACAATCTCGACCGGTCGAGCTTCGACTACACGACCTTCGATGGGACCGGCGGCCCCGATCTCGATCAGCTCGCCTTCGAGCCCGAATTCGTCGACATGTTCGAGATCGGCTGGAAGTCGACCCTGTTCAACCGCCGCGTGACGCTCAACGGGGCGCTCTTCTATCAGAAGTTCGAGGACTATCAGATCAACTATTTCTCGGGCTTCGGCTTCGTCACCGAGAACGCCCAGGAAGTGATCTCGAAGGGCGTCGAGCTCGACATGATCGCCCAGCCGCTGGACGGGCTCTTCTTCCAGGGTGGCGTTCTCTACAACGAGGCGCAGTTCGGCGAGGATATCGGCCTCGTCATCGGCGGCAATACCGTCGACGGCAGGACCGTCAACGATGCGCCGCGCTGGGTGCTGACGGGCGCCACCACCTACAATTTCCCGATCGCCAACACGGGCCTCACGGGTCTGGCCCATCTCGATGTCCGGTGGAACTCCAAGTACAACACCGGCTCGGACCTCGATCCCAACAAGATCAACGACAATTACGCAATCTGGAACACGCGCGTCGGGATCGCCGGCAACGAGGGCCAGTGGGGCCTCGAGTTCTTCGTCCGCAACCTGACGGACGAGTACTACTCGATCATCGCCATCGACGTGCCCGAGCAGCCCGGCACCTATGCGGCCTATCCCAATGAGCCGCGGACCTTCGGTGTGGTCGGACGGGTCGAGTTCTAATCTTTCGCTGCAAGCTCCTGGAAAGGGCCGGCACCGCCGGCCCTTTTCTTTTGGTCGCGGGTTGTCAGACTGGCGGGCGAGGGAGAGGAGCGCGCCATGCCGACCACCCGTGCCGACGGACTTGAGATCGCCTACCGGGCCGAGGGGCCTCCTCCCGGCCCGGATGCCCCCCCGCCGGTGCTGCTCGTGCACGGCTTTGCGTCCAATGCCGGGA
Source organism: Alphaproteobacteria bacterium (assembly GCA_013389075.1). Taxonomy (GTDB): domain Bacteria; phylum Pseudomonadota; class Alphaproteobacteria; order JACAEB01; family JACAEB01; genus JACAEB01. The sequence continues at coordinate 5,937 of JACAEB010000205.1, forward strand.
TCAACTGGCAGTCGACGGGCTGGATCGAGCGCCTTGCGGCGCAAGGGCGGCGCGTGCTTGCGCCCGATCTGCGCGGCCATGGCAAGAGCGGGGCCCCGCGTGACCCCGCGCTCTATGTCCCCGAGCGGATGATGGCCGATCTCTTCGCGGTGCTCGATGCCGAGGGCGTGGGGCGGGCGGACGTCTTCGGCTATTCGATGGGCGCCCGGCTCGCGCTCGCGGCGGCGCTGGCAGCGCCCGGCCGCGTGCGCCGGCTCGTCCTCGGCGGGGTGGGGGAGACGCTCCTTGCCCCGCGCGATCCCGAGCCCGTCGCCCAGGTCCTCGC
>JACAEB010000016.1 GCA_013389075.1 Alphaproteobacteria bacterium
GGTCCCGGACCGGGCCCGGAGGCCGGAGAGGGCGGGGCCGGGCGCGCCGGGCGGGCGGTTTCCCTTTCGCCGTGACCGGACTAGGCTCGCCTCGTCCGCGGGCGGCCTCCGGGTTGCCGCAATGCCGGCCCATTTCCGCGCCCCTCGCCTGAGAGCCTTGCTCCGTCCGGCGCGCGGCCGGGCCTGGTGCGGACCGGTGTAACGCGTGACAGGGGGAGGCCGATGGATCGGATCCGGGTGGAAGGCGGCAATCGGCTCAAGGGGTCCATCCCCATTTCCGGCGCCAAGAACGCGGCCCTGCCGCTGATGGTGGCGAGCCTTCTCACCGACGGCCCGCTCGTGCTCGACAATGTGCCCGACCTCGCCGACATCCGCCTTCTTGGCCACATCCTCGCCCATCTCGGGGTGGGGGTGGAGCGCGCCGGGCGGGAGCTCACGCTCACCGCCGGCACCGTCTCGGACACGACCGCGCCCTATGATCTCGTGCGCAAGATGCGGGCGAGCTTCCTCGTTGCGGGGCCGCTCCTCGCCCGCTGCGGCGAGGCGACCGTGTCGCTGCCGGGCGGCTGCGCCATCGGGGCGCGGCCGGTCGATCTCCACCTCAAGGGATTTGCCGCGCTCGGCGCGGACATCGAGCTCTCCGAGGGCTATGTCAAGGCCCGCGCGCCGGGCGGGCTGACCGGCGCGCAAATCACCTTTCCCTTCGCCTCGGTGGGAGCCACCGAGAACGTGCTGATGGCGGCCTGCCTCGCGCGCGGCACGAGCGTGATCGAGAATGCCGCGCTCGAGCCCGAAGTGACCGACCTCGCCCATTGCCTGATCGCCATGGGGGCCGGGATCGAGGGTGCGGGGACGGGCCGGCTCACCATCACCGGCAAGCCCTCGCTCGGCGGGGCGCGCCATGCGGTGGTGCCCGACCGCATCGAGGCGGGCACCTTCGCCATGGCCGCGGCCATCGCCGGGGGCGAGGTCCTGCTCGAGGGGGCGCGGAGCGAGCATCTCTCCGCCCTCACCGCCGTGCTGAGGAGCTGCGGCATCGAGGTCGCCGAGAGAGCGGGCGGGATGCGCGTCGCCCGCTCCGGCGCGGGCTATGGCGCCGCCGACATCGTAACCGAGCCCTTTCCGGGCTTTCCCACCGATCTCCAGGCCCAGTTCATGGCGCTGATGTGCCTCGCCGAGGGCACCTCCCACATCCGCGAGACCATTTTCGAGAACCGCTTCATGCACGCGCCCGAACTGATGCGCATGGGCGCCGACATCACCCTGCGCGGCCAGTCCGCCGAGGTGCGCGGGGTGCGGACGCTCAAGGGCGCCCCGGTCATGGCGACCGATCTGCGCGCCTCGGTCAGCCTCGTCCTCGCCGGGCTCGCCGCCGAGGGCGAGAGCGTGATCTCCCGCGTCTACCACCTCGATCGCGGCTTCGAGCGGCTGGAGGAAAAGCTCTCCGCCTGCGGGGCGCGGATCGGCCGGCTCAAGGGCGAGGCGCAGGGCGGTTGACCTCGGCCGTCCGCCGCAGCACAAGATGCGGCCATGAGCCAGACCCCGCCCGAACTGCTGCGCCTGTCGGCCGAAGACGCGGACGACCTGCGTCTGATCTCGGCCCAGCTTCAGGACGCGATCAGTCCGCGCGGCGACCTCACCTGGCTGCCGCGCCGGCGCTGCTTCGTGGGCGTGTTCAACCGCTTCATGTGGAACGGCGAGCTTGGACGGGACGGGGCGCACTGGCGCTGCCAGTCCGCCCTCGAGATCCATGCGGTCCGGGCGGTCCGGCGCCAGGACCTGCCGGATGCCGATCCGAGGGCCGCGCTCTCGCTGCTCGCGCTCGACTGCTCCGCGACCGGGGCGGACGCCGAGGATCCGGCCGCCCGCATCACCCTCCACTTCGCGCCCGCCGGCGCGATCCGGCTGGACGTGGAGTGCATCGAGGCCTATTTGCGGGACTACGGCACGCCCTGGCGCGCCCGCGGCCGGCCGGCCCATCCGCTGGACTGAGCGCCGGCCTCCCTTCGGGTTTCCTTCCGGGTGTTCCATGGTCCATCGCCTGTCCACCGCCGATCCTGATTTCGAGAGCCGCTTCGAGGCGCTCCTCGCCGCCGCGCGGGAGGAGGATGCGGACGTCTCCTCGGTCGTGCGCGAGATCATCGCGCGGGTGCGGGCCGAGGGCGACGGGGCGCTGATCGACCTCACCCGGCGGTTCGAACGGGTCGATCCGCAGACGGACGGCTTGCGCCTGCCCGCCGAGGCCTGCGCGCGGGCGCTCGACGCTCTTCCGGCCGACACGCGCGACGCGCTCGAGCTGGCGGCCACGCGCATCCGCTCCTATCACGCCCGCCAGCGGCCCGAGGACGGGCTCTCGACCGATCTTGCCGGCGTCACGCTCGGCCATCGCTGGACGGCGGTGGATGCGGCCGGCCTCTATGTGCCGGGCGGGCGGGCCGTCTATCCGAGTTCGGTGCTCATGAACGCCATTCCCGCGAAGGTCGCGGGCGTGCGGCGCATCGTCATGACCGTCCCGACCCCGGACGGGGTGCTCAATCCCGTGCTGCTCGCCGCCGCCGCGATCGCCGGGGTGGACGAGATCTACCGCGTGGGCGGGGCGCAGGCCGTGGCCGCGCTCGCCTATGGCACGGCCTCCATCGCGCCGGTCGACGTCATCGTCGGCCCGGGCAATGCCTATGTCACCGAGGCCAAGCGTCAGGTCTTCGGCCAGGTCGGCATCGACATGCTCGCCGGGCCTTCGGAGATCCTCGTTCTGGCCGACGGCGAGAACGATCCCGCCTGGATCGCGGCGGACCTTCTCTCCCAGGCCGAGCACGATCCCTCCTCGCAATCGGTGCTGATCACCGACAGCGCCCCCTTCGCCGCCGAGGTGGAGCGGGCGGTCGAGGCCCATCTGGCGACGCTGCCGCGCGCGGCCATCGCGCGGGCGAGCTGGGATCGCAACGGCGTCCTCATCCTCGTGCGCGACCTCGCGGCCGAGGCGCCCGCCCTCGTCAACCGCGTCGCGCCCGAGCATCTCGAGATCGCGACAGCGGACCCGCGGGCGCTGCTGCCCGCGATCCGGCATGCGGGGGCGATCTTTCTCGGCCGCTACACGCCCGAGGCGGTGGGCGATTATGTGGGCGGGCCCAACCATGTGCTGCCCACGGCGCGCAGCGCGCGGTTTTCGTCCGGGCTCTCCGTGCTCACCTTCCTCAAGCGCAGCTCGATCCTTGGCTGCGACGCCGAGGCGCTGCGCCGGCTCGGCCCGGCCGTCCTGCGTCTGGCCGAGGAAGAGGGGCTCGGCGCCCACGGCCTCTCGGTCTCGATCCGGCTGAACTGAGGGCGGGGCCGGCTCCCGCTTGCCGGCGGACGCGGGGCGGGGCATGGTCGCGCGCTCATTCGCCCGCCCCAAACAGGATCCGGTTTCCGCGTCAGGGAGTGCCATGCCGCCCGCCTCGCCCGTCCTCACCGTGATGATCGCCGCCGCCCGCAAGGCGGCCCGCCGCCTCGTGCGCGATTTCGGCGAGGTCGAAAATCTCCAGGTCTCGGTGAAGGGGCCGGCCGATTTCGTCAGCCAGGCCGACATGCGGGCCGAGGCGACGCTCAAGGCCGAGCTCGCCAAGGCGCGCCCCGGCTACACGCTGGTGCTCGAGGAGCACGGCGTCATCGAGGGCTCCGACCGGACGCACCGCTTCATCGTCGATCCGCTCGACGGGACCACCAATTTCCTCCACGGCATCCCGCAATTCGCCATCTCCATCGCCCTCGAGCGCGAGGGCGATCTCGTGGCCGGCGTCGTCTACAATCCGGTCGCGGACGAGCTCTACACGGCGGAGAAGGGGGGGGGGGCCTATCTCAACGACCGGCGGCTGCGCGTCTCCGCCCGCACGACGCTCGACCAGGCGCTGCTCGCCACGGGCATACCCGCCCGGGGCTGGCCCGGGCACGCGGCCTTTCTCGCCGAACTCGCCGGCGCCATGGCCGCGACGGCGGGCGTGCGGCGCTTCGGAGCGGCCTCGCTCGACCTCTGCGCCGTGGCGGCCGGGCGGATCGACGGCTACTGGGAGCGCAACCTCAAGCCCTGGGACATAGCGGCAGGGGCCCTCATCGTCCGCGAGGCCGGCGGGCAGGTGACGACCATCGAGGGCGGACCGCTCGATCTGACCGCCGGCAGCCTCCTTGCCAGCAACGGAACTGTGCACAAGTTGGTTGCCGCCCTTCTCCACCCCACTACATCTGGGCATACTGCCCGTTGAGCGTGTTGATTCGCGCCGGGATCGCCTCTTGCGGCGATTCGGGCGCGCGGCTCGGCGGACGGGGCCCGTTAACCTCCTGTTAATCACCATGGACCGAAATCGGTCGAGGTGGTGCCCGCATTTGTCGAGCCATGCCGTGTCGGACGTCCGGTCCCGGAGTCCGGCCCGGAATTCGGACGATCCGACGAGCCGATCCGACGACATGGGATCCGAGGACGACATGGGAAGGCGTAAGGCCCGCAGAATGACAAGCCACAGACGCACCCGAACCGGACGCGCTGCCGCGCTCGCGATGATCGGGCTCCTGCCGCTTGTTCTCGCCGCCACCTCCGTGCCGGGCGAGGGCGCCGACACGGACAGCACCGGAGCGGGCGGACCCTTCCTGCCCAACACCATCGCCCGCACGGCCGACCATCTGAAGCCCAAGCTGACGCTCGCCGTCACCCATCGCAGCTACGAGATGCGGGCCGCGGGGCCGATCCTCTATCCCGAAGGGGCGCTCGATTTCAGCTTCCGCGCGGAGGATCCGGGCCTTGGGGCCGCCGCCGGCCCGCGCGGGGTCAGCTATGCGGTCCCGACCGGCGCCATCAAGCCGCGCGCCGAGTCGAGCTGGACCTACGCCTATCTCGCGCCGTCCATCCTGGGCGAGGCGGGCCATTTCGAGGAGCTGGTGCTCGACCGCCGCTCCGAAAAGGTCGAGCTCGTCTTCGAGCGTGGCGGCAGCCTGATCGGCGAGGGCGAGCTTGCGCTTCTCGACCAGGTGGCCGAGCGGGTCCTCAAATCGGGGACGCAGCTCGAGATCTTCGCCTATGCGGGCGACGTCAACGACCGCACCAGCACGGCCAAACGTCTTGCCCTGCGCCGGGGCCTCGCCGTGCGCACCTATCTCGTGGATCAGGGCGTGCCCAAGACGCGCATGAGCGTCAATCCCATCGGCGGGGTCAGCGACACGGGCCCCCTCGACCGGGTCGACATCCTCCTCTCCGCGAGCTGAGATCGGGCCAGCCGGCGCAACTCTTGCACGCGCCAGGCGGTGCAAGTGGCTGGTTCCGCCGCAATTTCGTCGTTTCGGCAGGCCAGCTTGGAACCGCTCGTGTCCGGGCGCGTCGGCGTGTCTTTCCGGGCGAAGTGGGGGAAGGTGAGAGATGTCGCAGCCCTTCAGCTATCTCATTCGCATGGGCCTGTTCCTGATCGCCGTGCTCGCGGCCGCGACGGCGCTCGTCGAGCAGCTTGCCGGCATCTTCCTCGCCAACCGCGTCTTCAACGGCCTCATCCTGGCCGTGCTGGTGATCGGCGTGCTCTACACGATCAGCCGCGTCATCCGCCTCGCGCCCGAAGTGTCGTGGGTCAACTCCTTCCGCCGGGGCGAGCCCGGGCTCGTCGTGCAGCGCCGCCCGCGTCTGCTCGCGCCCATGGCGGCGCTCCTCGGCGATCGCGGGGGCCCGCTCATGCTGAGCGCCGGCGGGACGCGCTCCATCCTCGATTCCATCGGCGCGCGGCTCGACGAGGCGCGCGACCTCACGCGCTATCTGATCGGGCTCCTCGTCTTCCTCGGCCTTCTCGGCACCTTCTGGGGGCTCCTGCAGACGATCAACGCGGTGGCCGACACGATCGCCTCCCTGTCGCCGGCCGCCGCCCCCTCCGAGCAGGTGTTCGGCACGCTCCTCGCGGGGCTGCAGGCGCCGCTGTCGGGCATGGGAACGGCCTTCTCCTCCTCGCTCTTCGGGCTTGCGGGCTCGCTCGTGCTCGGCTTTCTCGACCTCCAGGCGGCCCAGGCGCAGAACCGGTTCTACAACGATCTCGAGGAATGGCTGTCGACGGTGACGCGCATCAGCGCGGGACCGGGCGGGTCTGTGACGGACGAGGATGCGACGACGCCCGCCTATGTCGCGGCGATGCTCGAACGGCTGGCCGAGGGCCTCACCGCGCTTCAGCGCACCGTGATCCGGGGCGAGGACGCCCGCGCCAATGTGGACGTGCACCTCATCGAGCTCGCCGAGCGGGTGGGCGGGCTCACCGATGCGCTCAAGGGCGAGCAGGCGCGCGTGGACGGGATCGTCCGCCAGCAGAGCGAGCTGACGCGCATCCTCGCAAGCCTCGTCGAGGCGCTGAACTCCGGCGACCGGGGTCTGCCGCCCGCGCTCGAATCCCATCTGCGCAGCCTCGACGTCAGTGTGCGCCGCATCGCCGAGGATGCCGCCGAGACGCGCCAGCAGGGGCTCGCCGATCTGCGCTTCGAGCTCAAGCTCCTGCGCAAGGCCATCGCCAATGCGGCCGGGGCGGACGGCTACGAGGCGCCGCAAGGGTAGGACATGCGTTACAGGCAGGCCCGACAGGCAAGCACCGATTACTGGCCCGGTTTCGTCGACGCGCTGGCGACGCTGCTGCTCGTCATCATCTTCCTCCTGTCGATCTTCATGCTCGCCCAGTTCTTCCTGAACCAGGCGCTGACGGGGCGTGACGAACGCCTCGCCCAGCTTTCGACCGAACTCGCGGCGCTGAGCTCGGAGCTCGATCTCGAACAGGCGAGCAATGAGGAGCTGCAGGACGAGGTCCGGCGTCTGCGCGCGACCCTCGCCACGGCCGAGAGCACGCTCGCCTCGGCCGAGGACGAGGAGGCGCGGCTGCGCTCCCTGCTCGCGGCGAGCGGGGAGGAGGCCGAAGGGCTGAGGACCGCGCTGACCGAGCAGGAGGCGCGGACGGCCGAGGCGGCCGAGGACGTCCGCCTGCTGAACGAACAGCTCGCCGCCCTCCGCGTGCAGCTTGCGAGCCTTCAGGAGGCCCTCGACATCGCGGAGGCGAAGGATGCCGATCAGGAGGCGCAGATCGCCAATCTCGGCACGCGCCTCAACGCGGCACTCGCCCAGAAGGTAGGGGAGCTCGCGGCCTACCGGTCGGAGTTCTTCGGCCGGCTGAAGGATGCGCTCGGCAACCGGGACGACATCGAGATCGTCGGTGACCGCTTCGTGCTGCAATCGGAGATCTTCTTCGAGTCGGGCTCGGCGGACATCAGCCCGGCCGGGCAGGGCGAGCTCCAGAAGCTCGCGACCCTGGTCATCGGCATCGCCGACCAGATCCCGGACGATCTGCCCTGGATCATCCGCGTCGACGGCCATTCGGACCGCCAGCCGATCGCGACGCCCGAATTCCCCTCGAACTGGCACCTGTCGGCGGCGCGGGCCGTCGCCGTGGTGCGCTTTCTCGAAAGCCGGGGGGTGCCCGCGCGCCGCCTCGCCGCGGCGGGCTTCGGCGAATATCACCCGCTCGATCCGAGCCGCTCGGGCGAGGCCTACAAGCGCAACCGCCGCATCGAGCTGAAGCTGACCGAGCGGTAGGGGCCCTTCGAGACCGCAAGAGGCCCCGCCGGTGGTATCGGTGGCGTCGCTGCGCTCAACATGACAAGCGGTGTCATGCGAGGGCCGGAGGCCCGTGGCGATTCTTCGAGGCGCCCTTCGGGCGCACCTCAGGATGACGGGCGGTGAAATCGTCATGGTGAGGTGCCCCGCGAAGCGGGGCCTCGAACCATTCGCTGCGCTCGCGGGGACGATGGCGGCCCCCTCTCGACGTCATGGCCCGGCTTGACCGGGCAAACCAACTCACCGCCCGGCGTGCCGCCGGCGTGGGTCCCCCGGTCGAGCCGGGGGATGACCCTTTTGGGTGGGGCCGGCGGTGCCCCCTCCCCGTGCCGTCATCGCGGGGGCGAAGCGCGGGACGATCCATCGAGGCGCCCTTCGGGCGCACCTCAGGATGACGGGTGATGAACCCGTCATGGTGAGGTGCCCCGTATTGGCCCGCGCGTCAGGCGTAGACGATCGACAGCGATTCCGCCACGCAGGCCGGGCGGTCCTGGCCTTCGATCTCGATGGTCATTTCGGTGATCATCTGCTTGCCGCCGGCCTTCGGTTCGACCGAGAGGACCTTCTGGCGGCCGCGCACCCGGCTGCCGGTCGGCACCATGTTGGTGAAGCGCACGCGGTTGCAGCCATAATTGATGCCGCGCGACACGCCATCGATGCGCATGATCTGCGCGCCCAGCATCGGCAGGAGCGAGAGGGTGAGGAAGCCGTGCGCGATGGTCGTGCCCGTGGGCAGTTCCTTCGCGGCGCGCTTGGGATCGATGTGGATCCACTGATGGTCGCCCGTGGCGTCGGCGAACTTGTTGATCCGGTCCTGCTCGATGGTCACCCAGTCCGAGACGCCGACTTCCTGACCCACCAGGCTCTCGAGATCGTTGTAGCTGACCGTCTTCATCGTCGTCTCCTCATCAGGGGCTCTTGCAGGGCGCTCACATTACCGGCTGCGGTGGTACGGGCAATAGGGGAGGGTCTCAGGCGGGCGCCTGCCACAGACGGTCGCGTTCCGCGGTGACGTCCTCGAGCCGCAGCCGCCAGAAGTCCGTCCGGCTCGCAAGGACGAGAAAGACGCTGGCCATGCCGAGCGAGGGCACGAGAAAGGCGAGGTGCGGGCCGATGGCGTCCACCACCGGGCCCATGGCGAGGGCGCCGACGGGGGCGCCGCCCATGAAGCCGAGCTGGTAGATCGACAGGAGGCGCGCCCGGTGCGCGGCTGGCGCTGCCTCCTGGATGAGCGAGCGGCTCATAGTCATGCTCACCCCCGCCGACATGCCCCAGAGGAGGCAGAGGCCGCAGAAGACGGGAAAGGGCATGGTCTGGGTGAGAATGAGGGAAAAGCTCGCGGCCGACACCATGGCGAGCATCATCGCCCGCCCCGGCCGGCCGATGCGTCCGATGCGGCTCAGCGTGATCGCGGCGATGAGGGTTCCGGTCCAGAAGCAGACGCTGAAGGTCGCAAAGCGCCAGGTGCCCCCGCTATATTCGTCGCGCACGAGGATCGGCATCGCGACGAGGAAGCTGCCGATCGACAGGATGCCCGACACGAAGACCGTCGCGGTGACCGTGGTCATGGAGGGCGAGCGCAGGAGAAGGCGCAGCGTGTCGGTGATGTCGCCGAGCGTCGAGCGGGGCCTGCCGTCCCGGGGCGCGTCCGCGATTTTCGGAACGGGCGGAGTACGGAGCACCCAAAGGGCCCCCGATCCCACGGCGAGCGCCTGGAAGATCAGGATCGGCGCCACGCCCACGAAGGTCGCGGCCGACGCGACGATCATGCCCGAGAGCTGGCTTGCGAACTGCGTCATGTTGGCGAGCATGACGGCGCGCTGGATCGTCAGCGGGCTGTTCGACAGCGTGACGAGCGGGGTCAGCATGGAATCGCGGGCCGGCATGGTGAAGGCGCTGAGCGTGCCCATGCACAGGCCGAACACGATGATGGCGGGATAGGAGAGGGCGCCGAGCGCGATCACGAGGGCAAGGCCGCTCGCGGGGATCATGGCAAGCAGATGCAGCCACATCAGGAGCCGGCGCGTGTTCACCCGGTCTGCCGTCACCCCGCCGATGAGCAGCAGAAAGAGCGTCGGCCCCATCAGCGAGACCTGGGCCAGGCCCACGAGCTGGGGCGACATGTCGAGCCGGTCGGCCACGAGATAGGGGAACAGCACCATGTGGCTGCCGATGGCGAGGAACCAGCTCGACTGGATCGCGAGATAGAAGCGGAACGCCCCGAGCCCGCCCGCCGCGCCGTCCGCCCGCGGGGCACCGGCGGGCGAATGGGGGCGGATCTCTCTTTCCTCGGCGGACATGAAGGGGCCTCGAAGGGGGGGCAGGTGGCGGGACCGGCAGGCACTATAACGCGCAACTCGCTCAATACATCCGCGTGCCGCGCGGATCAGGCCTTTCGCAGGCGCGAGAAACCGCTACCTTCGCGGAGTCGGTGCTTCGGAGCCATCCATGTCGCAAGTCGCCTCGGTCGTGTTCGGGCTCGCCGCACTCCTTGCGCTCGCGAGCCTTCTCCTGCCGCTGTCGCGGCGGCTGAACCTGCCCTACACGGTGGTGCTCGCCCTGGCGGGGCTCGGGCTCGGCACGGCGCTCGTGACGGGGGTGACGCCGCCGGGCCTTGCGGGCGGGTTCCTCACCACGCTGCGCGGGCTCGGGCTCTCCTCGGACGCGTTCCTCTATCTCTTCCTGCCCCCGCTCCTCTTCCATGCCGGGCTCACCATCGACAGCCGGCGGCTGATGGACGATATCGGGCCGGTGATCGTGCTCGCGGTGGTCGCGGTGCTCGTCTGCACGCTCGCGGTCGGCTTCGGCCTTGCGGCGGTGAGCGGTCACGGGCTCGCCGTGTGCCTCCTCATCGGCGCCATCGTGTCGACCACGGACAGTTCGGCCATCGTGGCCATCTTCCGCACCATGGGGGCGCCGCGCCGGCTCACCATCATCGTCGAGGGCGAGAGCCTCTTCAACGATGCCGCCGCCATCGCCTCCTTCGTGCTCCTGCTCGGCATCGTCACCGCGAGCGCCGAGCCCCGGCCTGGCAGCGCGGTCCTTTCCTTCACCGGCGGGCTGCTCGGCGGGGTCGCCTTCGGCTGGCTCGCCGGCCGGCTCACGGCGGCGCTGATCGCGGGCATCCGCAGCGTGCCGGTGGCCGAGGTGACGCTGACGGTGGCGCTCGCCTATCTCACCTTCTATTTCGCCGAAGACCATCTCGGCGTCTCGGGCATCACCGCGGTCGTGGTGGCGGCGATGGTGATGGGCGGGGAGGGGCGCACGCGCATCTCGCCCGGCGGCTGGGGCAATCTCCAGCAGACCTGGGCCCAGCTCGACTTCTGGGCGACCTCGCTCGTCTTCACGCTCGCGGCGATGCTCGCCCCCTCCGCCTTCGCGGAAGGCATGCGGGCGGAGTATCTCTGGCTGTCGCTGGCCGTGTTCGTCCTCGCCTTCCTCGCCCGGGGCTTCGTGCTCTACGGCCTCATGCCGGCCCTGACCCTCGTCGGCATCGCCGAGCCCATCAGCCGGGGCTACAAGGCGGTCATCTGGTGGGGCGGCATGCGCGGCGCCGTGACCATGGCGCTCGCCCTGTCGGTGAGCGAGAACCCGGCCGTGCCCGAGGAGGTCAAGCCCTTCGTCTTCGCGGTGTCGACGGGCTTCACGCTGATGACGCTGTTCATCATGGCACCGACGCTCCGCCCGCTGATGAAACTGATGTCGCTCGACCGGCTCACGCGGTCCGACGTCCTCGTGCGCGACCGGGTCATGGCGCTCGCCCGCGAGCGGGTGCGCGGCCGGCTGGGCGACATCCTGCGCGACATCGATCTCAACCGCTATGCCGCCCGCTTCGATCCTCCGAACGCGGCCGGGGAGGGCGATGGGCCGCGCGGGGTCGGCTCGTCACCCCCCCTCAGCGAGCTCGAGCGCGTGGGTCTGCTCACGCTCGCGAACCGCGAGGCCGAGCTCTATCTCGACTATTTCGCGCGAGGGATCGTCGGCAGGCGGACGTCCGATGTCCTGAGGGCCCATGCCGGCCGGATGAAGGATGCGGCCAAGGTGGGCGGATTTCCCGCCTATTGCCGCGCGGCGACGCGCTATTGCGATTTTCCGCGTGCCTTCCGCCTTGCCCTTTTCGTGCACCGCTGGACGGGCTGGTCGGGGCTCCTCAAGGCGGCGATCGCCGAACGCTTCGAGGTGCTGCTCGTGCTCGACCGGGCGCTGCGCGACCTGCGCAGCTACAATGCCGTCTCGGTGACGGCGCTGGTGGGGAAGACGATCTCCGAGCGGCTGCGCGGCGAGATCCAGGCCCGGCAGGAGCAGGTGGCGGGGGCGCTTGCCGCGCTCGACCTTCAGTACCCGATCTTCGCCGAATCCCTGCGCATCCGCTATGTGGAGCGCATCGGCCTGCTCCTCGAGGAGGCCGAGTACCGGGCCCAGTTCGAGCAGTCGGTCATCTCGGGGGAGGTGTTCGAGGACCTCTCCGAGCGGCTTCACCAGCGGCTCGAGGCGCTCGAGCGCCGCCCCGCCCTCGATCTCGGGCTGAGCCTGTCGGCCATGCTGCGCTCGGTGCCGCTGTTCGCCGAGGCCGATCCGCGCACGCTCGAACGCATCGCCCGGGCCTGCCGGCCCGAGCTCGCGGTTCCGGGACGGCGCATCATCGAACGGGGCACGCGCGGCGATCGCATGTATTTCATCGCGGCGGGGGCGGTGCGGGTCGAGGCGCCCGAGCGCACGATCCGGCTCACGAGCGGGCAGGTCTTCGGCGAGCTCGCGCTCCTCAACGACACGCCGCGCTCGGCCGACGTGATCGCCGAGGGCTATGTGAACCTTCTGGTGCTGCACCGGCGCGATCTCGCCGGGCTGATGCGCTCGAGCCCCGACCTGCGCCGCCACATCGAGGCGATCGCCCGCGACCGGCTGCGCGAGAACGAGGAAGCCCGGGCGGCGCGGTGAGGCGCCTCACGGCTCGTCGCCGGTCCACTCCTTCACGAGCTCGTCGAAGCACTCGCGCGAGGTCATCTGGCTCGTGAGCGCGCGGTTGAGCCGCTCGATCGGGTCGCGGACCTCGATGCCGAAATTCTCCTCGAGGGCGCGGTCGGCATCCTCGGTCTGCTCGATCGCGAGGGCCCGGCAGGTGTCGAGCGTGCCATAGCGGAAATAGAAGACCCCGAGCGCCACCGCGCCGAGAAGGAGCACGACGAAGACGAGGCGCAGGATGAGGCTCATGGATCAGATGGCTCCCTGGTCGTACCGGTCGTCCTGCAGGAAATCGTCGCGCTTCTCGCCCGACCGGCCCTGACCGCAGGCATTGTAGCCCTTGCGCCAGCCGGCCCGGTACGCCTCGCTCTCGTCCCAGAGCTTGCCGTCGCGGTCCACCGTCTCCTTGAAGCCGCGCACGCGGGCATTGCCGGTCTGGCAGCCATCGCCATAGCCGATGGAGAAGGCGGGATCCCCCTCATATTGCGCGGTGTCGGTGCTCACGCAGCCCGCAAGGCCGAGCCCGAGCGCCAGTGCCAGCGCCACCGCCGGTCCCGGCCCGCGCGCGCCCTGCCTTTGTCCCCGTCCGATCGCCATCATGCCGCCCCTCGACCCCCCTTGTCCTGAACCCTGAGGGCGATCCTAAACCAGGCGGGCACGAGCGGAAAGCTTCCAGCGTCTCAGTCCGTCCGGGAGGGGGCGAGGCGCGCGCGCAGCCAGCAGAGGAAACGCCTGTCCCGGCGCACGTAACGGCCCAGCGCATCGTCGGTCTCGGCGCGCGCGGCGGGGTCGGAAAAGAGGGCGGCCCGCGTCACCATGGGCCGGTCCGGATCGAGCGTGCGCACCTGCCGGGCGGGATTGCCCGCCCAGATGGTGTTCTCCGGCACGTCGCGCGTGACGACGGCGCCCGCCCCGATCACCGAATTGGCGCCGATGGTCACGCCCTTGCCGATGATCGCCCGGAAGCCGACCCAGACATTGGGCCCGAGCACGATGGGCGCGGCCCGGTCCCCTTCCCGCGTGCGGTCATAGAGGTCGTGCCAGTCGCTGTCGGAGACATAGACCCCGCTCGCCAGCATGGTGCCCGGCCCGATGGTGATGGCGCGCGCGGCGATGATCTGGGTGCCGGGCATGAGGAGGGCGTGATCGCCGATGGTGATGCGGGCCTCCTCGCCCGGGGCCGGCCAGGTGCAGAGCTTCAGGGGCGCCGAGGGGTGCGAGCACATGTGGACATGCGCCCCGACATGGATGTTGCGCCCGAAGACGTCCATCGAGAGCGGGCGGACGATCTGCAGGCCGGGCCCCACGCTGTCGAACTGCGGTTCGATGAAATGACGCTGGCGCCAGCCCTCGAGAGCGCGGGCGGCGCGGTAGAGCCAGTAGGGCCGGTTGTCCTGGCGCATGGGCCGTTCGCGTGGCTCCGGCTGCCTCAGCCCCCGCCCATCGCCGCCATGAGGTCCGGGCCCAGGGTGAACCAGAGCGCGGCCGCGAGGGCGATGGTCAGCACAAGGATGGTGAGGCCCGTCTCGAGCGTGAGCGCGAAGAGACCCTGCGGCCCGACGACCCGGCCCGAGACGCTGGAGCCCAGGCGTCCCGCGCTCGTCAGGAGGCGGCCGCCGAGGGCGCCCGCCGCCGTCAGAAGGGCAAGGCCGAGCCGCCAGAGCGCGGGGCCCACGCGCCGCCACAGGAAGTCGGTGTCGAGGCTGATCGTCCGCGTGCGCTTCATCAGCGGCAGGAGCACGAAGAAGGCAAGGCCGGCGAAGAGCAGAAGCTCGAGCATCTCGATCACATGTTCGGCCGTGTAGGGCGCGAACTCGACCTCGAAGGGCAGGAGCGCGTAGAGCGGGGCGGGGTAGACGCCGATGCCCACGCACAGGATCGCCGCAAGGATCATTGCCGCCTTCATGTGCCAGGGCGGATCGGGCGGGCGCAGGCCCGAATCCTTCTGGAAGAAGACGAACCAGGGGAACTTGATGCCCGCATGGAGGAAGACGCCCGCCGAGGCCGCGGTGAGGAGGAACCAGGCAAGGCCGAGATGCTCATGCGCGGCCGCATCGCTGATCATCGATTTCGAGACGAAGCCCGAGGTCAGGGGGAAGGCCGAAATGGCGAGCGCCCCGACGATGGCGCAGAGCGTGGTCACCGGCATGGACTGGAAGAGGCCCCCGAGTTCGGAGCAGCGCCGCCGCCCGGTCTGGAGGAGCACGCTGCCCGCCGCCATCAGGAGGAGGGCCTTGTAGATGATGTGCGCGAAGGCGTGGCTTGCCGCCCCGTTCAGCGCCATCTCGGTGCCGATGCCGATCCCCGTCACCATGAAGCCCACCTGGTTCACGATGGAATAGGCGAGGATGCGGCGCATGTCGTTCTCGAGCAGCGCGTAGATGATGCCGTAGAACACCATGATGAGGCCGACGACGATCAGAAGCTCCGTGCCCGGAAAGGCGCGCCAGAGCACGTAGACGGCGGTCTTGGTGGTGAAGGCGGAGAGGAAGACCGTCCCCGAATAGGAGGCTTCCGGATAGGCATCGCCCACCCAGGACGAGAGCGGCCAGGCGCCCGCATTGATCAGGAAGCCCGCGAGGATCAGCCAGCCCGACGGATGGGCGAGTCCGATGAGGCCGAAGCCCGTGCCGCCGCCCTCGACGATGTGCCAGATGATGCCGGCCATGAGGAGGACGCCGCCGAGGAAGTGGACGAAGATGTAGCGCATCGCGGCGCCGAAGGAGCCCGCCATGCCGCCCGACCAGACGATGAGCGCCGAGGCGACGGCCATCAGCTCCCAGTAGACGAAGACGGTGAGGAGATCACCCGCGAAGGCGACCCCGATGGCCGATCCCGCATAGAGAAAGGCGGCGACGAGCTCGGCGAGCCTTTGCTGGCGCAGGGCGAAGAGGGCGCCGAGAAAGCCCATGATCGAGAAGATGAGCCCGAACAGGCGCGAGATGGCGTCGACGCGCAGCGGCACGAGCTCTTCCCCGAGCCAGTCGAGGGTGAGGCTCGCGCCGGCGGGCAGGGCCATCACCTGGGCGATGGCGAGGAGCGGGGCGGCGAGGAGGACGGTGTCGCGCAGGCGGCCGCTCGTGAAGGGCAGCAGGGCCGCCGCCGCGATCAGGATGAGGCCGGGAGGCAGAAGGCCGAGCATCAGCGCGTCTCCTCCCCGTCCGGGCCGTAATAGTCGTCCGGCCGCTTGATCGCGTAGCCGAGCAGCTTGGCCCCCACCACCATGGCGGCGCAGGTGAGGAATCCGTACCAGGCGTTGAAGCCAAAGAGGCCGTCCGCCCCGAAATAGGTATGCGGATCATCGAGCGTGAGCTCGGCCCCGGTGACCCCGACGAGCAACGCGATGCCGCCGATCCACAGAAGGCGGATGGTCGAGGGCCGTACGAGCCAGTGTTTCTGCTCGGGCGCGGAGGTGTCGGGGGGCGGGGATTGGCTGGCCATGGGTGTCCTATCGGCTCGTCACGAGTCCCGCCGCCAGCTCTTCCACCTCGCCCGGCAGGAAGAAGAGGGCGAGGGTGAGAAGGGCGGTGCCGGTGAGCGCGACCACGATCAGCAGCGGGGCTTCGCCATGCGGGTGCGCCTTGGCCTCCGCGCTCAGAGGTCGGAAGAAGGCGCGGTGGACGATGGGCAGGAAATAGGCGGCGTTGAGGAGCGTCGACAGGACGAGCACGCCGATCGCGAACCAGGACTGCGCCGTGAAGGCGCCGCCGAGGATCGCCCATTTGGAGACGAAGCCGGCGGTGGGCGGCAGACCGATCATCGACAGGCTCGCAATGCCGAAGGCGGTCATGGTCCAGGGCATGCGCCGGCCGATGCCGTCGAGCTCGTCGATCTCGGTCTTGTGGGCGGCGGTGTAGATCGAGCCCGCCGCGAAGAAGAGCGTGATCTTGGAGACCGCGTGCGCGGCAAGATGCAGCGCCGCGCCGAGGAGCGCGAGCGGGGTGAGGAGCGCGGCCGCCATCACGATGTAGGAGAGCTGGCTGATGGTCGAATAGGCGAGGCGCGCCTTCAGATTGTTCTGGCGAAGGGCGATCACCGAGGCGGTGCCGATGGTGAAGCCGGCCACATAGACGATGATCTCCGTGCCCGGAACGCCGGCGAGGCGCTCCCAGCCGAAGATGTAGACGATCACCTTGATCACGGTGAAGACGCCCGCCTTCACCACCGCCACCGCATGCAGCAGCGCGGAGACGGGCGTCGGCGCCACCATCGCCGCCGGCAGCCAGCGGTGGAAGGGCATGAGCGCCGCCTTGCCGATGCCGAACATGTAGAGAAGGAAGAGGACGAGGGTCAGGCCCGGCCCGGCTTCCTCGCTGAGGATGCCCCCCTTGATGAAGTCGAGCGTGCCCGACAGCGCATAGGTCCAGGCCATGGCGAGGAAGAGAAAGCCGATGGAGGTCCCCATCAGGATGCCGAGATAGACACGCCCCGCGCGCATGGCCTTCTCCGATCCCGAATGGGTGACGAGCGGGAAGGTCGAGAGCGTCAGCACCTCGTAGAAGACGAAGAGCGTGAGAAGGTTGCCGGCGAAGGCGATGCCGAGCGTGGCCCCGATCGCGATCGAGAAGAGGACGGTGAAGCGCGTCTGGTCGTGCTCCTTGTTGCCGCGCAGATAGCCGATGGCGAAGAGCGCGGCGAACACCCAGAGCCCCGAGGCGATGAGCGCGAACAGGAGGCCGAGCGGCTCCAGCATGAATTTGAGGCTGAGGCCGGGCAGGAACTCGGCGAGCAGCCGCCCGATCAGGATCTTGTCTTCCCACTCGGTCGCGAGCGCGATGACGAGACCGAAGGTCGTGAGCGCGCCGAGCACGCTCAGCGTGTCGCGAAGGGCCGCCCAGCGCCCGGTGAGCGCGACGAGCACCGCCGTCACGAAGGGCATGCAGAAGGCCGCGAGCAGAATGTCGGCGGACGCCATCAGCGGGCCCCCCCGAGCAGCAGCAGCGCCGACCGTTCGGCGAGCCCCGTGGCGAGATCGGGCCAGACGCCGAAGAGGAGATTGGCACCCACGAGCAGCCAGATGCCGATCAGCATCGGCAGCGGCGCCTCCTCCACCGGGGGCAGCGCGGGATCGCGCTTGCGGAAATAGGCCCGTTCGACCAGCGGCCAGACATAGAGAATGGCGAGGAGCGAGCTGCCGAGGATGATGGCGGCGATGATGAAGCCGTCGCGGTCGAAGGCCGCCTCGAGCAGATACCATTTGGAGATGAAGCCGACCGTGCCCGGAACGCCGATCAGGCTGAGCCCGGCGAGCGTGAAGCCGAGCATGGTCAGCGGCATCGCCTGGCCGAGTCCGTCGAGATCGGTCCTCCGTGTCCGGCCGGCGCGGAGCGCCACGGCGGCGAGCGCGAGGAAGAGCGCCCCCTTCATGAGCCCGTGATTGAAGAGGTGCAGCACCGAGGCGGTCACCCCCGGCTCGGTGGCAAGTCCGAAGGCGAAGAGGATGTAGCCGATCTGGGCGAGCGAGGAATAGGCGAGCAGGCGCTTCACGTCGTCCTGGAAGATGGCGGTCACGCTCGCGACCACCATGGCGAGGATGCCGAGCCCGATGATGATCTCCGACAGATGGGTGGCAAGGAACATCGGTACGCCGAAGATCTCGAACACCACGCGCAGCATGATGTAGACGGCCACCTTGGTGGAGGTCGCCGCAAGGAAGGCCGAGACCACCGACGGCGCGCGCGCATAGGCGTTGGGCAGCCAGAAATGGACGGGCATCATGCCGAGCTTCACGCCGATGCCGATGATCATGAAGGCGAAGGCCGTGCGGATGGTGGTGGACTCCTCGACGCCGGCAACCCGGTCGGCGAGGTCGGCCATGTTGAGCGTCCCCGTCATCATGTAGAGGAGGCCCACGCCGATCACGTAGAAGGTGGCGCCGACCGTCCCGATGACGAGATACTGATAGGCCGCGAGCAGCGCCCGCCGGTCGGTGCCGAGCGCCACCAGCACATAGGTCGACAGCGAGGAGATCTCGAGGAAGACGAAGAGGTTGAAGAGGTCGCCCGTCAGCACCATGCCGGTGAGACCGGTGAGATTGAGCAGGAACAGCGCATAGAAGAGCGGCGCCCGCGTCGCCTCGATCTCGCGGACGATGCTCGCGCCGCCCCCGACGAGGACCGCGGCCGCCACGCCCTGGATGATCAGCAGGACGATCACCGAAAGCTGATCGACGCGATACTCGATGCCGATCGGAGGCGGCCAGCCGCCGATCGCATAGGAGATCGTGCCGGTGCTCTCGACACGGATGAGCAGCCCCACGGTGACGAGAAGGCTGAGGAGCACGGTCCCCACGCTCAGCGCATGCGGAAGCGCGCGCCCGCGCAGGATCGCGCAAAGCGGCGCTGCGAGCAGGGGCAGGAGCACCTGCAGGATGGGCAGTTGCGCGGAGATCACTGTCGGCTTTCCAGCTTCTGAATGGCGTCTTCGTCGACGCTGCCGAACTCGTCCTGGATGCGGACGAGGAGGGCCAGCGCGAGGGCCGTCGTGGCGATGCCGACCACGATGGCGGTGAGGATCAGCACATGGGGCAGGGGGTTCGAGTAGACCTCGATCCCCTCGCCGATGATCGGTGCGGTCCCGCCGTCCACCTTGCCCATGGTGATGTAGAACACGAAGACCGATACCTGGAAGATGTTCAGCCCGACGATCTTCTTCACGAGGTTGCGGTCGGAGATGACGATGTAGAGGCCGATCATCATCAGCACCATGACGACCCAGTAGTTGAAGAGCCCGGGAAAGTCCATGGCCTACTGTTCCTGTCCGGCGAAGAGGAAGAAGATGAGCGTCATGGCGGCCGACACGGTCAGGCCCACGCCGAGCTCGACGAGGAGGATGCCGAGATGCTGTCCGGAATGGGCATCCTCGGCCAGCACGTCGTAATTGAGATATTCCGCGCCCGACATGATGCCGACAACCCCCACGCCGGCATAGAGGAGGACGCCGAGGGCGAGCTGGACGCGCAGCACGCGCGGCGGCGTCACCTTCTTGGCGCTCCGCAGCCCGAAGATCAGCGCATAGAGGATGAGGCCCGTGGCAAAGATCACCCCTGCCTGGAAGCCGCCACCCGGGCCGTAGTCGCCATGGAACTGCACATAGAGGGCGAAGAGGAAGATGAACGGCATCAGGAGCTTGGTGATGACACGCAGGATGATGTGATCATGCATCGACGCCACCCTCCGCGGTGCGGCCCGGTTCGGCCGTCCGTCCCGCCATGGGTCCGGAGGCCGCGGTCGGGGGCGGATCGGTCGCGGTCGTCTTGCGCCGTGTCCGCCAGGCGCCGCCGATCAGCGCCATCACGCCGATGGCGGCCGTGAAGATGACCGTCGTCTCGCCGAGCGTGTCATAGCCGCGATAGCTCGCGAGCACGGCCGTCACGATGTTGGGCACGCCCGTCTCGTGCTCCGCCTCGGCGAGATACACATCGGCGACATGGGTGTGGATCGGCGCATCCGGCCGGCCGTAATGCGGCATGTCGAGCGTGCCGCCGATCAGGAGCGTGCCGCAGGCAAGGCAGGCCAGAAGCGCGAAGACGGGCACGGTCCGCCGCGGCGGTTCGGGCGAGGGAATGAGGCTGAGCGCCCCGAGAAAGACCACGACGGAAATGCCCGCGCCCACCGCCGCCTCCGTGAAGGCGACATCCACCGCGTCGAGCACGACGAAGAGCGTCGCGCTCAGAAGGCTGAAGATGCCCATCAGCATCACCGAGGCGAAGACGGACCGCACGATGACGACGGCGATGGCGGTGATCACCATGAAGGTGAGGAGGACGAGATCGAGCCAGGAGGGATCAAGAAAGCTCATTGTCTCTCTCCGGAGGCCGGGCCGGACCCTGCGCCCGCATCCTTGGCCGATTCGCGTCCGGCTTCCCGGTTCTCTCCGGTGCGCCAGTCGTCCGCGAGGGGCACCACCCCGCTCGCCACCGCCGCCTGGGCGAGGGCGTGGCTCGCCGTCGGGCTGGTGAGCAGGAGAAACATCAGGATCAGGACGAGCTTGGCGGCCACGAGGAAGTCGGGCGCGAAGAGGAGCAGGGCGAAGAGGATGAGGGCGGCCGCGCTCGTGTCGGTGATCCCGGCGGCATGCTGGCGGGTGTAGAAATCGGGCATGCGCAGCACGCCGAGCCCGCCCACCAGCATGAAGCCCGACCCGCCGAGCACGAGAACCCAGGCGAGCCCGTCCCGCAGCAGGCCCAGTGGCGAAAGCTCTCCCACGTCACAGATCTCCCAGATCTTCGCCGCCGCGCGGCAGGCCGAGCGTCCGGTAGCGGAAGAATTTCATCACCGCGATCGTGCCGATGAAATTGATGAGCGCATAGGCGAGCGCGATGTCGAGGAATTCGGGCCGCCCCATGAAGAAGCCGGCGATGGCGATGAGAAGAACCGTCTTCGTTCCGAACATGTTCACCGCGAGGATGCGGTCGAACACGGACGGCCCGGCCAGCGCCCGGATCAGGGCGAACAGCATGGAGACGGCGACGGCGAGGGAAGCGACGGCGAACAGCATCTATCTCTCCAGCCGCGCGGCACGACGGTTCATCTCACCCTCCTGGAGGGCCTTCGCGCCGTCCCGTGTCAGAGCGTGGATGCAAAAGCGGTCGCCCTCAATATCGATGGTGACGGTTCCGGGCGTCAACGTGATGGAATTGGCGAAGACCACCTTTCCGATCGCCGATCTCTGCAGTCCCGTCACCGTGAACACGGTCGGACTGATCGGCAGACGCGGATCGAGGACGATGCGCGCGACGTCGATATTCGATTTCCAGATTTCCCAGATCAGCCAGATCCAGTAACCGAAGATCCCCCAGTTGAGGCTCAGGGGCGTGTCTTCCGGTTCGGCGACGTCCATCCGGTGCGACAGGAACACGACAAGCACCACCGATCCCGCGCCGAGACCGAGAAGCAAGGCGGTGTAGTGCCCCGAATTGACCAGCCAGAAGGCGGACAGGATGAGAACACTGATGAAATAATGTGTCATCTGTCATTCCGAAAACGCTTACGTTCCGTCAGCAGGGTTTCGACGGCGGAACACGTTCGAATACCGGCGGTTGTTCGCCCTTGAGGGCGATCCCTCGCCTTGAGGGCAGGCCGGGCCGGCGGCGATGGTCGGCGGGGTGCGTCGTCAGGGCACGGAAGAGGCTGAGACGCGAGGTCGCAGGCGCCACAGGATCGAGTCGCCACCCCGAGGCGGGCCAACGATAGGAAATGGCCAGACGATTGTCCAGCGATCCCGGCTGCGGCCCGGGCCGCATCCGTCCGGTCTAGGGCAGCGCGGTTAATTGGGTGCACAGGCTCATTATTGTTTCTCGTCTTTGGATCTTGACCTCCCGGAGAGCTTGTTTATTTCTTGCCATGTCGAATCTGCTTGTATAGTTTTCACGCCACGTGAAGCGTGTCTGACCAGGAATGTATCAAAATGAACGACAAGGCTAATCTCATCGACATGACCGCCGAAATCGTGTCCGCCTATGTGGGCAACAATTCGGTCGGGTCCGGAGACCTTCCGGGAATCATCCAGCAGGTCTACATGGCCCTGAACCAGGCCAGCGAAGGGGCTGCGGCGCCGCGCGAAGAGGTTCTCAAGCCCGCCGTCAACCCGAAGAAGTCGGTCATGCCCGACTTCATCATCTGCCTCGAAGACGGTAAGAAGTTCAAATCACTCAAGCGGCACCTCAAGACCCACTACAATCTCTCCCCCGAGGAGTACCGGGCGAAGTGGGGCCTGCCGAAAGACTATCCCATGGTCGCGCCCAACTATGCCGAGCAACGCTCGCGCCTTGCGCGTGAAATGGGACTGGGCCAGAAGGGTCGGGGCCGCAAGCGCCGCTAGGCGCCACGGGGTCCTCCGGCCGCCGCCGGACCTGAAAGTGAAGCGCCGCACCCTGCCGGGATTGCGGCGCTTTTTTCTGTCCGTGGGCTGCCGTCCTGCGGCCGGCAGGCGGCTCTAGCGACGGGCCGGGACCGCGAGCGCGCCGAGGAGGGCGAGCGGCCCCTCGCCGCCCGCGCCGCGCCAGGCGGGGGCCGGCAGGCGGCCCCAGAGGTCGGTCAGCGGCTCCACCTCGCCCATCGCCTCGAGCGTGAGCGAGACCGGGGTCGGGAAC
>JACAEB010000029.1 GCA_013389075.1 Alphaproteobacteria bacterium
GCCGCTGCCCGCGCCGGCGGCACGCCCGGACGCGCGGGCGGAGGCGGCCTGATGCGGATCGGCTTTCTCGCCCCCCTCAAGGCGCCCACGCACCCCACCCCCTCGGGCGACCGGACCATGGCCCGGCGCCTCCTCGCCGCGCTTCATGCGCTCGGCCACGAGACGGTCCTTCTCTCGGAGCTGCGCCTGCGCGACGGGCTCGGCTGTCCGCAGATCGGGGCGGCGCTGGCCGCGCGGGCGGCAGCGGAGGCCGACCGGCTTCTCGCCTCGGAGGAGACGCGCGGGCTCGACGCGCTCTTCACCTATCACAGCCACTACAAGGCGCCCGACCGGATCGGGCCCGTCCTCGCCCGGCGCCTCGGCCTGCCCTATCTCATCGCCGAGCCCTCCTATGCGCCCTCCCGCGCCCATGGTCCGTGGGCGGAGGGCCTTGCGGCCGCGCTGGCGGGCCTTCTCGTCGCCGACGCGCTGCTGGTGATGAGCGCGCGCGACCGGCCGGCGCTCGCGCGGATCGTGCCGCCGGAGATTCCGCTCCTCGACCTGCCGCCCTTTCTGGGGCCCGAGCCGCCACCGCCCGCCCCGCGCGAAGGCCGGCCCGAGGGCCCGACGCGCCTCCTCACCGTCGCCATGATGCGTCGGGGCGCGAAGCTCGAAAGCTATGTCCGCCTCGCCCGCGCGCTCGGCGGCCTCACGGGCCTTCCCTGGACGCTCGACATTGCGGGCGAGGGGCCGGCGCGGGAGGCCGTGCGCGCGGCCTTCGCCCCGCTCGGGGACCGCGTCCGCTTTCACGGGCTCCTCGAGGGCCCGGCCCTCGCGCGCCTTCATGAAGGGGCCGATCTCTTCGTCTGGCCCGGCGTCGCGGAAGGCTATGGCCTTGCCTATCTCGACGCCGCCGCCGCCGGCCTGCCCGCCCTCGCCGAGGCCTGGCCCGGGCCGGCCGGGCTCGTCCTCGACGGCGTCACGGGCCGGCTCCCGCCTCCGGGGGAGAACGCCGCCTTCGCCGGGGCGCTCTCGGCCCTCCTCGATCCGGCGGTGCGCCGGCCCCTCGGCGCGGAGGCGCGCAGGCGGGCCCTCACCTCCCACGGCTTTGCGGCCGGCATGGCCGGACTTGCGGAGGCGCTCGCGGCGGCGAACACTCAAAGGAGACAGGTCAGGATCGCCTCATGACAGCCTCTGCCCAGACCCGCACCCGGCTCGGCCTCATCCGCCACGCGCCGACCCTGTGGAACGCCGAACGGCGGCTGCAGGGGCGGACCGACATGCCGCTCAGCCCCGAGGGCCGGGCGAGCCTTGCGGGCCTTGCCCCCCCGCCCGAGCTTGCGGGCGCGCGCTGGTTCGTGAGCCCGCTCCTGCGCGCCCGCGAGACCGCCGAGGCGCTCGGCATCGAGAGCCCCACGGCCGAGGCGCGCCTCATCGAGATGAGCTTCGGCGACTGGGAGGGACGCACCCTCGCCGAGCTGCGCTCGGACGCGCCCGCCGACACCGCCGCGCGCGAGGCGAGGGGCCGGGGCCTCAACCCGCCCAATGGCGAGACGCCGGAGCATGTGATCGCGCGACTCTCTGACTTCATCCGTGAGCTGAGCGGCGCGGGCGGGACGATCGGCGCCGTGACCCATCTCGGGGTCATCCGCGCCGCCCTGGTGCTCGCCCATGGCTGGGACATGCTGGGCCCCGCGCCCGAGCCCGTGGACTGGTCGGCGGCGCATCTGTTTTACATCGAGCCCGACGGCCGGCTCACGCCCGACCGGCTGAACGTGCCGCTCGCGGCCACGGGTTCGCCATGAACCGGCCGCGCCTCTTCTTCGCCGTTACGCATCTGTTCGGGGTCGGCCATCTGCGCCGCGTGCTGAGGATCGCCGAGGCGGCCGAGGCGGCGGGCGCCGAGACGCTCATCGCGAGCGGCGGGCGGCCCGTGGACCTGCCGGGCTTCGCGCGCGACAGGCTCGTCCAGATCCCGCCCCTCCACGCGGCCGGGCCGGAGGCCCGTGTCCTTCTCGACGAGACGGGCGCCGTCGCGGACCCCGCCTGCCTGCGCCTCCGCGAGGACCGGCTCGCGGCGGCCTTCCGCGCCTTCGCGCCCGATCTTCTGGTGACGGAGCTTTTCCCCTTCGGACGGTGGAAGCTGCGGGGCGAGTTCTTGCGCCTCCTCGATCTCGCCGGGGCGGCGGGCGTGCCGGCTGTGGCGTCCTTGCGCGACATTCTCGAGCCCGTCCGGCACGAGGACCGTCTCGCGGCGCAGCGCGCCATCGCCGCCACGCGCTACGCCGCCCTGCTCGTCCATGGCGATCCCGCGCTGACCGGCATCGACCCCCTCTTCGGCGAGGGCCTTTCCGGGCAGATCCACTTCACGGGCCTGATCGCCCCGTCCTCGCCGCCCGAGGCGCCGCGTACGGACGACATCCTCGTCGTCGCCGGGGGCGGGGCGGGCGGCGCGCGGCTCTTCGAAACCGCCCTCGCGGCCTCCCGCCTCCCGGAGGGACGCCGGCGCCGCTGGCGGTTCCGCACGGGCGCCTTCGGGGCGATCGCCGATCCCGGCCTGCCCCATGTCGATATGCGCCCGGCCGGGGAGGACATGCCGGGCGAGCTTGCGCGCGCGCGGCTCTGCATCTCGCAGGCCGGCTACAACATGGTGGCGGAGATCCTCGCAACGCGCACCCCGGCGCTTCTCGTTCCGCAGGCGGAGGGCCGCCAGACCGAGCAGACCCGCCGGGCGGCGGCGCTCGAAGCGCGGGGACTGGCAGCGCACCTCCCGCAGACGGCGCTCACCCCGCGCGCGCTTCTCGCGGCCATCGGCCACGTGCCCGCGCCGGCGCGCGCGGACACGCTCCGCCTCGAGGGCGCCGAGAGCACGGCCGCGCACCTCCTCGCGCTCGCCCGGACGCGGTCCTCTCCGCGCCTTTCCCTTGCCGGGGGGCGCTCATGAGCATTCTTTCCATCGAAGGCCTCACCGTGAGCTTTTCGAGCCCCTCGGGGCGGGCGATGGCTCTGCGCGATGTCGATCTGACGGTCGGCCGGGGGCGGACGGTCGCCCTCGTCGGCGAATCCGGCTCGGGCAAGAGCTGCCTTGCGCTCGCCATCCTCCGCCTCCTGCCGGAGACGGCGCGGATCGAGGCGCGGCGGATGCACTTTCATCCGCAGGCGGAGACGGAGGCGCTCGATCTCCTCGCACTGCCCGCGCGGGGGCGGCGGCTCGCGGCGCTGCGGGGCGGGTCGATCGGTCTCGTCCTGCAGGAGCCCTCGGCGGCTCTCTCGCCCGTTCACACGATCGGCCAGCAGATCGCCTCGACCCACCGGCGGCATCTGCGCTCGAGCGGCGCCGAAGCGCGGCAGGCGACGCTCGCGCTCCTCGCCGAGCTCGGCTTTCCCGATCCCGAGACCGCCTTTTCCAGCTATGCCTTCGAGCTCTCGGGAGGGCTGCGCCAGCGGGCGATCCTCGCCGCCGCCCTGATCGCCCGTCCCGCTCTCCTCATCGCCGACGAGCCCACCACCGCGCTCGACGTGATCCGGCAGGCACAGATCCTGCGTCTTCTGCACACGGAGGGACGCCGGCGGGCGGAGAGCTGCCTCTTCATCACCCATGATCTCGGCGTGGTCGCGGCCATTGCCGATGATGTGGTCGTGCTCCATCGCGGCGAGGTCGTCGAGACCGGCCCTGCCGCCGAGGTGCTCGCCGATCCTCAGCACAGCCACACGAAGACGCTGATCGCGGCCGTGCCGCGCCTCAACGGCCCGCGCCTTCATCGGCTCGCCGTTCCCGAGGCGGGAACGCGCGCCCTGCCGGCAGGCGAGGCGCGGGCGCCGGGCCGGCCGGGGACGATGCTGCTTCGTCTCGAGGAGGTGACGCGGCGCTTTCCGCCGCGCCGGCGCGAGGGCGCGCCCGCCTTCCTTCCGGGGGTCGAGCGCGTGAGCCTTGCCCTCGCGGAGGGGGAATGTCTCGCGCTCGTCGGCGAATCGGGCTGCGGCAAGTCCACGCTCGCCCGCCTGGCTCTCGGGGCCCTCGCCTGCGAGACGGGACGCGTCCGTTTCCGTACGGACGGATATGGCGGGGCGGATGGCCTTGCCGACATCGCGACCCTCGGCCCGGGCGGACGCAAGGCCTTCCGCCGCCAGGCCCAGCTCGTCTTCCAGGACCCCTATGGCTCGCTCAACCCGCGCCGCACCGTGCTCGACACGCTCACCGAGCCCTTGCGCATCCACCGCGACGGCGCCCCGCATGTCTGGCGGACGCGGGCCGAGGAGATGCTGGCGCTGGTCGGCCTGCCGGGCGACGTCCTGGCCCGCTACCCGCACGCCTTCTCCGGCGGCCAGCGCCAGCGCATCGCGATAGGGCGCGCGCTGATGATCCGGCCCCGTCTTCTCGTCCTCGACGAGCCTGTCTCCGCCCTCGACGTCTCGGTGCAGGCGCAGATCCTGAACCTGCTCCAGGACCTGCGCGCCGTGCTCGGCCTCTCACTCCTCTTCATCACCCACGACATGGCCGTCGCCCGCTTCATGGCCGACCGGATCGCGGTGATGAGGGAGGGGCGGATCGTCGAGCTCGCGCCGACCGAGCGGCTGCTCGCGCATCCCGTTCATCCGTATACGCAGCGTTTGCTGGCCTTCGTCCCCGACCCCGATCCCGCGCGCGCGATCGACCTTCTTGCCCTCGCCCCGCGTCTCGACGAGACGGCGGCGGGCTGGCCCGAGCCCTTCCAGGCGGCGGGGGGACTTGCGCCCGACCTCATCGAGATCGCGCCGGGCCATTTCGTCGCGATGCAGCCCGTGGCGCGCGAGATGGGCGCCCTCGCCTGAGGCGCCCCGCCGTCAGGCGAAATCCGTCGCGAGCGCCGCCCGGACGGATGGCGGGATCACGGCCATGTGGGCGTAGTTCTCGTGCCCGATGCCGAGCACGACGAGGCTCGCGGGATCGGCGAACGCCTTGCGCTCCTGCGGGCTCATCCGGAAGCGGATGAAATGGATCGAGGAGGTCTTGCCGTCGGCCTTGGTGCGCTCGACGTCGCGCTCCCAGTCGGCCCTGATGCGTGTGCCCGCCACCTCGAGGAAGATCGTCTCCTCGACATGGCCGAGCCGCGACAGGAGCGCATGCCGGCGCACCCGGTCGTCGATCTCGAACATCAGCGTCGCGACGAGTTCATCGCCCTGCGGCACCAGCGGATTGTAGGCGGCGAGCTCGTCGGCGAGCTGCTCCTCCCCGCCGCGCTCGATGCGGAGCATCTCCTGGATCTGCAGCCACATCGTGTCGAAGTTCTCGAAATAGAAGGTGGCATGGGGGCCCACTTCGACGCGGCGATCGCGCTTGGCGGCGATGATCGCGCGGCGGCGGTCGGCCCGCACGGCCTCATAGGCGGCGGGGTCGAGAATGTCGGCCCGGGTGATGCGGCGCTCGGCCTGCATGGCGTGCTCCCTCACTCAGACAAGCCCGTAGGACAGGGCCATGAGTTCGATCGGGTGATGCCCCTTCTCGGGCAGCGTGGCGCCCGCCTCCGCGAGCTCGCCCATGCCCTGCACGAGGTGCTTGGCCGCAAGGGGGCAGTCGGACACGAGATAGCCGTGCCCCGTCTTCAGCGCCGAGCGCATGGCCGGCTTGCCCACCTTCATGGCGATGTCGTGCGTGCCCTTCATCACTCCGAAGGTTCCTCCGTGGCCGGAGCAGCGCTCGATGATGGTGACCGGCGTGTCGGGGATGAGGCGCAGCATCTCGGCGGCCTTCGGCCCCTTGTTCTGGGCGCGGGCATGGCAGGCGAGGTGGACCGCGACGCCCGTCTCGAGCGGCCTCAGCCTGGGCGCGAGCCCCTCCGTCCTCGCAATGTCGACGATCAGCTCGTCGATGTCGCGTGTCGCCCCCGAAAGGCGTTTCACATCCTCGTTGTCGGGCAGGGCGAGCGGCCATTCGAACTTGAACATGAGCCCGCAGGAGGCGGTCAGCGTGATGATCTCGAGCCCCTCCTCGATCAGCGGACGGAGCTCGGCCGACACCTTGCGCGCCTGCTCGGCCACGCGGGGAAGATCGGCCTGTTCGAGGAAGGGCATGCCGCAGCAGCCCGGATAGGCGACGCGCGTCTCGACGCCATTATGGGCGAGCACCTTGCGCGCGGCCTCGCCGACCTCGACGCGGTTGTAGTTGACGCTGCAGGTGGCAAAGAGCGCCACCTTGCGCCCGAAGGCCGGCGCCTGCCGGTTCACCTCGAGTGCCCCCTCACGCGCGCGGGCGAGGAAGGGCTTGGCGGCGAAGGCCGGCAGTTCCGCGCGGGCGTCGATGCCGGCGGTCTTTTCCATCAGCGTACGGACGGTCTTGTTCTTGCGGTCCGCGCCCCAGTTGACGAGGCCGGCGAGCGGCGCGGCGAGGCGGCCGTTCCGGTCCATCTCGCCGAGCTGGCGCTCGGTGAACGCCTTCTTGCCCCCGGCCATTTCGGCGGCCCGGTAGCGCAGCATGAGATGGGGGAAGTCGAGATTGAACTCGTGCGGCGGCACATAGGGGCACTTCGTCATGAAGCACATGTCGCAGAGCGTGCACGCCTCGACGACGGGGCCGAAATCCTCCGACGAGACGGCGTCGAGCTCGCCCGTCGGGGAGTCGTCGATCAGGTCGAACAGGCGCGGGAAGCTGTCGCAGAGATTGAAGCAGCGCCGGCAGCCATGGCAGATGTCGAAGACGCGCCGCATCTCGGCGTCGATCTTCTCCGCATCCAGAAAATCGGGAGACTGCCAGTCGAGCGGGTGGCGCGTGGGCGCGTCGAGCGAGCCCTCGCGGGCGGATGTGGTCGCACTCGTCTCGGACATGGGCCTCCCCTCGCAAGCCGTCTCGGACCGGAACGCACGCGGCCGGAGGCTCCGGCCGCGTGCGGAAGCGTCAGCCGTCGAGCTGATCGAGCGCCTTCTGGAAGCGGCCGGCGTGGCTCTTCTCGGCCTTGGCGAGGGTCTCGAACCAGTCGGCGATCTCGTCGAAGCCTTCGGCGCGGGCGGTCCGGGCCATGCCGGGATACATGTCGGTGTATTCGTGCGTCTCGCCGGCGATGGCGGCCTTGAGGTTCATCGTGGTGGTGCCGATGGGCTCGCCGGTGGCCGGGTCGCCGACCTGCTCGAGAAATTCGAGATGTCCATGGGCGTGGCCGGTCTCGCCTTCGGCGGTGGAGCGGAACACGGCCGCGACGTCGTTGTAGCCTTCCACATCCGCCTTCTGGGCGAAGTAGAGGTAGCGGCGGTTCGCCTGGCTTTCACCCGCGAAGGCTTCCTTCAGATTGTCCATGGTCTTGGTGCCGGCAAGCGAGGCCATGAGGTGTTCTCCTCTCCAGTTCGTGCGGTTGCCCTGGGTCCGGCGGCATCGCGGGCGGAAGGCGCGCGAGGCGGACCCGCGCGCAAAGCTAGCGCAGGCACAGCGAATGTCAACAGCTTAGAACTGTTAAAAACTGTCGCTCAAGCGATTGATTTATTTGCGAGAAATTCTCAACTGCGTGCGCTGGAGAGGCGCACGATGACATCCACCCGGGCGATCTGCGTGCCCTCGGGCGAGGCCGGCAGGCCGCTCACGGCGATCTGGTCGCCGGGGATGTCGATGAGCTCTCCTTCCGCCTCGCGGAAGAAGTGGTGGTGGGTCTTCGTGTTCGTGTCGAAATAGGTGCGGCTCCCGTCCACGACCACCTGGCGCAGAAGGCCCGCCGCCGTGAACTGGTGCAGCGTGTTGTAGACGGTGGCGAGCGACACGCGCACGCCCGCCCGCACCGCCTCGTCATGGAGAGCCTCGGCCGTCACATGGCGATCGCCCGGCGAAAAGAGGAGCCGGCACAGCGCGATGCGCTGGCGCGTCGGCCGCAGCTCGGCTGCCCGCAGCCGCCGTGTCGCCTCGGCGGCGCGGCCTTCATCGGCGCGGCTTTGATCGGCATGGCGCGGTTCGATCATCCCATAAAGACGGGCGGGCCCGCCTTCCTCCTGACGCTACCGCCCCATCTCCCTTGACGAAGCAGCCACGATCCTGCAACACCAAACCCTAAGGGCCTGAGAACGCGGCGCGGGGCTCCGACCCCTTGAGATCGGCAGATCGGGGCAATTGTCAAGCGAGTGTCAAGCGCGAGGGCCGGCCACGCGGCTTTCGGGGCGGCGCGGGACCCCGTAACGGCCATGCGGGGACCGTGTCTGCGGCCCGTCGGAAACCGGACGGCCGGCAACCGGCTTTTCCCGGGGACGGGCAATGGATTTGCGCACCGAAATCATGCCACAGTCGCGATCCATCCTGGTCCCGTTCGTGCCCGCCCCGCCGGTCCGGATGATGTGGCCGGCCAGGCCGAGCTTTCGACCTTCGACACAGTGGAGCGATCCGTCATGGCCAATCCTCGAATCGCCCTCTCCCACCCCATCAGCGAGAGTTCCCTGAGCATGGAAGAGCGCAAGTCCGCCTATGGCTTCGAGGAGCTGATCGAACACGGTCACGGCCGGCTGTTCGGCCCGAACTTCGCCCGCCTGCCCCTGCCCCCCATGCTGATGTTCGACCGCATCCTGCGGATCAGCCGGGAGGGCGGCGGGCACGGGCTGGGCGAGGTCGAGGCCGAGCTCGACGTGAAACCCGACCTCTGGTTCTTCAAGTGCCATTTCGAGGACGATCCCGTCATGCCGGGCTGCCTCGGCCTCGACGCCATGTGGCAGCTCGTCGGCTTCTTCCTCGGCTGGCTCGGCCAGAAGGGCAAGGGCCGGGCGCTGTCGGTGGGCGAGGTCAAGTTCTCCGGCATGGTCCTGCCGACCGCGCGCAAGGTCAGCTATCACATCGAGCTCAAGCGCGTGATCCTGCGCAAGCTCGTGCTCGGCATCGCGGACGGCATCATGAAGGTGGATGGCGAGACCATCTACAAGGCGGTGGATCTGCGGGTCGGCCTGTTCCAGGACTCCCCGGCCGGCGCCTGATGCCGTCAGCCTGCGGACGAAGGGCCGGCCGGCCCCTCGTCCCCGTCCCTCGCGCCGAGACAGAACGGAGAGGCAATCGATGAGGCGAGTCGTCGTCACGGGAATGGGGATCGTCTCCTCCCTCGGAACCTCCACCCAGGAAGTGGTCGCGAGCCTGCGGGAGGCGCGCTCGGGCGTGGTCTTCTCGCAGTCCTATGCGGATATGGGCTTTCGCAGCCAGGTCGAGGGTTCGATCAAGCTCGACCTCGAGGAGGTGCTCGACCGCAAGACGCGGCGCTTCATGGGCGATGGCGCCGCCTTCAACTATCTCGCCATGCAGCAGGCGGTGCGCGACAGCGGGCTCGAGCCCGGCGAGATCTCCAACCCGCGCACCGGCCTCGTCATGGGCTCGGGCGGGCCGTCCACCAAGGCGATCGTGCAGGCCGCCGACATCGCGCGCGAGAAGGGGCCCAAGCGCGTCGGCCCCACCCAGGTGCCGAAGGCCATGTGCTCCACCAATTCGGCCACATTGTCCGTGCCCTTCCAGATCAAGGGCGTCAGCTATTCGATCTCCTCGGCCTGCACCACCTCCACCCATTGCATCGGCAACGCCTATGAGCTGATCCAGTGGGGCAAGCAGGACGTGATGTTCGCCGGCGGCGGCGAGGAAGTCGACTGGACGCTCTCGGTCCTGTTCGACGCCATGGGCGCCATGTCCTCCCGCTACAACGACACGCCCGCCAGGGCCTCGCGCGCCTATGACGTGAACCGCGACGGTTTCGTCATCTCGGGCGGGGGCGGGGTGCTCGTGCTCGAGGAGCTCGAGCACGCGAAGGCGCGCGGCGCCCACATCTATGCCGAGATCGTCGGCTATGGCGCGACCTCCGACGGCCATGACATGGTGCAGCCCTCGGGCGAGGGCGCGGTGCGCTGCATGCGCATGGCGCTCGAAAACGTCCGCACGCCGATCGATTACATCAATCCCCACGCCACCTCGACCCCGGTGGGGGACGTGCCCGAAATCGAGGCGATCCGCAAGGTGTTCGGGTCAGACATGCCGCCCATCAGCGCCACAAAGTCGCTGTCGGGTCACGCGCAGGGCGCGGCGGGCGTGCACGAGGCCATCTATTCGCTCCTCATGATGACCCACGGATTCATCTGCGAGTCCGCGAACATCGAGGAGATCGACCCGGCGGTCGCCGACGCCAACATCGTCCGCAAGCGGATCGACAATGCGCAGCTGAACACCGTGCTCTCCAACAGCTTCGGCTTTGGCGGCACCAATGGCTCGCTCGTGTTCCAGCGCTACGCCGGCTGAGCCCCGAAAGAGGGCCTTCCCGCACCCAAAGCCATGCATGAGGACCGTCCATGACCGATCCGCGTCCCCGCCTCTTTACGGGTGAACTCCTCAAGGGCCGCCGGGGCCTCGTCATGGGCGTGGCCAACGATCATTCGATCGCCTGGGGGATCGCCCGGCTGGCGGCCGAGCACGGGGCCGAGCTCGCCTTCACCTATCAGGGCGAAGCCTTCGGACGGCGCGTGAAACCGCTCGCCGAGGGGGTGGGCGCGCGGCTGATGCTCAATTGCGACGTCACCGACGGCGCGAGCCTCGACCGCACCTTCGAGACGCTGGCCTCCGAATGGGGCGGCCTCGATTTCGTCATCCATGCCATCGCCTATTCGGACAAGTCGGAGCTCAAGGGCGACTATGTCGACACGACGCGGGAAAATTTCCTCCGCACGATGGAGATCTCCTGCTTCTCGTTCACCGACATCGCCCGCCGGGCGCGGCCCCTGATGCGCGGGACCGGCGGCGGCCTCGTCACGCTGTCCTATCTCGGCGCCGTGCGCTTCATGCCCAATTACAACGTGATGGGCGTCGCCAAGGCGGCGCTCGAGGCCTCGGTCCGCTATCTCGCCGCCGATCTCGGCAAGGACGGGATCCGCGTCAACGCCATCTCGGCCGGCCCCATGCGCACGCTGGCGGGTTCGGCCATCGGCGATGCGCGGCTCGTCTTCAAGTGGAACCGCGACCACGCGCCGCTCAAGCGCAGCCCCGAGCTCGACGAGGTCGGCGGATCGGCCGTGTATCTCGTGAGCGACCTCGCGGGCGCCGTGACGGGCGAGATCCATTATGTCGACTGCGGCTTCAACGTCGTCGGCATGCCCCGCGCCCGCGACCTGCCGCGCGAAGCCAAGCCACCGCCCGGCCCCGACAGCACGGCGTGAGGGCGCGATCACGTCACCGGCGCCCCTTCGCGGTTCGCGGGCTCGCGATGACGGCTGTGTGCGGATCTCCTGCCCCTTCCAGCGTCTAGGCTCTTCCTTTGTCATTGCGAGCGCAGCGAAGCAATCCAGGCAGGGAGGCGAGGCCTCTCGCCCGCCGCCTGGATCGCCACGCGCTCCGCGCTCGCGATGACGGCGGAGAGGTCTCGGGAAGGCAGGGCGGGGGGGTCGTCCTCCATCCTCAAAACCCGCCATCCGTAGCTGCGAGCGAAGCGAGCCTCGAAGGATCGCCGCGCGCGTGTCGCGCAACGGATCACTCCGCTCCGTCGACCGGTTCCTTCGCGCTGATCTCGGCGCCCGTGGTCTGATCGACCACCTTCATCGACAGGCGCACCTTGCCGCGGTCGTCGAAGCCCAGAAGCTTCACCTTGACCATGTCGCCTTCCTTGAGCACGTCCGAGACCTTGCCGACGCGCTCGGACGAGATCTGCGAGATGTGCACGAGGCCGTCGCGGCTTCCGAAGAAGTTCACGAAGGCGCCGAAATCGACCACCTTCACGACCTTGCCGTCATAGACCTGCCCCACTTCGGGCTCGGCGACGATGCCGTGGATCCACTTGCGGGCCGCATCGATGGAGGCCTGGTCGGGGCTCGCGATCTTGATCGTTCCGTCGTCGGAAATGTCGATCTTGGCGCCCGTCTTCTCGACGATCTCGCGGACGACCTTGCCGCCCGACCCGATCACTTCGCGGATCTTGTCCGTGGGCACCGTCATCACCTCGATGCGCGGAGCGTGGGCCCCAAGGCTCGAGCGCGAGGCCGACAGGGCCTTCGCCATCTCACCCAGAATGTGCATCCGCCCGCCCTTCGCCTGGTCGAGCGCGACGCGCATGATCTCCTCGGTGATCCCGGTGATCTTGATGTCCATCTGGAGCGAGGTGATGCCCTCGTCCGTCCCCGCCACCTTGAAGTCCATGTCGCCGAGATGATCCTCATCGCCCAGAATGTCGGAGAGGACGGCGTAGCGATCGCCTTCCTTGATGAGGCCCATGGCGATGCCGGCGACGGGCCGGCGCAAGGGAACGCCCGCATCCATCAGCGAGAGCGAGCCGCCGCACACCGTCGCCATTGAGGACGAGCCGTTCGATTCGGTGATCTCGGAGACGACGCGGATCGTGTAGGGGAATTCATCCTTGGGCGGAAGAACTCCCTTGATGGCCCGCCAGGCGAGCTTGCCGTGGCCGACTTCGCGCCGGCCCGTGCCGCCCATGCGGCCGGTCTCGCCCACCGAATAGGGCGGGAAATTGTAGTGCAGCAGGAAGGTCTCGCGGTAATTGCCCTCGAGCGCGTCGATGATCTGCTCGTCCTCGCCCGTGCCGAGCGTGGTGACCACGAGGGCCTGCGTCTCGCCGCGCGTGAAGAGCGCCGCGCCATGGGCGCGCGGCAGCACGGCCACCTGGCAGTCGATCGGGCGGATATCGGCGAGCCCGCGCCCGTCGATGCGCTTCTTCGTGTCGAGAATGTCGTTGCGGACGATGTCCTTCTCGAGCTCCTTGAAGGCCTTGCCGAGATCGTCGGCGACGACCTCGCCCGTCTCGACCGCGCCCGCCATCTGGGCCTTCATCTTGTCCTTGGCGGCTGCGACCTTGTCCTGGCGGACCTGCTTCTGCGGCTCGGCATAGGCGGCGCGCAGATCGGCCTCGATGAGCGAGGCAAGGCGCGACTTCACCCCCGACAGGTCCTCGGGCACGAAATCCCAGGGGTCCTTGGCGGCGAGTTCGGCGAGCTCGATGATCGCCTGCACCACGGCCTGCATTTCCCGGTGGCCGAACATGACCGCGCCGAGCATGACGTCCTCGGACAGTTCCTGGGCCTCGGATTCGACCATCAGCACCGCATCGGCCGTGCCGGCGACGACGAGGTCGAGCTTGGACTCCGGCATGCGGTCGAGCTCGGGGTTGAGGACGTATTCGCCCTCGATATAGCCCACGCGCGCCGCGCCGATGGGGCCGAGGAAGGGCACGCCCGACAGGGTGAGCGCCGCCGAGGAGGCGATCATCGCCACGACGTCGGGATCGCTCTCGAGGTCATGGCTGACCACGGTCGCGATGACCTGCGTGTCGTTCTTGAAGCCGGGCAGGAAGAGCGGCCGGATGGGCCGGTCGATGAGGCGCGAGACGAGCGTCTCGCGCTCGGTCGGCCGCCCCTCCCGGCGGAAGAAGCCGCCCGGGATCTTGCCGGCGGCATAGGTCTTTTCCTGGTAATGCACCGTGAGCGGAAAGAAATCGATGCCGGGCTTGGGGCTGCGTTCGGCGACGGCCGTGGCGAGCACCATGGTCTCGCCATAGGTGGCGAGCACCGCGCCGCCCGCCTGGCGCGCGATGCGCCCGGTCTCGAGGGTGAGCGGACGCCCGCCCCAGTTGATCGTCTTGCGATGAATGTTGAACATCTAGGTCCTCAAAGGGATGACGCCGGGGCGGGATCTTTGCTTTCCCGTTCCCCGCCGGAGGTTTTCCGCCCTCGAGCCCGTTTTGGCTCTCCCCGCACTGACGCGACCTGACGGCCCTTCCGTGCGCGGCGCAAGGCCGGTCGGCACGGAGACAAGGCGCGGGCAGGGCGCGTCCCTCGAGAGCGGCATCCCTGCCGCGGACGGACGATGGGCCGAAGGCGGGCGGACCCCGCCCCCGGCCGGTGAGAAGCCTGCGAAACGGACTAGCGGCGCAGGCCAAGCCGCTGGATGAGACGCTCGTAGCGCGGCTTGTCCTTGCGCCGCAGATAGTCGAGAAGCTGGCGCCGCTGGGACACGAGCTTGATCAGCCCCCGGCGCGAATGATTGTCCTTGGCGTGGGTCTTGAAGTGCTCGGTCAGATTGGCGATACGCTCGGTGAGGATCGCTACCTGCACTTCGGGCGAGCCCGTGTCGCCGGCCTTGGTGGCGTGTTCCTTGATCAGGTCCTGCTTGCGGTCAGGTGTAACCGACATCGGCGTCTCCTATCCATGGGAGATTGAACACCCGCACCGGTTTGAGCTCGTGGCCCTCGCGCCGGCAGATGGCGACCGGCTGGCCCTTGTGCAGACAGAGCACATGGGGGCCGTCCATCTCCATCTCCGGCGGCGCCGCCTCCTCGCCGAGCAGCTCCTCCATGGCGGAGGGAACGCTCGCCGAGCGAGATCCCTCACCCGCGCGGGCGCGAGCCCAATCCGAAAGCTGAGCGGAATAGACGGGGCGCAGAATGGTGGTCTGACCGCGTTTCAGCCGCATCGCTTCCTGCGGCCCCATGGCCAGCGCCGGGATGTCGTCCAGCGCGGTCTGAAGCGGCTTGAGAAGGCTCGTCGCGGCCGCACTATTCCCCATTTCTTCCAGTTTTGAAAGGGGAATTGCGTCGCTCTCCGAAAAGGGTCCGACCCGGAGCCGGCGGATCTTCGCGACATGTCCGACCGTGCCGAGCGCCAGCGCCATGTCGCGCACGAGGCTGCGCACATAGGTGCCCTTGCCGCATTCGATCTCGAAGACCGCCTCGTCCGGCCCGCGCAGCTCGACGAGTTCGAGGTCGTGGATCTGGACCGGGCGCGCCTTGAGCTCGGGCGGGGCCCCCGCCCGGGCGAGATCATAGGCCCGCTCCCCGTCCACCTTGATGGCCGAGAAGGCCGGCGGCACCTGCTCGATCTCGCCGGTGAAGCGGGGCAGGATCGCGCGGATGGCCGCCTCGTCGGGGCGGTGGGCGGAGGTCGCGGTCACCTCGCCCTCGCGGTCGTCCGTGCTGCGCGCGACACCCCAGGCCGCCACGAAGCGGTAGATCTTGGTGGCGTCCACGAGAAAGGGCACCGTCTTGGTCGCCTCGCCGAGGGCGACGGGCAGGATCCCGCTCGCCAGCGGATCGAGCGTCCCCGCATGGCCCGCCTTGTCGGCCTCGAGGAGCCAGCGCACCCGGCTCACCACCTTGGTGGAGGTGATGCCCTCGGGCTTGTCAATGACCATCCAGCCGGCGATCGGCCGGCCCTTCCGCCTGCGCCCCATGTCAGTCGTCCGCCTCGTCCGGCTCCTCGCCCCGCGGCCGCCTGTGGGCCTCGGCGAGAAGCGCGTCGATGCGGGAGGCCTGGTCGAAGGAGGTGTCGGGCCTGAAGGTGATCTCCGGCGTGAACTTGAGGTCGAGCCGATGCCCCACCTCGCCGCGCAGGAAGCGCCGCGCCCGCGTGAGCGCGGCCACGACGGGCGCGGGATCGCCGCCCCCGAGCGGGGCGACGAAGGCGGTCGCATGCTTCAGATCGGGCGAGACGCGCACCTCGGTCACCGTCACCGACACGCCGGCGAGGCCCTCGTCCTCCACCTCGCCGCGCATCAGGAGCTCGGACAGGATGGCGCGCACGAGTTCGCCCACCCGCAGCTGACGCTGCGAGGGTGCCGATCCCCTGGACCTGCCGTGTTGTCGGCTCATGAACGCTCGCTCACCGGACGGGTTGGACGGGCGCGGCTCCCTCTCGGGGCAGCCCGCGCCGAAGCGGGGTCTTGTGCCCGCTTTCGCGCCGACCCGCAAGCACGCGAAGGGCCCGGCGGCGTCACGCGCCGGGAGCCATCCATCCAAACCGGGATATGGGGCGCGCGGCTAGAATTCGTAGCCCAGGCGGATGCCGGCATTCTCGAGACCCTCGTTCTTGTCGCAGAGGGTCGCGTTCGAAATGTGGTCGGCATAGAGATGGACGTTGACCGCCTCGGTGAGCTGATAGCCGAGCCCGAGCGCGAGGTGGAACAGCGCCTGGCAGCCGAGCAGGCGGACCGAGCTTTCGCGCTGGCCGGGCCGCAGATCGTCCTCGGTGAGCTGGTCGGCGTCATGGATGGCGCCGCCGAAGGACGCCGTGACGAACCAGCTCCGCGTCAGCGACCAGTCCCAGGCGAGACCGGCATAGCCGAAGGAAATGCCGTCGCTGGCGAGATTGCCGCCGATATGCGGGCGGGGCGATCCCAGAAAGCCGAGAAGGGCCGGCGAGGGAAAGAGGAGCTCGGCGTTCAGGTCGACGCCGTTCTCCTTCGGGCTGGAGAAAAGGCCCGCATCATGGGCGAGGATCCCCCCGCGGATCTCGAAGCCCTTGTCGGTGGCAGAGGCGGGAGCGGCTACCAAGAGGCCGAGGCACAGCGCCAGCGCGGCGCCGAGGCCCGAGCCCATCGGACGACGGTGAAAAGACTTGCGCACGGTTCTCTTTCCCCCAATTGAGTCCCGTGAGCATAATTGGTGATCGGCCCGCAGACAACCGCCCCCGGCGGTTCGTGCCGCACTGCCGCATCCGCGCCACAGGCCGCCCCGACGGCGCCGCCCGGCACCGCCCCCTCCCGTCCACGAGTCCCGGAGTTCCATGACCGATTCACGCGCCAAACTCGTCATCCGCAACGCGGCGCTCGCCGATGTCACCGGCATCGCCGAGCTGACCCAGCGCGTCTATGGCGCGGCCGATGCCTATCCCGAAAGCCAGATCCGCGGTCAGATCAACAATTTCCCCGAAGGCCAGTTCGTCGCCGAATTCGAGGGGCGGGTCGTCGGCTATTGCTCCACCTTCATCGTCTCGGAGGTCGATGCGCTCTCCCCGCACGGCTGGGCCGAGATCACGGGCGGGGGCTTCGGCTCGCGCCACGACCCGGACGGGGACGTGCTCTACGGCATGGAGGTCGCGGTGGATCCCGCCTATCGGCGCCTCCGGATCGGCCAGCGCTTCTACAAGGTCCGGCGCGAGCTCTGCGACTATTTCGAGCTCAAGGGCATCGCCTTCGGCGGGCGCCTGCCCGGTTATGCGCGCCGCGCCGCCGACTATCCCGACCCTTGGGCCTATGTGGAGGCGGTCGTCGAGAAGAAGCTGCGCGACCAGGTGATCAACTTCCATCTCGCTCAGGGCTTCGAGCCCGTCCGCATCCTGCCCGACTACCTGCCCACCGATCTCGCCTCGAAGGGCAACGCCGTCCTCATGTACTGGCGCAACCCTCTGCATACGGAGGATACGAAGGTCCGCACCACGCGCGCCGACAAGCGCCTGCCCCCGCGCGTGCGCGTCGCCACCGTGCAGTTCCAGATGCGCAAGATCGACCGGATCGAGGACTTCGAGGAGCAGGTGGAGTATTTCGTCGACGTCGCCTCGGACTATCAGGCCGATTTCGTCGCCTTCCCCGAGCTCTTCACGCTCGAGCTCCTCTCGCTCGAGACCGAGCGCCTCCAGCCCGCGCCCGCCGTCGCCAAGGTGTCGGACTACACGAAGCGCTTCCGCGCCTTCATGGAAAAGCTCGCCGTCTCCTACAACATCAATATCATCGCGGGCTCCCATCCCACCCGCATGGAGACGGGCGACATCCAGAACGTCGCCTATGTCTTCCTGCGCGATGGCGCCGTCTACACGCAGGCGAAACTCCATCCCACGCCGAACGAGCGGCGCTGGTGGAACATCAAGGGCGGGGACAGCTGCTCCATCGTCCCCACCGATTGCGGGCCGATCGGGGTGATGGTCTGCTACGATTCCGAATTCCCCGAAGTCGCCCGCCACCTCGTCGATCAGGGCGCGGTGCTGCTCTTCGTGCCCTTCTGCACGGACGAGCGGCGCGCCTATCTGCGCGTGCGCTATTGCTGCCAGGCGCGGGCGGTCGAGAACCAGTGCTATGTCGTCATGTCCGGCGTCGTGGGAAATCTGCCCAATGTCGAGAACATGGACATTCACTATGCGGAGAGCTGCATCCTGACGCCCTCGGACTTTCCCTTCGCCCGCGACGGGGTGGCGGCCGACACCGCGCCCAACACCGAGACGGTGGCGATCGCCGATCTCTCGCTGTCGGACCTCCTTGTCGCGCGCCAGTCGGGCGCGGTGCACAATCTCAAGGACCGGCGCTTTGATCTCTACCAGTTGCGCTGGGCGCGGGCGGCCGACTGAGCGGCCGTCAGCGATTGATCAGCCACAGGACGAGGGGCACGACCGCGCTGACGAGCAGCGAGGTCATGAGCGGGAGATGGATCCGCAGGTTTTCCCGCTCGATCAGGATGTCGCCCGGCAGGCGGCCAAGGCCCAGCCGGCCGAGATAGGGCCAGAGGAGCCCCGCCACCACCAGAACGAGCCCGAGCGTGATCAAGAACCGGCCCATCGCGTCCTTCCGCGTCCTCTCCCGGAAAATTTAGGCGAAAGCGCCGGCAGTTTCGACGCGATTTTCCGCCAAATCGCAGGCCCCGCCTACGCTCTTTCGCAAGCTCTGCCGCTTACGGCTTGACCATCGGGAGCAATTTCCCGGGCCGGAGGGCGGACGATGATGCGAGGCGGTCTCTTCCTGACACGGCAGGCGCGGCGGCGGGCCGCCATGCTCCTGTCGACCCTCGCCTTCCTCGCCGCCTGTCTCACGGCGGCGCCGGTGCAGGCGGCCGAGATGCGCGGGCCGGGTGACTGGGGATGGCTCTCGGGCGTGCTCCTCTACGACACGCGCCTCATCAGCCGGAAAGGCGGCAATGACGGGGTCGCCTTCAATGTCGAGGTGCAGACGCCGCGGATCGTCCGCGGGCGGAGCTGGGCCCCGCGCCTTGCCGTCGGCGCCACCTATGCGGTCGACGGCATCAGCCAGGCCTATGCCGGGCCGGTCTGGGATCTGCCGGTGACGCGGCGGCTCAGCCTCTCGCCGGGTCTGGGTGTCTCGGTGCACGATGCGGAGCACCTCACCTTCGCCGATGCGCAGGGCACGGGCTATGACCGCAAGCTTCTCGGCTGCCGCGTCCTCGCCCGCGCCTCGCTCGGGCTCGGCTACCGCGTCAGCGAGCGGGTGATCGTCCAGCTCCATTACGACCACGTCTCGAATGGCGGGACGTGCACGAACAATCAGGGGCTCGACAATACGGGCGTGCGCGTCGGCTTCCGGTTCTGACCGGGCCTTCCCCCAGCGCAGGACCGTCCGCGCACCTCCCCGGCCCGACGAGGCCCCCCGGCGAGCCCCGTCATCCGATCGGACCGGATCAGGCCAGCGTCCGGGCGATCTTCTCGACCTCGAAACACTCGATCTGGTCGCCGGGCTGAAGGTCCTGATAGTTCTCGAAGGCCATGCCGCATTCCTGGCCGGCCACGACCTCCTTCACCTCGTCCTTGAAGCGCTTGAGCGTGGCGAGCGAGCCCTCGTGGATCACGACGTTGTCGCGCAGGAGGCGCACCCGGTTGCCCCGGCGCACGAGGCCCTCGGTCACGCGGCAGCCGGCCACCCGCCCGATCTTGGAGATGTTGAACACCTCCAGCACCTCGGCATAGCCGAGGAAGGTCTCGCGGATGGTCGGGTCGAGAAGGCCCGACATCGCCGCCTTCACGTCGTCGATGAGGTCGTAGATGACCGAATAGTAGCGGATCTCGACGCCTTCGGCCTCCGCCCGGTCGCGCGCCTGCCGGTTCGCCCGCACGTTGAAGGCGATGATCGGCGCGGAGGAGGCCTTGGCGAGGATGACGTCGGACTCGGTGATCCCGCCCACGCCCGCATGGAGCGGCCGGGCCGCGACCTCCTCGGTCGAGAGCCCCGCGAGCGCGCCGGTGATGGCCTCGACCGAGCCCTGCACGTCGCCTTTGATGAGGAGCGGAAACTCCTTGCGGTCCGTCGCCTTGAGCTGGGCGAGCATCTGCTCGAGCGAGCCGCGTCCTTGCGTGCCCACGCGCGCCTCGCGCCGCTTGCGCTGCCTGTATTCGGAAATGTCGCGGGCCTTGGCCTCGTCCTCGACGACGGAGAACTTGTCCCCCGCCTCGGGCGCGGCCGACAGGCCGAGCACCTCGACGGGCACGCCGGGGCCGGCATCGGGGAGCGGCTGGGCCCGGTCGTTCAGGAGCGCCCGCACCCGGCCCCATTCGGAGCCGGCGACGAGAATGTCACCCACCTTGAGCGTGCCGCGCTGGACGAGCACGGTGGCGACGGGGCCCCGGCCCTTGTCGAGCTTGGCCTCGACGACCGTGCCGTCGGCCGGCCGGTCGGGATTGGCCTTGAGCTCGAGAATTTCGGCCTGGAGGAGGATCTTCTCCTCGAGCTGGTCGAGACCCAGCTTCTTCAGCGCCGAGACCTCGACATCCTGCACGTCGCCCCCGAGGCTCTCGACGACGATCTCGTGCTGGAGCAGCTCCTGGCGGACGCGGTCGGGCGTCGCGCCCACCTTGTCGATCTTGTTGATGGCGACGATGATCGGCACCTCGGCCGCCTTGGCGTGATTGATGGCCTCGACCGTCTGGGGCATCACCCCGTCATCGGCCGCCACCACCAGCACCACGATGTCGGTCACCTTGGCGCCGCGCGCCCGCATGGAGGTGAAGGCGGCGTGGCCCGGCGTGTCGAGGAAGGTGATGCGCGCGCCCGAGGCGAGCTGCACCTGATAGGCGCCGATATGCTGGGTGATGCCGCCCGCCTCGCAGGCGGCGACGTCGGTCGAGCGCAGCGCGTCGAGCAGCGAGGTCTTGCCGTGGTCGACATGGCCCATGATCGTGACGACGGGCGCGCGCGGGTGCAGGTCCTCGGCCCGGTCGGCCGTGCCCTCGATGCCCTCTTCCACATCGGCTTCCGAGACGCGCTTGACCGTGTGCCCGTATTCCTCGGCGATGAGCTGGGCCGTGTCCGCGTCGACGGCATCGGTGATCTTGGCCATCACGCCCTGGCGCATCAGCACCTTGATGATGTCCACCGCCCGCGTCGCCATCCGGTTGGCGAGTTCCTGCACCGTGATGGCTTCGGGAATGATCACCTCGCGCACCACGCGCATG
The DNA here is from genome assembly GCA_013389075.1 of Alphaproteobacteria bacterium. Classification (GTDB taxonomy): domain Bacteria; phylum Pseudomonadota; class Alphaproteobacteria; order JACAEB01; family JACAEB01; genus JACAEB01. The sequence continues at coordinate 20,830 of JACAEB010000029.1, forward strand.
GACTCCCCGCCTGCCATCATCAGCCGGCGGCGTTCCTTCTCGCGCGCGCGGCGGACGGAGGCGAGGCTGCGCGTGCGCTCCTCGCCCTCCTCGTCGAGCGCCTTGGTGATGGTCAGCTTGCCGGTCCGGCGGCGCGGCTCGGCGCGCTTGGGAACCGGCGCCTTGGCATCGGGACGGGCCTTGCGGGGACTGTCGGCATCCTCGACGGCCTCGGCCTCCACCTTGCGGAGGGGCGCGGGCTCGGGACGGCGGGCGCCCGGCTTGTCGTCGCGCGCGGCGACGGGCGGGGCCTCCGGCTCGGGCTCGACCGCGAC